>QIDK01000226.1 GCA_003228405.1 Gammaproteobacteria bacterium | reverse complement strand
ATGGGCCAGGCACGGTCTTTCTCTGCATGTGCCGTTAACGGTGAGAGCATAATTAATAGCAGTGTTATCTTGACTAGCTGTATAATTGCCGTGTTCATAAATAGAACTAATTACCCAATCTATGAGCTAAATTTACGATTTTCATTTAATACCCTTTACGCCCTGAGACAATAAGTTAAAGTCTAGTATTTATATAGCTCAGAAACAATGAGTACACCTTAACAAAATAGATATATATTTAATTTTAGTGAACCTCTGAACATAATCATGACTTAATCAGAGGTTCTGAAGAGCAGATAGCAGTCATTTTTAGCCGGTTTAGTCAGTATATATATGAGTCAAGTCACAACAAAAAGTCAAATTGCACAAATCAAAAAGTCTATTAAGCAGTGCATGCTGAAAGATCAGTTTATTGCAGGGCGTAAGTTGCAGGTTATCGAATCAGGTCTTAAGACAGGTAAAGCTGTTGATCAGCTACTTGTCAATCTGCAGAAACTGATCGACAGGTCGCTTACTCAATCTCAGTCACGCATGGAAAACAGGCCACATACCTCATATCCAGAAGAGTTACCGGTTAGCCAGAAACGTGACGAAATTATTCAGGCGATACAGGATAATCAGGTAATTATTATCTGTGGTGAGACCGGCTCCGGCAAAACCACCCAGTTACCTAAAATGTGTCTGGATGCGGGGCTGGGCATACGCGGCATGATTGGCCACACACAGCCCCGCAGGCTGGCCGCTCGCTCGGTAGCAAAGCGTATTGCAGAGGAGTTGAAAACTGAAGCTGGCAAAGTGGTTGGTTTTAAAGTTCGTTTTACAGATACGCTGGGTGAAAACGGTCTTATTAAACTGATGACCGATGGCATTTTGCTGTCTGAAGTTCATCATGATGCTTTTCTCAACCAGTATGACTGCATTATTGTTGATGAGGCCCATGAACGCAGCTTAAATATTGATTTTTTGCTGGGTTATCTAAAGCGTCTGATTATTAAGCGGCATAATTTAAAAATAATTATTACCTCTGCCACCATAGACCCGCAACGTTTTTCAAAGCACTTCAATGAGGCGCCTGTTATCGAAGTCTCCGGGCGAACTTATCCGGTTGATATTGAATATCGTGATACAGAATCTGAAGATAATCAGATAAAAGACCTGCCATCCGCTATCGCTGACTGTGTTAGTGAAATATCCAGAACAGACCGTGGCGATATTCTAGTGTTTCTCAGCGGAGAAAGAGATATTCGTGAAGCGGCCGATTATTTAGCAAAACAAAATTTACAAAACACAGAAATACTGCCTTTACTGGCTCGATTATCGGCCGGTGAGCAAAATAAAATTTTTAGTCGTTCGGGCCAGCGACGGATTATTTTATCCACTAATGTTGCAGAAACATCGCTCACGGTCCCCGGTATCAAATATGTGATAGATACAGGTTTAGCGCGTATTTCACGTTACTCCTGGCGCAGTAAAATTCAACGCCTGCCGATTGAAAAAATTTCCCAGGCCTCTGCCAACCAACGAAAGGGTCGTTGCGGTCGGGTAAGCGCAGGTGTTTGCTATCGCCTGTATGCGGAAGAAGATTTTAAGCAGCGCAGTGAATTTACCGAGCCTGAAATTCAACGAACTAATTTAGCCGCAGTTATTTTGCAGATGGAACATATGCAACTCGGACATGTGGAAGACTTTCCATTTGTTGAGCCACCCGATAGCCGGCTGGTATCTGACGGCTATAAATTACTTTATGAACTGGGTGCCATTAATAGCCAACATAAAATTACAGCTACCGGCAGGCAATTAGCGCGTTTACCCGTTGACCCGAAACTGGGCCGAATTTTAATTGAGGCGGCCAAAGAAAGCTGTTTAAGTGAAATTTTAGTGATTGTGTCTGCCCTGGCCGTGCAGGATCCTCGTGAACGACCCCTTAATAAACAACAGGCGGCAGATGAAGCTCATAAAAGCTTTACTGATAATCGTTCAGATTTTATTAGCTGGCTAAATTTATGGAATAAATACCACACGGCAAAACAGGAGTTGTCGGCTAATCAATTGCGTAAGTGGTGCAGACAGTACTTTATTTCATGGCTGCGTATGCGCGAATGGATTGATACACATAGACAAATTCAAAAGATGCTGAATGAATTAAAATTAAAATTTAATTCCGCTGAAGCGACTTACGAACAAATCCATCGCGCTCTGCTAACAGGGTTTCTCAGTCAGGTTGGCTACAAAGATGAAGGCCATGAATACCAGAGTTGTCGCCAACGTAAGTTTCATGTTTTTCCAGGCTCGGGTTTATTTAATAAAGCGCCGAAATGGGTTGTTGCCTCTGATATTGTTGAAACGCAAAAAGTCTATGCAAGGCATCTGGCTAAAATTGAACCTCAATGGATTGCAGAAAAAGCAAAGCACTTAATTAAACATAGTTATAACCAGGCGCATTGGGAGAAAAAATCGGCTCAGGTCTCTGCCATTCGTAAATCTACATTATTTGGTCTGTTAATTAATCCGGGAAGCAAGGTTAATTATGGCCCGATTAAGCCACAGGAATCTCGGGAAATATTCATTCGTAGTGCACTGGTGCAGGGCGATTTTGACTGCCAACATGAATTTTATGTAAAAAACAGGCAGCTTATTGAAGAAATTGAAACTATGGAGGCCAAATCCCGGCGGCAGGATATTCTGATTGACGATAATGATGTTTATGATTTTTATGATCAGCATCTGCCAGAAAATATGTATAGTGGGCCACAGTTAAATAAATGGCTTAAGGAAAACAGCCAGACGAATTTATTTTTAAAAATCGAAGATCTGATGCAGCAGGATGCCAGGCCGGTTGCAGACAGCCTGTTTCCCGACTCGATGACTATCAATGCTATTCGGTTTCCACTGGAATATCATTTTGACCCCAGCAACCATTGTGATGGCGTTACACTAATAACCCCGGTAGCCGGACTTGCCTCACTAAATACGCAAATCTGTGACTGGCTGGTGCCAGGGCTGTTGCGGGAGAAAATGACAGAGCTGATTCGTTCTTTACCCAAACAGATAAGAAAAAACTTTGTACCTGCGCCTAATTTTGCCGAGGCCTGTTACGATTTTTTAAGCCCGGGTGAGATGGCATTAACTACGGCTATGTCTGCGCACTTAAAAAAATTAACCGGCGCAGACATTCCCTATGATGCCTGGCAGGAAAACAAACTGGCCGCTTATCTGTGTTTCAACTATCGGGTGATATCTGCACAGGGTGAAACTCTAAAACAGAGTCGTAACCTTAATCAATTGAAACAGGAACTGGCAGATTATATTGAAGACGCCTGCGCCCAGCAACAACCGCATGAACTGGAGCAGGAAAATGTTGACTGTCGTATTCTGGATAAGCTGCCTGCTGATATTGAACTCAATAATAATGGCATTATTATAAAAGCCTATCCAGCATTGATCGTCGATAGAAAGCAGGTAAATGTACGCATTTTTAATTCTCTGGCTGAAGCAAGGCAACAGCACTATGCCGGATTGCGTCAGTTATTTATGCATTCACTTGCGCAAGCCGTAAAACTTTTGAAATCTGATTTATCTAAAAATTTAAATCTGTGTGTTAAATTTACATCTATTGGTAGCTGTGAGCATCTGAAACAACAGATAATTTATCGCATAATTGATCAGTTATTTACCCAGCATATACCGGATTCAGAGAAGTCATTTAACAGGCTGCTCGATAATCGAGAACAGATTAATGATCATGCCAGTGATTTTATCAGACAGTTAACGGAAATTCTGGACCGGCATCACCAGTTACAGAAAAAACTTAAAAACCCTCCATTAAACTGGCTGGATGCAATGTCTGATATTCAGGACCAGTTAAATCATTTAATGCATAAAGATTTTGTGTTAACCACGCGGCTGGAAAATTTCAATGATTTTCCGCGCTATTTAAAAGCCATTGAAAAGCGACTTGAAAAAATACAGGATAACCCTGATAGGGATCGTAAATCCAGAATTGATATCTCTAAGCTGTGGTCTGAATATAAAAAGCGCGCTGATCAGCTACGTAAAAACAACCAGCATTCTGAACAGTTAGAAACTTACCGATGGCTGCTTGAAGAATATCGGATATCACTATTTGCACAGGAAATTAAAACACGCGTACCTGTCTCTGCTAAACGACTTAAGAAAGCCTGGAATGAGATTACGGATGCCTGATAAAGTCTTATGGCAGGGCGCACAGAAGAATGCGAGGCCTATGATCTACTGCAAAAAATAACCCTGTTCACATGCTATGATGTGGCCTATGACGAGTTCAAAATATTTTAAATCCATAGCATTAGTGCTTAGCCTGGCCAGTTTTATTCCTTTTCATACTGTTATAGCAAACAGTAGCGGAGAAAGTCTCTATCTGGAAAATTGTGCTATCTGTCATGGTAATGATGGTCAGGGTGGAATGGGTATACCTCTTTCACTGGATGCTTTTCTTAAATCTGCTTCCAGTGACTATTTAAAGCAAAGCATTCGTCTGGGCCGCCCAGAACGCGTAATGCCATCTTTCTACTGGAGCAGACATTGATGAAATCATCCAGTTTATTAGCCGCTGGCGAAAAACTCCGGCTCCGGTTTGGAGTAAGGACAGGATTCAAGCTGATCCGGTTTCCGGAAAATCTTTATTTAAGCAGAAATGCTCTGCCTGTCATGGTGAATCTGGCCAGGGCGGAACAGGATCTGGCATGAGATTTTCTCGCCCCCGTGAGTTAGCTATCACTTCCCCCGCACTAAATAACCAGGGCCTGTTAAATTCTGCTCCGGATGCGATGCTGCATTACATTATTAAATATGGCCGTCAGGGCACGCCCATGCCGT
>QIDK01000007.1 GCA_003228405.1 Gammaproteobacteria bacterium | reverse complement strand
GTATTTTTCTGGCGATGGTGTACGTCGGGACAAAGATGGTTACTACTGGATCACTGGCCGGGTCGATGATGTGCTGAATGTCTCTGGCCACCGCATGGGCACAGCCGAAATTGAAAGTGCACTGGTGCTGCACAAGGCCGTTGCCGAGGCCGCTGTAGTGGGCTACCCGCACGATATCAAGGGCCAGGGCATCTATGCCTACGTCACCTTGTTTAAAGATGTCGAGACATCAGAGGAACTGCGCGCTGAACTGGTCAAACTGGTGCGCAGCGAGATTGGTCCATTTGCATCACCGGACATTATCCAGTGGGCACCTGGTTTACCCAAGACCCGCTCAGGTAAAATCATGCGGCGGATACTGCGTAAAATCGCAGCTAATGAGATTGATACACTGGGCGATACTTCAACCCTTGCGGACCCGAGTGTGGTTGAAGATCTGATAGAGAATCGGGTTAATCGATAGCAGCGTGCAAAACATGACATCCCTGAACGAATCAAGAGGATCCTGGTTTAATTGTCATTGCTTCGTGCCTCGCTATCACAAATAAAACACATTTCGTCATTGCGAGCCAAAGGGCCATGCCTTTGAAATATATAAACGGTCGCAGCGCGGCAATCTGCCTGGTCTGGCTGCCAATCCTGAAAGATTGCTTCGTGCCTCGCAATGACAACATTATCAAGGAACTCTTCAGCACCCTGCATCCATGATCACCAAAAGTAACTTCAAACCCGCCTGGTGGCTACCCGGACCACACTTGCAGACCATCTGGGCCAACCGCATCAGGCCAAAGCCCGACATCAGCCTGAACAGGGAACGCATCGAACTGCAGGATGGCGACTTTATCGACCTGGACTGGAACAATCAGCAAAGTGGCCCGTTAATACTGGTCCTGCATGGACTCGAAGGCTCCAGCAACTCTAACTATGCCGCCGGTATATTACGCAGCTTCAGCCAGCGTGGCTGGGCCGCTGTGTTAATGCATTTTCGTGGCTGCAGCGGCGAACCTAACCGGCTGGCAAGACGCTACCACGCAGGCGAAACGGACGACCTGGCATATGTCCTTGAACTGCTCAGAAAACGTTACCCGGACAGACCTGTGTTTGCTATCGGCTATTCGCTCGGTGGCAACGTACTACTCAAATGGCTGGGTGAAACGGGTAAAAATAATCCCCTTACTGCAGCCCTGGCCATATCAGTACCCTTCCAACTGGCAGATTGTGCTGAACGACTGAACCACGGCTTTTCGCTAATCTACCAGAAAATCCTGCTCGCAATCATGCTACGCGCAACCCGAGAAAAATATACCCGGCGTGATGATATTGATCTACGCATACTAAAGCGGCTGCGCACTATCCGTGACTTTGATAACCATATTACCGCGCCCCTGCATGGCTTCAATGATGTTGAACACTATTATGGCGCTGCTTCCAGCTACCAGCAACTCAAACATATCCGGACACCCACACTGTTACTGCATGCGCGAAATGACCCATTCATGTGGCCATCTACCCTGCCCGGTAAAAACGACCTGTCAGATCAGGTTACACTGGAGCTAAGTGCCGATGGCGGTCATGTGGGTTTTGTCAGTGGCTTGCCGTTCAGACCTGTGTACTGGCTGGAACATCGTATTCCGGAGTATATAGAAAGTTTTTTATAAAAAAAACCGCAGGATGCGGTGAGGAAGAGCCGCATCGTTATTCCCGTACCACATGCGATGCGGTTCATTGTTCACCACATCCTGCGTTACGGGCGCTGTGCCTGAAAAGACAGCGAGTGGTATGGTGCGTCATTTCTCCTGGTATTCTACGTTAACCACTGTCAGCTCGGTAACGTCTAATCCATCTCCGATGTTAACAGTTTTAAGAAAGCCGCTTACCGTAACCTTTTTACCGATAATAGCGTTCATTGTAATGTCATCCTGAAAAAATAAATAAATCCTGTCCTCAGTTAAAGCCGGATTATCAAGATATATGGCGTTATTAAGATAGGGGTTCTGATATGTTGCAGTATCCAGTACAGCCCTTCCCTTAAAGCTGATTTCAGGCAGCATATTACCAGCCTTGTAATACCAGAACATTCCGGCAGAACCCAGCAAGATGCCTATTAAAGACGCACCAAGAATTTTAACGTAGCATCGAGTTTTGATCATAAGCGTAATAATATTGAACAGACATTTATGGCTGCGTCTGATTTGTCAGGCCAGTACATTAGTATTTCCTGCACGCTAACACAGTTTATTTGTTTCACCATATATCCTTCAAAACTTCATCTGACCCCATTTGTTCTTTTACTATCTTACTTTTTATGGTCACCCACATAAGTACAGCAGCTATGCTCAAACTCATTTAGGTTTCTTAGGCGGTAGTGATTCTACAAACCCCGTACAAATATTGATCCAATTTTTAAGTTTTGCATCTGAATCAAATCCCTCAGGTGCAACATAAATCATCCCTTTCATAGCTTTGCCAGTAAAATCCATTTCACTTGCATGTTTCGTAGCTAAACAATTTTCATAATTATCTGGACCAACTCGTAACATTAAGGTTTCTTTTACAATTCCGCAGCACATTTGATTTGAAACCATAAAGCAAAGACCACCAAACATCTTCTTTTCTTCAACGTCGCGTCGATTCTGAAAATAATCTCGAATCCTTTCAGCTAATCCTTCGTCATATGACATTGAAAATTCCCTTTTCGTCTAGTGATTTAAAGACATAACATCAACGTAAACGCCATGTTATGTCGCGTAATATATTTCATGCAATGATTCATTTATATATTTATACCAGTTCAATAAAATTAAGATGGAACTGGTTTTTCTCTCTTCAAGCTCTGCTTCATAACAACTCCTAACATGGCAACTGCAACGAAAGTAATTATAGTAAACAGAATATTATTATCCATGATGAGCACGACTGCGGAGATTAAAAAGGTTATCGCCACTATAACCGATCCAATAAATCTAGTTTTCTGAATTATCAAAAAAATTCCTCCAATGAGTTGAGCTGCACCATACGCAATGAGAATAATGCTTGTAAATCCATATTTACCAAAGAATTCTGCGTCCTGCGGCATGAGCATAATCTTTGTAACTCCTGAGGAGATAGCTAGAAATATCAAAACTACCAAAATAATTTTAAGTAAAATATTCATGCGTATCTCTAATTTTATATCAATTTTTGAATTTATGGACTTACTGCCGCTGGAGCTATTTGTAATGTTGCTTTATTAATTTTACCGTAGATTAACCCAAGAACTGCACCAGTCAGTACAAACTGAATAAGTTGAAAAATGACACTATAAAATAAAAACGTTGAGATTGGGTTTATGTCAATTTTAGCAGCCATCGCGATCCCCATCACAGAGTAAACCACAGCACCCATTATAATACTAAACTTGATTCCTTGAAGTATTGGACTTCCGCCTTTATAAAAACATGGATAAAGGTACGCAATAACTATCCCTTGTGTAATCATTGCAAGCATACCCAAAGGAATTATCGGTTCAGCGCGCGTAAATGCCCCCATTCCCTCGTATAAGTCATGAAACCACATCATATGCCAAGGATATGCCACTGCCATAGTTAGCACTACATAGGAGATTGTGGCCAATATAATTTTTTTTATATCCATAAAATTACATCTCCATCATTTCAGCAACTACCATTGTCCCACCGAAATTAATGTGGGGACTACCCTCAACCATCTTGACAGCATCATCTATATTTTCGGCCTTCAAAATAGAATACCCTATTAAAGGGTCTGCTCCGCCACCATCTGTTACACCGTTAGAATTTACTGTTTTAGATTTACCTAAAGGAGTGCCCCTATTGATTAGTGAATCACCAAGCCCATCGGCCCATGCCTCCCATTTAGCCATATGTTCAACTCCCTCTTCAGGGCTCTCGGGCTTTTTTCCACCATGATATGCAAGAATATAGTTTGGCATTAGTTTTTCCTTGTGTTTGAAAGTTCATCACCAACATGCTTGCATAAGGCAAGCATGTGAATCTTAGGCCTTCTACTTGCATATTGCAAGTGCTATAATGACTTTATGAAACGAACTAAAAAACAATACAGATCACACTGTCCAATAAATTTTGCTCAGGAGACATTTGGAGATAAGTGGAGCCTACTGATCATTCGAGATTTAATGTTCATGAACAAAAAATACTACGGGGAGTTTTTAAGCTCAGAAGAAAAAATATCTACCAATATTCTGGCAGATCGACTAGGTAAATTAGAAGAAAATGAGCTTATAACTAAGTTAATAGATAAAGAAAACAACTCAAAATATTTGTATGCCCTAACACAGAAAGGCGTTGATCTATTACCTATGCTCCTGGAAATGATTGCATGGTCAGCGAAATACGATAAAAAAACTGGTGCCCCTGAAGAATTTATAAGGAGGCTGAAGGAAGATAAAGATTCTCTCATTCGTGAATTGATAGAAAGTCTTGGAGATTTTGAAACATAACTTGTAGATAGGAAGTCTTCCAAGACTATCAATTTTATATATATACCACCATTCAGGGTACCTATTATGGTATAAATACACCCGCAATTCATGAAGTGCTAATGCAGTTAAGGGGTCAAGAGCAATTAAGTTAATAATTAAGGGGTCAAATCTTGACTTAACATATTAATAATTAAGGGGTCAAATTTAAGG
>QIDK01000142.1 GCA_003228405.1 Gammaproteobacteria bacterium | reverse complement strand
AACCCTTTTTATCTTTTTGGCGCAATGTATTTAATGCAGGCCGGATTAAGCGAGGCGGGTCTGGCAATTCCCATTATTTCAATTGTCTGGAAGCGCGTCGTCTGTTACACCCTGCTTAAAAGTTTAGCTGTTAATACCGGTTTGTACAGTGGCAGGGTTGGCTTAGCCTTTTCCTGTTTGACGAGTGACATCAACATATAATTTAATTTTCTGTCCGGGTTGCAGATATTTGCTGCTAAAGCTGTTCCAGCGTTTTAAATCACTGATAGATACATTAAATTTCTGTGCGATCAGGTAGAGAGATTCACCATTACGCACCCGATAGGAAATATGCTGAATGGTATTGGCACCCCGGCTGGCAATACGGCTGTTGGGGGCTTTGGTCCAGATAACCAGTTTCTGGCCTGAGCGTAACGGGTCTTTAATGGCCATACCATTCCAGCGGGCAATGCTACGGGAATTTACTTTATAGGTTCTGGATAAATCCCAGAAGGTATCTCCCGGGCGTACAATATGGGTAATTTTATGGCCCTTACGACGAATATTTTGCAGGGTCTTTTTACGCTGATAAGCAGTCAGGTTGTAATCTGACAGTTTACGACTGGAGACTGGAATCACCAGATGTTTACCCGCGCGAATAGTATGCGAGCGCAGATTATTAATTCGTTTTAAACTGCCCACCGATACGCCATAACGATCTGCGATATGGCTTAAGGTCTGGCCTTCTTTTATTTTATGCCGCTTCCATTTAATGCGTTGTGCTTTGGGGATCTTCGCCAGATTCTGTTTGAAGATTTCTGCATGATCTACTGGAATTAATAAGCGGTGCGGGCCATAAGGTGCAGTTGCCCAGTGATTAAACCCAGGGTTAAGCTGGTAAAGCTGGTCCAGCTCTATATGAGCCAGATCGGCGGCCATGGCTAAATCCAGCTGGCTACCAATGTCCACCGTTTCAAAATGAGGCGTGTCTTCAATGCAGTTTAAGGTAATTCCATAGGCTTCCGGGTTTGCGATTAAACGCTTTAAAGCCAGCAGCTTAGGCACATAGGCCTGGGTTTCTTTGGGTAGCTTAAGGCTCCAGAAATCTGTGGGTTTGCCACGTCGTTTATTATTGCGAATCGCACGGCGTACAGTGCCGGAGCCTGAGTTATAGGCTGCCAGTGCATGTAGCCAGTTACCCTTAAATTCACGATTCAGATTTTCCAGGTATTTCAGCGCTGCCTGGGTCGATGCATGCACATCCCGTCGGCCGTCATACCACCAGTTTTGTTTTAAGCCATAAATTCTGCCGGTGGAGGGAATAAACTGCCAGATACCCGAGGCCCGGCCATGAGAGTAGGCAAATGTCTGATAGGCACTTTCAACAATGGGCAGCAATACCAGCTCGGTGGGCAGCTTGCGCTTTTCCGCCTCGTTTAATACATAGTGTAAAAAGGGTTCGGCTCGGTCGACAACCCGATCCAGATATTTCTGATGACGCTTATACCAGTTGAGTTCTGCCTCTAGCCTGGCATTATCGGTGGTATCTGCAATGTTAAAGCCATCTCGTACTCTGTCCCAGATATTGGCTATCGGTTCTTCAGCATAATCGTCTGGATTAATTGCAAAAATATCATCTTCGATTTTTTGTTTGGCAGCCACCAATGCCAGCGCAGCTTCTTCAGTGATTCTATTAATCTCGTCAGCCTGATCGGGTCGAGTCGATTCACCCGGCACACAGGCCGCCAGCAAAATACTGAGTAAGCCAGCTATCAGGGTTTGATTGAATTTAATGCTTGTTCGGAATTGTAATAATGAAATCAAAAAGTTAGCTTCTTTATTTAAAGTTATTCTTAGTTTATTCTGTACACTCTCAGAGTGTAAATCATTAGTCAGCATTTTGCTTGAGAAATTCCTCAAAACAGGACAAATTCAGGTATTATCCCCAATATGACAGATAAAGTAGAATTATATACAGACGGTGCCTGCCGGGGTAACCCCGGCCCGGGTGGCTGGGGAGTGTGGTTACGCTACGGCGACCATGATAAAGAGCTATGCGGCGGTGAAGCTAATACAACTAATAATCGTATGGAATTAATGGCGGCAATTATGGGGCTAGAGTCTTTAAAGCGCCCCTGCCAGCTGGTGTTATATACAGATTCAAAATATGTTATGCAGGGTATTACAGAGTGGATTAATAACTGGAAAACCCGGGGCTGGAAAACCGCCGCAAAAAAACCGGTGAAAAATGTAGATTTATGGCAGCGTCTGGATGCAGCCCGTAACTCACATAAGGTTGACTGGCAGTGGGTGAAGGGCCATGCAGGGCATGAAGGTAATGAGAAAGCGGATGAACTGGCGAATAGAGGAGTAGACAGTCTTAAGTCATAAGTCGCAAGTCGTAAGTCAAAGCGGTGCGCCACCGGCGCAGTATCCTTAAATGACTTACGACTTATGGCTTATGACTTCTTTTAAAGATGAGACAAATCGTACTATTCTCCGTACTTAACGTAAGTGTAAGCTGCCTGGTTTTAAGGTTGGCGGTAGCTGGCGGTTTAAGCGTGAAGATATCGAAAAATGGATTGAGACGAGTAAAGGTGTTCATAATAAATGATTACTCAATATCAGGCTCAATATTTCGCCCATGAGCTGATCAAACGTAGTTCTGCTAACAGTTTAGAAAAACTGACTAGTACTCTAATGGATGCACAGGTTGACCTCAATCCACATCAGGTTGAAGCCGCGTTATTTGTTTTCAAATCTCCATTATCAACAGGTGCCATTCTGGCTGATGAAGTTGGTTTGGGTAAAACCATTGAAGCAGGATTGGTGGTTTCCCAAAAATGGGCTGAAGGCAAAAAACGAATACTCATCATAACCCCGTCTAGTTTACGTAAGCAGTGGAATCAGGAACTGTTAGAAAAATTCTTTCTTCCATCTACCTTATTAGAAGCAAGAACTTACAATGCAGAAAAAAAAGCAGGAAAGCAAAATCCTTTTGAGCAAGATGAGTTAGTTATTTGCTCCATAAATTTTGCAGCAAATAAAGAAGAGGATCTCATGTTAGTGCCCTGGGATCTAGTGGTTATAGATGAGGCACATCGCCTTCGTAATGTTTATAAACCATCAAATAAAATAGCAAAAAAAATTAAAGCGGCATTAATTAGTTCTCCAAAAATACTTTTAACTGCAACACCATTGCAGAATTCACTAATGGAATTGTATGGTTTAGTGAGCTTTATCGATGAATACACTTTTGGTGATGTGAAAAGTTTTAGAGCTCAATATGCAAGAGTAACTACAGAAGCAGTATATACAGAACTTAAGTCTAGATTGAAGCCAATATGTCATAGAACGCTTAGACGCCAGGTTTTAGAATATATAAAATATACCAATCGTATACCTGTCACCCAGGAATTTATTCCGTCTCAGGATGAGCAGGATCTATACGATATGGTGTCAAGCTACCTGCAGCGAGATGATTTGCAGGCTCTACCGAGTAGCCAAAGAAAACTAATGACGCTGGTGTTACGCAAGCTACTAGCCTCATCCACATTTGCTATTGCAGGTGCGCTTGATTCGTTGGTTCGTAAGTTGCAAAAGATGCTAAAAACAAATAGCAAACTTGAACGATATTTTGATGAGTTTCCAGAAGAATATAATGACGAGCAGGATTTATTAAGGGAGCTTCTCACTCTCGTTCCCACGCTCCGCGTGGGAACGAGGTAGAGCAAGGCTGTCTAGTTTGAAAATTGTACGTTAGATAAACTATTCGTTTATTAACAAAGTAAAATGTAAACCGGAGGTTTACAAACAGTGATAATAAGCCAAAATAAAGTAGAATAAAGGATAAAAATACGCTATAAAGTAAACCATGGGTTTACATAAAGATAATAAGTTAAACAAATTGCACGATTTGTTGCCAGAAGGCGTGGCGGCACCGAGTAAGTGGCTAGCAGAGCAAGGTTACTCACGTCAGCTAGTGCGTAAATACGTTCAGAGCCAATGGCTACAACCATTGGGGCGTGGCGTTTACGCCCGACCACAAGTAAAACTCAATTGGCAGGGTCTGGTGCTAGGGATGCAACATTTTGCACACTCTGCCTTTCATGTGGGCGGTGTTTCAGCACTGAATCTTCAGGGTTATGCACATTATTTACCGCTAGGCGGGGATGATAAGGGAGACAGCAATAAAGCAAGCAGTGAAATCATCCACCTTTGGGGGCAGGGTAAAGCGCCTGCATGGGTTAAAGCGGTCACATTACCAGAAACATTACAATTTCATCCGCGGCAGTTGTTTGATGAACCAGCACAGGATGTTGGCTTAGAATTGATACCAGCAGGCATACGTGATTTATCATTACAGGTATCGGCACCCGAACGCGCCATAATGGAAGTGCTTTATGATGTACAGGGTGATGAGCACGCATTTAGCCACGCACTTGAATTATTTGAAGGTTTAACCAGTTTGCGTCCTAAGCGTGTTAATGCCTTATTGCTGTATTGTCGTAGCATCAAAGTAAAGCGACTGTTTTTATTTATGGCCGATCAGTTTAGCTATGCGTGGACAACACGAATAGAAAAACAGTCGTTGAATTTAGGTAGTGGTAAACGGGTGATAGTAAAAGGTGGCAAACTGGACAAGCAGTATTTAATCACCGTACCAGAACGCCGTAATCAGTAATTCAGTATGGATACATAACTAAAATGCTTAACAGGG
>QIDK01000129.1 GCA_003228405.1 Gammaproteobacteria bacterium | reverse complement strand
CACCACCACTGCTACTACCGCCTCCACTACTGCTGCCGCCGCCACTACTACCGCCTCCACTACTGCCACCACCACTGGTATTGCCTATAGAGCCCTGTCCTGTCGAGCCAATAGTGGTTGCGACGCGAACCACCCCTCTGGATTCACGAGAAATATTCACATAGTCTATTATATAGGTCTGGATATAGGGTCTATCGGCTCGAACTCGCAGGTTATTATCTTCAATTGAATAGCGGATATCCACCTGTTGCGAGATGCGTTCCAGTATCTGCGGCAGTGTCTGGTCAATAGCATTCAGTGTTACCCTGCCTTCTATATCATCATGAATATCCAGGTTGATCCGCGCATCGCGGGCCATGGAAAATAACAGGTCTTTTGCAGATACGCCACTGACTACAACGGTATAGGTTTCCAGCTGTGGGCGTTTTATCGGAGCGGGTAATAAGGTGGTTTGTGAAACCGGAGCAGGAATATTGGTCTGTACCGGTTTAACCTCATCAATATGTCCTGTTGAAGGTTCCGGTGGTCGCGTTGGCCCACAGGAAGCCAGCAATATGCTTAAGCACAAAGTAGCAAACAGTGCAGAAACTGGTTTTATTAGCTTAATATAAGAAATCATGACCTTATCAGATGTTTCCCGCTAGCCTGGTTTTACGAATATCTGCCTTTATGCCCTTTACTGTTCGCAAATAGGGGCCATTTTGCTTTAGTTTAGGAGGCAGCAGTTTTAACTGGGCAATGGCCTGATCACGCTCTACATATTCATTATATAGCACACTGTAAATCATTCTCCCGCGAATCGAGGCTTTATATATATAGAGGTTCTGAGGATTGAGATAACGACCACTGTGCTGTAGAAATTTAATGACATCAGTTTCAGCCCAGCTATCGAGTAAAATAAGTTGAATGGTATAGTTTTCATCCACAGCACTATTCAGCCATATTTCTGTTTGCCGCAGGCGGTGGCTAATGCTGCTTTCATCCACGGTAACATTATTTACATCACTATTAGAGCTAATAACGGTTGCCGATGCAGACATAGTTTTTTGCGGCGTAGAAGTCGTGAGTGTCGGATTAATGACAGTGGCAGTTATGGCCGCTGTATTTTGAGCCGAATCCGTATGGAAAATATCGGGTAACATTGTACCAATCCAGATAGCTGCCACAATCACACTAACTGCACTGATGATTTTTAGTGCGGGCTGCCAGCGAATTTCCTGTCCAAAATCACTGTCTTTAGCTGCCAGGTTTATATGTTTAGATTTAATATCATGGCCACCATCAGAAAATGCAGCCAGCAATGCTTTGTCTGCCAGTATATTAATGCGTCGAGTTAAGCCATTGGATTTGCGCTCAATATTATGCGCCATTTTTGTAGTAAACAGGTCTGGGCCGTGATAGCCCACTGCACGCATTCTAAAATTTAAATATTTATAAACATCCCGCGCAGGAAATGGGTCAAGATAAAAATTATGGGTGATACGTTCTTTTAGCTGACGAATAGAATTAGTGCGTAATTTTTCATCCAGCTCAGGCTGGCCAAATAATACCATTTGCAATAATTTGTATTCATTGGTTTCTAAATTGCTTAACAGACGAATTTCTTCCAGCGTTTCAATCGGCATGCTTTGTGCTTCTTCAACAAACACAACCACCTGTTTACTTTTAGCATGTTTTTCCAAAAGGTAATTCTGCACGGCCTGCATTACTTCAAGCTTGCTAGACTCGGCCGTAATATCAAGTTTAAGTTCGAAGGCAATAACATGCAAAATATTTTCAGGTGACAGGCTGGGGTTGGCAATATAAACCACTTCAATATCATCACCCAGTTCAACTTCAAGCATACGGCATAGCATGGTTTTGCCAGAGCCTACTTCACCGACTACTTTTATAATGCCTTCACCGGAGGCAATAGCATATTTAAGGGCCTCTAAAGCCGCACCGCGTTTATTACCACTATAAAACATACTGGTATCGGGTGTGATTTTAAAAGGCGGTCGTTGTAAACCAAAATGTTCAAGATACATAAATCACCTGTGAAATTCAGTGCCTGTCATGTTTTTGCATCCTGCTGTAAAGCGTGGTTCTATTTATCTGTAATGCTTTAGCAACTTTACTCAAATTGCCCTTATATAACTGCATAGCCTGCTGAATAACAAAATCTTCCAGTTCTTTTAGTTTTGAATTCAGGTTAAGCTCACCACTCGAAATTTGTTGCTGTATTAACTGGCTACTAAACATCTCCTGTTTAACATTTTGCATATTGTCAGTTGATAAATTTTGCTGTTCAAATTCCGGCTGTAACTGACTTGCATTAACTGTTTGATCCGGGTATTTGGTACACAGACGAATTACAATATTACGCAGTTCGCGTACATTGCCGGGAAAGTCATAAGCCTGCCAGGCAAGCTGCGCATTTTTATCCAGTTTTATAGGCTTAACTGAGTCTGCATAAAACTGTAAAAAATGCTCAAGTAAAATCAGGCAGTCATCTTCTCTTTCACGAACCGGCGGCATATGAATTTTTAAAATGCTCAAGCGGTGAAACAGATCCGAGCGAAAATTACCATTGGCGACTTCCTGCTCCAGTATTTTATTGGTGGCAGCAATAATACGCGCCCGAGATTTTATACACTGTGTTTCACCAATACGATGAAACTCACCACTTTCTAACACACGTAATAATTTAGCCTGCAGGTCATAGGCCATTTCACCTATTTCATCGAGAAATAGAGTGCCGTCTCCGGCCTCTTCAAAAAAACCCTTATGTGATTTATCCGCACCGGTAAAAGCGCCCTTTGCATGTCCAAATAATTGTGACTCTAGAAGCTCAGGTGCAATCGCGGCACAATTGATAACCAGATAAGGCTTGTCGGCACGTGAACTCTGCTGGTGTAATGCCGTTGCAACCAGCTCTTTACCCGTGCCGGATTCACCCTCAACCAGAACGGGGAAAACGGTGTTAGCAAACTGGGAAATTTGTTCGCGTAATGCACAAACAGGCGCGCTTTCTCCGATAATAGCCGATGGGCTTGATATCGAGTGACGACTGTTTTCAAGCTGCTTCAGCATCAGTTGATGATTAAGCCGGGAATGCAGTAAGGCTGGATCAGCCGGTTTCGGAATAAAATCTACAGCACCAAGGGTGAGCGCATGGTGCATATTTGCCTCGTCACTTTGCCCGGATAGCACCAGTATTTTGATTTGAGAATCGAATGCCAGCAGGTCTTCGATAAGGGCAAAGCCTTCGTCAGGCTCGTGGGGTAAAGGTGGCAGGCCCAGATCTACCAGTGCCAGATCGGGTTTACTGGTTAGTCGGGCAAGCAATTGCCTGGTTTCAGCTCGTGATTCAGCGCTTATCACATTAAAATCCCTCTTAAGTATAAAACCCATGCTTTCCGTAATTATGGGGTCATCATCTATCAGCAAAACCACGGGTTTGCGTGTGCTGTCATTCATATCGCCAGTTAGCGACTCGCCCATGGTAAAACTACCTTAAATAATTATATTATCTAAGAGTGTTTAGACCAAAAAAGCAGCTTAGTCAATGACCTGCATCAGCTAATTATTATTTAGCTTAAATAACAACGCGTATAATATTGATAATTATGGGTAAATTTATGGTTTTTAATCATTTAGCAGTAAAATACTGCCGCTTATAATGCTGCCTGAAAAGTCCCAGATATGTTTCAGGCATTATTGAATGATGAGTGAGTTGTTATTACATTGTCAATACAATATATATGAACGGGTGCACATAAACGGTATGCCATGCAAAGCAACTGCAGCCTGCAAATATCGCATAACTGACTATATGTGATTGATATTAGAAGAAATTTATCTCACATACTGTATTGCCTAAGGCAACAGAGCGAACAGGAGCCCGCATAAACTTAAACGCCCCCGATAAAGCCAAGTTGCCTCCATGCTTCATAGCTAACAATAGCCACCGCATTAGAGAGATTAAGGCTACGACTGGTCTTTTGCATCGGGATTCTAAGACGATGCTGTGGTGAGATATCAGCCATTACATCAGATGGCAGGCCAGCGGTTTCTGAACCGAAAAGAAGAATATCCCACTGTTTATACTCAATCTGATCATGAGGCCGGCTGCCTTTTGTGGTGCAGGCTAATATCCGCTGCCCTGCCATCTTGTGTAAAAAATCCACGTAACAGGCATATTGCGTGACATTTGTAAGATCAGTGTAATCCAGGCCTGCTCGGCGGAGTTTCTTTTCTTCCAGGTCAAAGCCAAGTGGCCCGATAAGATGAAGCTGGCAGCCATTGTTCGCGATTAATCGAATAATATTACCTGTATTTGGGGCTATGCGAGGTTCGTATAAAGCGATATGGAACATAAGAGTGATTCAGGGTTAACGTATATTTAAAATTATCAGCATATCACCAGGTTCTATATGCGTGCGCATAAAGCCAGTGATAAGGAAATAAAAACTATAGACATAATACCGTCTACATACTCGCATACCAATAAGCAGGCAGGCAATGTTACTTTTTTTGAATGCCGGGTATTTTGAGTTAAAGGAGTTAAAGTGAGCAAGGCCCGAGATATCCCTGTGAAATTTGCTAAAAGTCAAAAGCATATTTGTCCGCAAATGAACGCTAAATCACAGTACCAGGAGTCGACCACCAGCCAGGTCTGACCTGTGACGATTGCCGCAGGTCACGGCACAAAATTGCAGGGCGCTTTTGCACCTTGATC
>QIDK01000118.1 GCA_003228405.1 Gammaproteobacteria bacterium | reverse complement strand
TTCGAAAATCAAAAGACTACCAGGCAGATCAGGACTTCCATACAAGTGCATTTGGAACCTGGTCGTGGATACTGGTACCGGTTATCGTATTGGGTATAGACCTGACCATTGCCGGTTCGGCAAGTGATGCGCTAAAACAGATCGAAGACTATTCACAAAAATCCGATGTGACTATCAAGATTATAGGTTCACAGTGGAAATGGACCTATGAGTATATGGATGACGACATTCGTGTTGTTAGCAATATGCTTTCCAAAGAAGAGTCCGGTGAAAATTATTTACGTGATGTCGATAACCCATTAGTTTTACCTGTCAATAAACGTATTCGTTTATTGCATACCGCCAGCGATGTAATTCATGCCTGGTGGGTGCCGGAAATAGCCTATAAAAAAGATGCCATTCCCGGTTACATAAATGAAACCTGGACAAACATTACAAAAGAAGGCACCTATCGAGGGCAGTGTGCTGAAATTTGTGGCACAGGCCATGCGTTCATGCCCATCGTAGTTGAGGCGGTTAGCCAGGAAAAATATGAAGCCTGGAAGTCAGAGAAAAAGCTGGCTATGGCTAGCGCACTGGCCGAGGCTTCGGCTGATAAAACCTGGACTAAAGATGAGTTAGTAAGTAAAGGTGAAGATATCTACAACACCAATTGTGCAGCCTGCCATCAGGTTAACGGAGTAGGTGTAGCGGGTGTGTTCCCGGGATTAGTTGGCAGCAAAATTGCCACAGGTGATAAGCCCGCACATATTGATATTGTCTTAAACGGAAAATCAGGTACCGCCATGGCACCCTGGGGTGCTCAGTTAAATGATTTAGAAATAGCCGCTGTTATTACTTATGAGCGAAATGCCTGGGGTAATAATACTGATGATACTGTTCAACCCGCTGATATAAAAGCAGCACGTAAGTAACTGGAGAGCTAAGTAATGAGCGCAGTGATACATGAAGCCCAGCACGATGACGGCGGGCACCACGAAGGACCTCCAACAGGTTTTAAACGTTGGTTATACAGTACAAACCATAAAGACATAGGTACCATGTACCTGATATTTGCCCTGGTTATGTTATTTTTGGGTGGCGGCATGGCCATGCTGATTCGCGCAGAACTGTATATGCCGGGTCTGCAAATTATGAACCCTGATTTGTATAACAATCTTGTAACAGACCATGCTTTAATTATGGTGTTTGGTCTGGTTATGCCTGCCGCCGCAGGCATGGCAAACTGGATGATTCCAATGATGATTGGTGCGCCCGACATGGCCTTGCCGCGCATGAACAATATGAGCTTCTGGTTATTACCCGCAGCGGCAATATTGCTTGTTTTATCATTACTGGTTCAGTTTATTCCTGGTACAGGCGTACCGGTTAATACTGGCTGGACTTTATACCCACCACTCTCTATTCAGGTGGGTCTGGGTATGGACTTATTGATATTTACAGTTCATTTGCTGGGTATCTCATCCATCATGGCATCTATTAATATAGTAACCACCATTCTTAATATGCGTGCTCCCGGCATGCCTATGATGAAAATGCCATTGTTTGTATGGGCATGGTTTTTTACCGGTCTGTTATTAATCATTATTATGCCTGTGCTTGCCGGTGGCGTGACCATGCTACTGTTTGACCGTCATTTTGGCACCAGTTTCTTTGATGCAGCCGGTGGTGGTGATCCGGTTTTATTCCAGCATTTATTCTGGTTTTTCGGTCACCCTGAAGTCTATGTTTTACTGCTGCCTTCCATTGGTGTACTGGGTCTGGTTATTCCTACCTTTTCGCGTAAACCACTATTTGGTTACAAATCTTTAGTCTACTTTATGGGCTTTTTGTTTGCGCTAGGTTTAGTTGTATGGGCACATCATCAATATACCGTTGGTATGTCTCTGGGTGTCACCATGTACTTTATGATTGGTACGATACTGATATCTATTCCAGTGGGGCTGATGATTTTTAATTTCATCTTTACCATGTGGCGTGGCTCCATGACATTTGAAACCCCCATGTTATTTGCGATTGCCATTATCCTCATGTTTTCATTCGCCGGGGTTACCGGGGTTATGCTGGCGGTGGTGCCGGCAGATTTGCAATACCATGATTCCTACTTTGTTGTCGCCCATTTCCATTACGCCCTGATACCCGGTGCCGTGTTTGGTTTATATGCTGGTGTATTTTACTGGCTACCGAAGTGGACCGGGCACATGTATGACGAAACACTGGGTAAGATTTTTTTCTGGTGGACAACGCTGTCATTTAACCTCACTTTCTTCCCGCAGCATTTTTCAGGCTTAGCAGGAATGCCGCGTCGAATCATTGATTATAATGTTCAGTATATTGAGTTTAATCAGATTTCAAGCATTGGTTCTTTTGCCTTTGGTTTATCTCATCTGTTATTCCTTTACATTATTATTAAAACTGTGAAGGGCGGAGAAAAAGCTGCCGATAAACCATGGGATGGTGCACAAATTGGAACACCGGGTCTTGAATGGACATTGCCATCACCTCCACCGTTCCATAGTTTTACAACACCACCCAAACTTAAATAGTTATGGCTGAATTAAAACTGAATGAAGTTGAAGGAGCTGAATAAATATCAGCATCCTTCAACATATCAGCAAAAAAAACTGCGGGTAAAAATTATGAATAATAACGATGAATCCGAACAAAAGGATATGAGCAAACGAAATATCTGGTTTGCAGTTATTCTGGGTTTGATTGCATTTACCGTTGCACTAATGCCATTTTTCTACCTGACTAATGCAGTCGTATCTGGATGAATTCAGAACCCCAACATTCTGCTAGACAACAGAATGCCAAAACTGTCAGGTGGATGTTTCTGATAGTTGCTGGAATGTTTGGTTTTGGTTTTGCTATGGTGCCGCTATATGACTTGTTGTGTTCAGTCACCGGTTTAAATGGCAGCACCACCGGACGCATACAGGATACTAGCCTGTATGCGTCTAAAGTAGATTTAAATAGAACCATTACGGTTGAATTTGATTCTACCAATAATGCAGAACTACCCTGGGAATTTTACCCTATGGTAAAAAAAATGCAGGTTCATCCTGGTGAAATAAATGAAGTTAGTTTTTTTGCTAAAAACAATGCAGACAAAGCGATCGTAGCTCAGGCTATTCCAGGCATAACTCCCTGGCAGGCAACCAGTCACTTTAAAAAAACTGAATGTTTTTGTTTTACCCAGCAAACATTACAAGCTGGTGAAAGCAGAGAAATGAAATTAAAATTTATAATTGATACTGATTTACCTGAAGATTTCAATACCATAACACTGTCGTATACATTAATGGATACAGACAGAACAAAATTAAAAAAAGTTAAAAGTATTCCGCAGCTAAACAGTTCTCTGTGAAGTGGAAAGCTTAATATAAATATTACTAAAAAAATTAAGGGGAAGAAATGAGTACTGCAGAACAAGGTTACTTTATACCAGAACCCAGTCGTTGGCCTGCAATCGCAGTTCTCGGACTATTTTTAACATTATTAGGCGTTTCATTATGGATAAATGATATAAACGTTGGGGCATATGCTGTAGCTATTGGCATGGCTATAATCGTCTATTTATTCTTCGGCTGGTTTGGTGATGTTATCGACGAAAGTATGTCGAAAAAATATAATGCCAGTGTCGATCGCTCGTTTCGACAGGGTATGTTCTGGTTTATTACCTCAGAAGTGTTCTTCTTTATTACCTTTTTTGCCTGTCTCTACTATTTTAGAAATATATCCTTACCCAGCCTCGGCGGTGAAGGGCATTTAGCTGAATCGAATATGTTGTGGGAAGGTTTTAAATACAGCTGGCCTGTTGTTAATCTGCCCGATGTAACAAATTATACTCAGCTTATTGAACCCATGGGTCCGGGGGGCATTCCAGCCTATAACACCATCATCCTGCTATCGAGTGGTGTAACCCTAACCTGGGCACACTGGGGTCTTAAGAAAAAGAATAAATCACAGTTAATGCTGGGTATGATTGCAACTATCACCCTGGGTAGCATTTTCTTTGCCTTTCAGGCCTATGAATATTTTCATGCATATAGTGAATTAGGTCTAACCCTTAATTCGGGTATATATGGCTCGACATTTTATATGCTAACGGGTTTCCACGGTTTTCACGTAACCATAGGCACAATCATGTTGATTGTGATTACCGTGCGTTGTGGAAAAGATCACTTCACCTACGAAAATCATTTTGCTTTTGAAGGGGTGGCCTGGTACTGGCACTTTGTTGATGTGGTCTGGTTAGGGCTCTACGTCTTTGTATACTGGCTGTAACTATCAGCTTATCCCGTTATGGCTTCATATCGGTGTTAAAAAATGTGCATTTACACCTGTAAAATTACATTTTTTGCCTTGATCTGAAACCATACCGGGCAAGCTGAGAGCTATGGTAGATGCTGTTAGTTTTAGAAGTTTCAATAAAAAGGCGGCTCATTTTATGAGCCGCCTTTTTATTTTTCAGGTTTCTGAGAATATGATGCAGGCCGGATTAAATGCATTTAACTATGGCGCGGCCATAAATTAAATATTTAACCACTAATACCGTGTGGTTTTAAATCACCAAAATAATAGCCAGCAAATAATAGAATAAACAGAGTTACCGATAAGCTGACACGTATGGTAAGCGAAGTGACAACACGGTTAGATTTGCCATTATCTTTAGCAAGAAAAAACATACCTGATCCCAGACTAAGCAAAATTAATATGAAATTAATGACGATTAATGTTTTAATCATTCG
>QIDK01000276.1 GCA_003228405.1 Gammaproteobacteria bacterium | reverse complement strand
CCGGCCCCCATTCCAATGGCTATTCTCTGGTGCGTAAAGTGCTGGAAGTGAGCAAGGCCGACCTCAATGCAGACTGCGGTGGCAGACCACTGGGTGAAGCACTGCTGCAACCCACCCATATTTATGTGAAATCCATACGCAAACTGCTGGATGAAATAGAAGTCAACGCCATGTCTCATATCACCGGCGGCGGCCTGCTGGAAAACCTGCCAAGAGTCATGGTTGAAAATACCCGGGCGCAGATCGATGTCAGCAGCTGGACCTTACCCCCGGTATTTGAATGGCTGCAGCAGCAGGGCAATATTGAAAACCAGGAAATGTACCGCACCTTTAACTGTGGCGTGGGCATGGTGCTGGTCATCGATGCAGACGATGCAGACCGCACGCTGGAAATATTAAACAACGCCGGTGAAACCGCCTGGCGTCTGGGTGAAGTCGTCAGCAAAGCGGGTGAGCCTGACGTTATTATTGAATAATGCCTTCCGCGTTAGATATTGTCGTACTGATCTCCGGTAATGGCAGCAACCTGCAGGCCATTATTGATGCCATCAAAACCCATCAGGTGCATGGGAGTATCAGAGCAGTCATCAGCAACCGCGCTGACGCAAAAGGCCTGCAACGCGCTCGTAATGCGGGCATCAATGCAGAAACACTGAACCATAAAGACTACAGCAGTCGTGAAAGCTTTGATCTGGCACTGCAGCAGTTAATAGACAGCTACAATCCGGGGCTGGTGGTGCTGGCAGGTTTTATGCGCATACTCAGTGATGACTTTGTTGACCACTACGACGGCCGCCTGTTTAATATTCACCCCTCATTACTGCCCGAATTCAAGGGTCTGAATACCCATCAACGGGTGCTGGATGCAAACTGTGCCGAGCACGGAGCCAGCGTACATTTTGTTAACAGTGAACTGGACAGTGGCGCACTGGTCTTACAGGCGGTGATTAAAGTAAACTCAAACGATAATGCAGAGACACTGGCACAACGCATTCATCAACAGGAACACATTATTTACCCCATGGCGATCAACTGGTTTGCCGAAGGCCGGCTAACGTATAAAAACAGTCAGGCACTACTGGATAACAAACTGATTGCAGCGCCGCCACAATGGAAAAATAAAACATTACACATCCAGGATATATGAAAAAATACATTGCCATTGCCCTGTTATTATTTTGCCAAAGCCTGCAGGCGGTGCAGTTACCCGATGATTTCGACGCGGTTTACTCTATAGAAAAACTCGGCACAAGCATCGCAGAATTAAAGCTGTCTTTACGCAACAAAAACAATAACATTAGCTATGAATCTCATACTGAAGCCAGGGGCGTACTGGCACTGTTCAGCGATGAACGTGTTGATGAAATCAGCCAGCTACAATGGAATGAAAAACTCGAACACGCCTGCCTGCAAAATTATCAGTTCATTCGTAAAAATAAAGGCAAAAAAAATCAGCAGTTTTCACTCAGCTGGGATAAACAGAATAACATCACTGTCAAAGGCATATACGCAGGCAAGGCTTTTAATTTAAATGAATCGGCCATGATCTGGGATCGACTGTCGGTGCAACTGGCTCTTGCGGCTGACCTTAAATCAGAGAGTAAAATCCAGGATAAGTACATCTATAACATTATCGATAAAGGCAAAGTAGCTCAATATCAGTTTGAATACCTTAAAGATGAAGTCATGCGTGTAAACGACAAACAATATAATGTAATAAAAATAAAGCGCCCCCATCGCTCTGGAACACGCACCACCTATTTATGGCTTGCCAGAGAACTGGATTTTTTACCTGTAAAAATTGACCAGTACCGAAAAGGTGAACTGCACCTGAGCATGACTCTGAATAAATTCACCCCAAAACAGAATTAAGGGCACCTCTATTAATTATGAATAACAATATTCCCGAAGACGAAGAAGAATGGATCAGCAAAACCCAGCGCAAACTCGATTGCGATAATATGCAAAAGCTGGGGGAAGCGCTGATCACACTTAAAATATCTGAACTGAACGAATTCAATCTGCCGAGCATTCTGCATGACGCTCTGGAACAGGGGCACAAAATTCATCAGCGTGGTGCACTAAAAAGACACAGGCAGTACATTGGCAAAATAATGCGTGAGGTTGATGCAGAAGACATACAGAAACAGTATGACAATTTCCGTCATAAAGACGACCTGAATAATGCCCACTTCAAACGACTGGAAAAATGGCGAGACCGTATACTGGCTGAAGGCGATGGCGCGCTAAATGATTTAATTAATGAATACCCGCAGCTAGATCGCCAACATATCCGTCAACTGATCCGCAAAGCCCATAAAGAACAGGAAATCAATAAGCCGCCTGCAGCGTACCGACAAATTTTTAAATATCTTCGAGATTTATCAGAAAGTTAAGATACCTCTTCTATACTCTAAGAACACTCTGACAATAGAAAATATTCGAGAACATTCATATGGATGCCAGCAGCATACACAACTATTACGAGCATCTGGTCATTGACTATATGCAGTCTGAAATCATTCCCAACGCAAAAGATGAAAGCAGCGACTTCTTTCTCGACGTTGCCTGTTATGCCTTAAGCAAACTGCCTGCTCGCTATATGCGCCATGAAATCGACATGGCATTTTATCTTGAATCCAAAGAGCGCGGAAAAATGATGAATCAGGTTAAAAAGGAAGTAGATAAAGCGGTGAAATATATCAGCAAAAACTTCAATAAAAACAACCGCTATGATATGGATGAATAACACGCCGATAAAACTTTAGACCGCATAACTCAAACAGGGCTCATTAACCGAGCCCACTCCAGTTTGGGGAACCATAATATGTGACTCAATGGCATCTGGATGCACAAGATAAATTCCTTTGCGGATACGATATAAAAATTTAGTATGAGTAATGCTATGCTGCCCTGGCTCAATCACAGCCGCAGGCAAAAAGGAATTAACATACTGAGTGTTAATATCTTTAAAATAAATTTTAAATTCATGCAGGCTTACAATCATACCCAGATCTTCATTTGAACCTAATTCACCTCTAACAATAGCATCTAAAAATCGCTGCTTTATGGTCATACAAAAACCCCTTTTAGAAAAATGCTGTAATAATTCATATCGGTCGTTATTCAATGATGCCATCACTCCTCTACCATATTGCTCCAGTCGAGATAACAGAAGCAGCTTAACGGGCAGCAGCGAAAAATAATGAAACGGCATATTAAATATTCAATCTGCATTAGTTGTCAAACATAAACTCCATAGAATTATTTTATGAGGAAGCTAATGTCTGAATTCCTTATATATTTTTTTAATACAGTAAAATATTACCTTGATTAAAAAACAGAAATATTAGAAAAGCCTAACATAGCAATGTACCTTTATACCTTTCTATATTTCATCAAATTGATATGCTAGGCACCTCTGGTTAAAAAAACACATCATTAATTTTTAGGGGAGCAATATGAAACAGACTATCGCTATTTTCTTTACTCTATTACTTTGTCTGGGCGGATTAAATAATGCTATGGCTGACAGCGCACCACCATCACAAAATGAATTAAATAATCTGATTACTCAGTTTTACAATAATCGAGGAGAATGGGCAGGCACATTTCGCATAAGAAACATTGAAAGGGTAAAACTTGAGCAACACGACAAGTATCGAATGATCGCTCATGTTAGATACTTCTACGTTCCTGTTCCAGGCAACCATAAAGGCCGTACTGACACAGGCTATGATCAGCGAACTTTTGCACTTATAATGAACGACCATCATTGGGAAGTTGCTAGCATGGGTAAATACATGTCTGCGCACTTTTAAAGAAACTCAGCCACTATGGGCTTAACGTTTATGCTTGCTTAAGAACGATTGAAAGTCGTTACATTAAGAAGCAGAAACTTTATACAGGCTTGCTAACTTCGCCTTGTTTAAAGACAGTTTTATAACTTATTTCGCTCTGCACGGCGCATAAAATATTTCTCCAGCTCTACCAGAAATAATACCGAAGATGAAACCAGCAGAATACGCAGCCATACATTAAAATCGATTGCTGTAGTACCAAATAAAGACTGCATTGGTGCAAGATAGGTAAAGCCTAACTGGAAAACAATAAGTATCGCAATGGCGATTAGCACATAGCGGTTGCCCGTTAATCCTGACCAGTTGAATATGGAGGCTTTGATATACCGAGAATTAAATAGATAAAATATCTCAAACACAACCAGTGTATTAACAGCCACCGTACGAGCATGCTCAATACTCATACCACGCTCTATTTCCCAGATAAAAAGTCCGAATGTTCCACTCATCAAAATAATAGAGACAAAGATAATGCGCCAGACCAGATGGGATGACAGCATCGATTCATGGGCATCACGTGGCGGCCGTTGCATAACATTCTGTTCGGGCGGCTCAAATGCCAGTGATAAAGCCAGGGTGACAGCCGTCACCATATTGACCCAGAGAATTTGTACCGGTGTTAATGGCAGCTGATGAAAACCAAACAAAATAGCAGCAAGAATAATCAGTGCTTCTCCACCGTTGGTTGGCAGAATAAAAAGAATCGCTTTTTTAAGATTGTCATAAACCGTGCGACCTTCTTCTACAGCATGGGCGATTGATGCAAAATTATCATCAGCCAGCACCATTTCAGCCGCCTCTTTGGCGGCTTCTGTGCCATTGTGCCCCATGGCCGTGCCCACGTCAGCGCGCTTCAATGCCGGGGCATCATTTACGCCATCTCCCGTCATCGCCACAATCAACCCCAGCTCCTGCATCAGCCGCACTAACA
>QIDK01000035.1 GCA_003228405.1 Gammaproteobacteria bacterium | reverse complement strand
CTGAGGCGATTAAAAGCTGGACCGAACAAATTGCCCAGCTTCGACAGCAGGGCAAAGAAATCTTACTGGTTTCATCCGGCGCGGTTGCCGAGGGCATGGTGCGCCTGAACTGGGATACCCGCCCCCATGCCCTGCATGAACTGCAGGCCGCTGCTGCTGTGGGCCAGATGGGGCTGGTACAGGCTTATGAATCCTGTTTTAAACAGCATGGCATCTTAAGTGCACAGGTTCTACTCACCCATGATGATCTGTCTGATCGGCGCCGATATTTAAATGCCCGCAGTACCCTGCGTTCTCTGCTTGATCTGGGCGTCATTCCTATTATTAATGAAAATGACACCGTCGCCACAGATGAAATTCGCTTTGGCGATAACGATACGCTAGCCGCTCTGGTCGCTAACCTGGTTGAAGCGGATGCCCTGGTCATTCTCACTGATCAGCAGGGGCTGTATAGCGAAGACCCCCGCAAAAACCCGGATGCCGAATTTATCTCTAGCGGCCAGGCCAATGATGCCCGCCTGCACAAAATGGCCAGCAGCAGCGGTGGAGCTTTAGGCCAGGGTGGCATGAGCACCAAACTGGCTGCTGCCCAGCGAGCAGCTCGATCGGGCACGGCAACCCTGATAACCAGTGGCCGCAACAACCGGGCTCTGCTCGACATTGCACAGGCTGATGAACAGGGCACTTTACTGCTGCCCGATGCCGAACCCATGGCGGCTCGCAAACAATGGCTGGCAGGGCACCTTAAAGTCAGCGGCCAGCTGATTCTGGATGAAGGCGCCAGTAAAGTTTTACTTAAATCCGGCAAAAGCCTGTTAGCAGTAGGAGTCACTTCCGTTAATGGTAATTTTGTACGCGGCGAAATGGTGGCCTGTATTAACCATGAAGGTATAGAAATTGCCCATGGACTGGTGAATTATAATGCGATAGAAGCGGCCAAAATTTGTGGTAAAAGCTCAAGTGAAATCGAAGCAGTGCTAGGTTATGTAGATGAAGCCGAGTTAATTCACCGGGATAATCTGGTACTGATTTGAAAATATTTTTCCGTGCAGCAGCGACTGTATCTGGTTCCCACGGTCTTCCGTGGGAAGCCTTATTAGCCTGAATCTAATGCCTGCATTCCCACGCAGGAGCGCGGGAACGAGTTAAGCACCTGTAGCATATCTACACTAATGTGTAGTACGGGAATAACGCAGAACGGAATTTTTAGACCTGAATCTTGAAACTATACTCAAATAAAGCAATAAACAGACACTACATTATTAGCAGGATGCCTTGAACCTGATGGATAGGAAAAAACCCTGCGTACTCCGCTTCGCTACTGACGGCTACACACGAGCATCTGGCAAAAGTAGCGGATGACCAGGCGAGCATAAAAAAACCGGCAACAGGGCCGGTTTTTTTATGGTTCAGGTCGCTTAAAACCTAAGCCATAGCATGAATGCGTGAATTCAGGCGGCTCTTATGACGTGCGGCCTTATTCGCATGCACCAGACCTTTATTGCACATTTTGTCAATAACAGGTACAGCAGCTTTATATGCAGTTTCTGCAGCGGCTTTATCACCAGCTTCAATTGCATATACCACTTTCTTTACGAAAGTACGGTACATAGAGCCCATGCCGACTTTGCGGGCACGGCGTTTAATTGCCTGACGGGCACGTTTTTTTGCTTGTGATGAGTTAGCCAATGTATTCTTTCCTATAAATCTTGCCAGTAAGTCTTCATATCGTCTGAGAATATCTCCAGAGAATATCCCAATGGGGCGCAGATTTTTCCAGTTTACGACGCTTTTGTCAAGTCGAATGTCTTTTAATCCGCATACAAATAACTAATCAGTGTAATATGCGGCTATAGCAACTACTAATATGACTATGGACGACAAAAGAGATTTCAAGGTAAACCTGGGCGATCCGGTGCAATTACAATATATCCCGGAAAATGGCCGTGAACGACTAAATGCCCGGGTTATTGGACATGCTCCGAATAAAAGTCTTATCGTGACTGTGCCTCGTACGAGCGGACAGCTGCCTTTATTAAATGAGAATCAGGCATTTGTTGTACGTATGCTGCAGGGTAATAATGTATATGGCTTTGAATCGTCAATTTTAAAATACTACAGCATTCCCTATCCCCATATTCACCTGCGCCACCCTAAAGACGTAGAATGCATTACAGTACGGAGTTCTCGGCGGGTAGAGACCGAGATGATAGTTTCCGTTAAAACAGAGCACAACCCGGACAAAATATTGTCAATTTCCATGCTAAATACCAGCGCAACCGGTGCTTTACTACAGACAAAAGACACGTTGGGCGCGCTGAACGATAAACTTGAAATTTCGATTGAGCTGGTTATTGTCAATATTAAAAAGTACCTCCGCATCAATGCCGTTGTCCGCAATATTTCTACCCCGGAAGACAGGGATAACGCGGATGACAGGCTCAATAAATATGGCGTAGAATTTTTAGATTTACAGGATGAGCAGATATTAATTATTAATGCTTATGTCTATGAACATATTGTTCTACATATGGATGAGCACTAACCCTTTATAAACAATGACCTCACCAAAACTCAAACATGCTGTTTAAATCCACCGCTGTGGTGGCGGCGATGACTTTTTTATCGCGAATTCTGGGCCTGGTACGCGATATTACTCTGGCCTTTTTTTTTGGCGCTGATGGCAGCACCGATGCTTTTTTTGTCGCCTTTAAAATCCCTAACTTTATGCGCCGTTTATTTGCCGAAGGGGCATTTTCGCAGGCTTTTGTGCCGGTTTTTTCTGAATACAGGGAAAAACGCAGCTTTGACGAACTAAAAGATCTAATTAATCATGTAGCAGGCTCTCTTGGTGGATTTTTATTACTATTAAGTATTACCGGCTCCCTCGCAGCCCCTCTGCTGGTCTATCTGTTTGCACCGGGTTTTACCGATGAAGACCGGTTTAACATCACCGCCGATATGCTGGCCATCACCTTCCCTTATATCTTTTTTATCGCATTAACCGCTTTTGCAGGAGGCATTCTTAACAGTTTTAATAAATTTGCCGTACCCGCCTTTACCCCGGTACTGCTCAATCTATGCCTGATTGCCGCCGCCTTCTGGGGCGCAGACTATTTTGCCCAGCCCATTATGGCACTGGCCTGGGGCGTGGCACTGGCAGGCTTTTTACAGCTATTATTTCAGCTACCCTTTCTATCCCGGCTAAAACTACTGCCCATTCCGCGGCTTAAATTAGCTCATGCCGGCGTCAAAAAAATTCAGAAACTGATGTTACCCGCCATTATTGGCTCATCGGTGGCACAGATAAATTTACTGCTAGATACCATTATCGCCTCCTTTCTGGTCGCGGGTAGCGTCTCCTGGTTATATTATTCAGATCGTCTGGTTGAGTTTCCACTGGGCGTATTTGGCATTGCCCTGGCCACGGTCATATTGCCCAGCCTCTCCAGACAGCATGCTAACAGCTCCCCGGAGCAATTTAATCAGACTCTGGACTGGGCACTCAAACTGGTCACCTTAATCGCCCTGCCTGCCGCACTCGGCCTGTTTCTGCTCGCCAGTCCCCTGCTTGCCACTTTATTTGGATATGGTGAATTCTCATTGCACGATACACAAATGTCAGCCTTAAGCCTGATGGCCTATGCAGCTGGCCTGCCCGCATTTATTTATATCAAGGTGCTGGCGCCAGGCTTTTATGCGCGTCAGGACACTAAAACCCCGATGCGTATTGGCATTCGCGCAATGATTGCGAATATGTTTCTTAACCTGCTATTCGTTGTGCCACTGGTGATGCTGGAGTTTGAAGGGCCCCATCTGGGGCTGGCACTTGCCACGTCCTGTTCCGCTTATATCAATGCCTTTCTGCTCTATAGCGGATTAAAACAACAGGGTATTTATCAGCACCTGAACGGCTGGGGAAGATTATTACTGCAAACACTGTTAGCCAGTATTTTAATGGCCGCATTTTTAATTTATTCAACACCCCCCATAGATATCTGGCTAAACTGGCCATTAATGGAGCGCATTCCTTATTTACTGGGTTTTGTCTCCATTGCTGCACTTTTTTATATACTCGGTTTAGCTGTTAGTGGATTCAGGTTAAAGCCATTCCTCAGTTAAGCTGCACAAAGGCTTTAAAAACTGTTGGTATTTTTTACACAGTGCAAAGCCCTGACTAAGTCAAAAAATATTATTCCTTATTATTCAATTACTTATGCATATGGCACAAAAACTGCTTATGCTATATAATCATCATTTATCATTAAATGAAATTAGATTTAAATCATATTAAGGAATATTAAAATGAACAGCTTTTTTTCTAAATCGGCATTACTTGCTATCGGGCTATTTTTAGCAATACCTGCTAATGCCGCAATTGTTAATGAATACTGGATTGACGAGGCAAATGGCATAGGCGGATATGACCTGATCAATAGCACCACCTCTAATATCTACGGATTTGCCGTAGGCAGTAGCAGTGCAACAGCGGCAGATAATTTCAGTGACACCGTTGCATGGAACTCATATGTTATCACCCATTCAGAATGGGATTTAGGCCTTTATCTGGAGATTGCCGACGTTGACACCCAGACTCTGGGTACATTTGAAAGCCTGTTCGCAGCAACATCTGACCGGGCAGTTCTCTACGCATATGATGCTTTTTCTTTAAATCCCACGTATTTAGCTGTCGATACAATGGCTACCGGCTTTCAATTTAACACTTTCGGGCTAGTATCCCAGTATGTTACTTTTGATAGAAACTACGCCATTATTGACCAGGGTCAGGCAACACACCCTTCAGCGGTTCCTGT
>QIDK01000208.1 GCA_003228405.1 Gammaproteobacteria bacterium | reverse complement strand
ATTTGAAATAACTTTAACTTAAAACTCATAACCACAATCAGATAACCGAGCTTTAAGGCACGACGACGACATCACCACTTTTAAGAATGATATCCTGTTTTAATTCATAGCCTTTGGCAACTTCATCATACTCAAACGCCATGCTTATAATATTGCCATTTTCACGGCGTAAAATTTTAATATTATTGGAGCTGGCATAGGCATTTAAGCCTCCGGCCATGGCTAGTGCCTGCATTACATCTATATAAGATGTTCCCACATATTCACCCGGCCGATTAACTTTGCCCACAACATATATTTTATTATTTTGAATTTGACGAATTGATACGGTGACGACAGGGTCTGGAATAAATTTTTCAATTTTACTGGCAAGTAATTTCTGTAACTCAGCAACACTTTTGCCACCCGCCTGAATATCACCCGCCAATGGGAAGCTCATGCCTCCATCTGGGCGTATTAACACTTCCTGCTGCAGGCCATCTTCTTTCCATACAGAAATATCTAAAACATCCCCTGGGCCAATTTTATAGATAGGCAGAGCAGATTTAGCTTTAGGGGGAGCCGCTAGCACTATTGAGCTAGACAGACATACTACAAATAAACCCTGATAAAAAGTACGAAACCCTGACTGTAATTTATTTTTAATTACTTTGTTCATTAATAACCGCTAATATAGTTCCATTTAAATACAGCACATAATAGGCAATATGGGTGTTTGATGCAAAGACTTTAGCTATGTATGCTGTAGAAAGCTTTTTATGTACAGATTAAGCATTTTATTGGTGAATGTTATAACTTGCTTGTTACATTCATTGTGATATAAAGCTGAATTTTGATGATTTTATGGTCAGGTATTTAAAAACAGGACTAGAATACCGCTAATCGCTTAAAACTATACCAGCTGCACTTCCTTCGGCACACCCAGGTGATAACCCTGCACATAGTCCACACCCATATTTCTTAACAATATAAGCGTTTCCTCATTCTCCACCCACTCGGCAATTACCTTCACCTTCATAACATGGCCAACTCGCACTATGGCTTCTACCATAGCCCTGTCTACCGGGTCATTCAGCATATCGATTACAAATGAACCATCAATTTTTATATAGTCTACTGGCAGATTCTTGAGGTAGGTAAATGAGCTTAGGCCACTGCCAAAATCATCCAGCGAGAAGCGGCAGCCGCGAGCTTTCAGGTCTCGGATAAACTGGGTTGCTTTGGCCAGATTGCTGATAGCAGCGGTTTCAGTCACTTCAAAACAAATTTTGCCGAGATCAATCTGGTGTTTTTCGGCCTTCTCCAGGATATAGCCCAGCAAGTCGTCATCTGCCAGTGAGGTTCCTGACAGGTTAATGGCCACCGTATTTTTGCTGTTTTCCAGACCACTTGATTTTATATACTCAAATACCTGGTTTATTACCCAGCGATCTACTTTAGGCATTAAATTGTAGCGCTCAGCAGCGGGTATAAAGGTATCGGGCCTGACAATGCCATTGTCTTTATCTTTCATGCGTATCAGTATTTCGCAATGATCCGCTTCGGCTTTTTCATTATTGATATCCACCACCGGCTGTTCAAACAGCACCATACGATGCTCTTCCAGGGCTTTGCTTATGCGTCCCGCCCAGTGCATTTGCCCATGGCGTTCAGCTAACATGGCATCTGAAGGTTCATAAACATGCACCCGATTGCGCCCCATGTCTTTGGCGGCATAACAGGCCATGTCTGCTGATGCCAGAATGGTTGCCAGATCCATATTATCTGCATTTATACCTACAACGCCTACACTAGCGCCAATTTCAAAGCTTCTTTCCTGCCAGGCAAAGCGAAATTCTTTTACCGACTTACGCACCTTTTCCGCCACCAGAGTCGCCTGTTTTAATGCACAGTTTTCCAGCAGCAGGCCAAATTCATCGCCACCCAGGCGAGCCAGAGTGTCGCCTTCACGAATACAGGTCTTAAATAAATCGCCTAGCTGACGCAGCAACTCATCACCTGCCACATGGCCACAGGTATCATTGACAATTTTAAACTGGTCCAGATCGACATAGCACAGGGCGTGATGTCTGTCTTCAACCCCCACATTTAACAGGGTGGCCTCAAGCTGCTCTTCGAACATACGCCTGTTAAACAGACCGGTGAGCATATCGTGACTGGCCTGATAAGAGAGTTGACGGCTTAACTTTCGCTCCTGACTTACATCCTGAATAACCATCACCGCACCTATCACCTCACCCGGGTCATTACGCATGGGGGCCGCGGTGGCTTCAATCGGAATGATCTTGCCATCTTTGCGTACCAGCGCTGAGTGGCTATCAAGCACTTTCACCTGGCGATCTTTTAAGCAGGCAACCGTCGGCGAGGCTACCAACTTCCCCGTATCTTCATGTATCAGCTGAATAGCCTTGCTTAAATCCATACCCCTGGCGCTCTTTGAATCCAGCCCCATCAATCTTTCTGCAACTGGATTCAAGTACTGAATGGCATTGCCAGAGCCTGTGGTAATCACCCCGTCCATAATAGAGTGCAGGGTTACTTCTGCCTGTATTTTTTCTTCAAACAATGCTTTCTGTGAGGCTTCAAGTTTGCGCTGATGGCTAAGGATTGAATCCAGCGCCTGATTAACAAATTTTGCCAGATAGGCAAATTCATCTTTTCCACTCTCGTTAAAGCGGGCCGTCTGATCACCTTCGGCAAATTTCTGTGCTGATGTCACCATATTCATCAATGGCTGCGACAGGACTTTCTGCAGAATCTTCTGCAAAATCATGCCAAACAAAAATGCCAGGCCACCAATAATAAGCAGCATCTGCTTTCTTGATTCGATAATGGTCTGCTCAAACCCTTTCATAAACACATATAAATCAACCACTTCTATACCTGCATCAGCCTCTACCCTGATGAGCAAGCGACCACTTATCTGTACCTGTTCAGGCAGGGTTTTACCAAAGCGATAACTATGGCCACCGAACTCATAAAAGATTGATTCAATCGGGTATTGCTGTGTGAGCTTATTAAAAATGTCTTCAACCTGCAGAGACATGTATTCATGATCATAGGTATGATCAGGGTGATTGATATAAAGGTTTTCTAATTCACGCTCTACATAGAGAATATTATTGTTATATTCTGTGCTGAGCTGTGATTCCCGCTGATTCAGAAGATAGGAGGCGGCCAGCACTCCCAGTAGCACCATACCCCAGAATACAATGCCCGTAACCTTGGCCGAAAGAGACGCACTAACCGATTGCTTTTGCTCAATATTATTCTGTTGCTGGCTCATCTAAACCCGATCCAGCGCAAGCCAAATAATACCGGGCACACCCCGCTTAAGCCGGCACCAAATATAGCAAAGCCCATAAACCAGGGGAAAAACCAGAGCAGATCAATTGAATAACCAATGAATAAGAAAGATCCCACTGAAATACGCCATGCCCTTTCCGAGTCTATATTTAGTGGGGCGCCTTCAATAACCGACACATCGGCAAGTGCCGGCGAGGGCTTATCGATATATCTACGTATAAAACAGATAATTTTAGGGATACGCTGATTGGTGATGCCCTCGATAAAGAGCATCGCTATAACGCCATACATAGCTAGCTCAAGATCAAAATAAAGCACAATCAACAGTATCAGACCCAAAATCGTTCTGTAGGTTCTATCGGTCATTCACATCTTCTCCGGGACCAAATTCATATTCAAAAATCTATAACTATTTCTTTTCCGCCCTGTTCTGAAGCCATACAGGCGCAGCTGTTTTCTCTGTGTACTCTGCGTCTCAGTGGCGCCCTTTTTGCTTTAAATCAGTCTTAAGTAATTGCCATTTCGAATTGACCTAAAGTAATTCAGCTTTAATAAACTCAATATATTAAGAGAGCCTGGCAACGAACCAGCTGTCATTCCGTATGTATTGAACAGGGATCCAGTAACCCTGAATACTGATAACTAAAGAATCAGGTAAAAGAACACCTGCCTTATATTATAGAAGCATAGCAATAAGAGTTTCTCCTGCAGGAATTAGCATTAGCTGACGATGCCCCTGGCAATGCGAAGCGAGCCGATAAGCTATAATATGGTTTTAACGGCTCGCTTCGCATCGCAACAATTATCGTCAGCTAAAGTTAACTCCTACAGATGCCATTTTTCGAAAGCTTATTAGCAGTATCCTTTATTTCTGATTCAGTAATAAGTTTGCTATGAAAAAGATCAGCGGCTTACATTACAAAGCTTTCCATTTGCAGTCGCTCACGGTTAAGCTGCAACCATTGTAAGGCTATCAACGGGGCTGCAGCACAGATTTTACCCGAAGCAATCAGATCATGCAGCTCTTCATAATCAATCACAAGCAGCTTAATATCCTCATCTTCTTCTGCAACTCCATGAATGCCCTGAGCCTGCTTACTATCGATCAGCGCACACAACACATGAATTTTTTCAGAGCAACCACCTGGGCTGGAATAGAAACTATGTATAGCTTCAAAGCTATGCACTTCAATGCCCGCCTCTTCTGCACACTCACGACGCGCCACATCGGTAATAGATTCACCTTCTTCCACCATACCCGCAACAATCTCCAGCAACCAGGGGCCATCTTCATTATTAATAGCCCCCACCCGAAACTGCTCTAACAGAACAATTCTGTCATTTGAAGGGTCATAAAGCAAAACCGCCACCGCATCCCCCCGATTAAACAGTTCCCGCTTTACCTCAATCTCATCGCCCTGGTAAGTATCATGTCGAATATGACATAAATCGATATTAAAAAAACCTGCATACTTAGATTCGGACTTTAATAATTTCCACTTCATGATTAATACCTTTATAAAGACGTCTTTGTCTTTTGACTTACG
>QIDK01000239.1 GCA_003228405.1 Gammaproteobacteria bacterium | reverse complement strand
AGCTTTAGCTGGCGATAATGATTGCGATGCGAAGCGAGCCGTTAAGCTTATCGGCTCGCTTCGCATCGCCAGGTGCATCGTCAGCTAAAGCTAACTCCTACAGCTGCTATTTTTCTAAAGCTTATTAGAAGACTCCTTTATTTCTGAAATTTTTTGACAATAATCTTATCAACCAGACTTAATCAGAGGTTCCCTGGTTATTATATTCAGCTAAAAAGCTGCCAAGACCACTAGCAGGTAATGGTTTGCTGTAGAAAAAACCCTGCATGATATCCACATTTAATAAGGCTAATTTATTAAGCGTTGTGCTGTTTTCCACACCCTCTGCAATAACCTTGCAGTTTAAATTGTGGCCTAATTCTATTATTGTTTTAACAATGGCCTTGTCACTGGGTTTGCTGCACATATCAAGAATAAAAGTTTTGTCTATTTTTAATGTATCGACGGGTAATTTTTTAAGATAATTGAGTGATGAAAAACCAGTGCCAAAGTCATCAATTGCCAGCTTTAAACCTATGGTATTTAGTTGCTCAAGGATTCTGGATACTCGATTCAGATCATGCATTAAAGCACTTTCAGTAATTTCCAGTTCTATCAGGCTTGCATCAAAATTATAATTTTTAATAATTGAAGTAATTTTTTCTGGAAATGACAGGTCCTGCAGGCAATAAGTGGAAATATTAATATTTATGCCTGGATGATGGTTCTGCTGAGCCCAGTGCTGGCAATCTTTAAGTGCCTGTTCAAATACCTGCAGGGTTAAAGTACGTATAATTCCCATCTGCTCGGCCATGGGAATAAATTCATCTGGTGTGATGTTTCCAAGTTCATGATGTTGCCAGCGAGCCAGCGCTTCAACACTTATGATTTTATGTTGAGAATTGCTGATAATAGGCTGATAAGAAACACTTATTTTATTTTGGTCTACCGCATCACGTAAATCATTCATTAAGCGTAATCGACGAATGCTGTGTGTATTTTGTTCAGGGCTGTATATGGCATAACCAGACTGTAATTTTTTTGCCTGATACATGGCAATATCTGCATATTGCATTAAAATATCGGTGTTATCTCCATGGTCAGGATAAAGAACTATACCAACGCTGGCTTTGCTTTCTGTTGATATATCATTTATACAAAATGGATCTTCCATTGAATGGAGAATACGTTCAACACAAGTTTTAGCACCTTCTAAATTAGTTTGAGGTAATAATATGGCAAATTCATCGCCGCCTAAACGGGCAATAGAATCTTCATTACGAATGGATTTTTGCAGACGAGAGCTAAATCTTTTTAATAACTCATCGCCAAACTGATGGCCCAGAGTATCATTCACTTCCTTAAATCGATCAAGATCCATTAAAAACAGAGCAAAAGGCTGATTATTGCGTTGAGACTGTAATAATGTCTGCCCCAGTCGGTCGGATAGCAGGGTTCGATTAGGTAGACCGGTTAGATTATCATGTAAGGCCAGGTGCTTTAACTGCTCATTTTTTTCATCTAGCTGTCTGGATATTTTTGAACTTAACAACAGGCTTATCCATACCGCTGCCCACAGAATAATGGCGCCGAAGATTATTAAGCGTAGCCTTAATGTGGACGCAATTGTCGCTTCTTCATTTCCGGCTGGCTCCAGCATTATCAGCTGATAGTTGTTATCAGGTAGTCGACTTACCGCCCAATAATACTCGATGCCATTCATTTTAATTAGTCCATGCTTGTCAGAGTCTGTATAGGCTTCCATTTGGTCTGAAATTTCTGCGATGTGATTCTGGTTATTACCCGCTATATATTCTATTTTGTTATTTTTCTGAACTATTAAGATAGATTCTGGTGTGGAAAATCTTTGCCTTAGTTCTTCAAGATATATGTCTGTGACATACCTGTCTCCCGGTAGTGTGAGGCGTTCTGCAACTTCACGGCTCAGGTACTGTAAAAATATAGTTAACTGGTCACCACGGCTCTCAGTGATTTGACGATAGGCCAGAAAACCAAATACCGACTGCGCAAAAAAGGTAATCCCTAAAATGGATAATAAAATCTGTGTTCTTAAACTCATGTGGAAAGCTTTATTTTTGTTTCGACCTGCAGGTATTAATGTCCGCTAATATATATAATGGACAAATTCGAGTTAAAGCAACGATTAAATTTATTACCCCTATAGCTCCAATAATAATAGAGCTTAAAGGGTCACCTATAAACTGCTCATCGATAATGCCTGCGTAAATTAGACTAAGGCTAATAGCGACACGTATAGCCTGATCAAGTCTACCTAAATTTTTTGTCATATTATTTTCCACATTTAAAAATCTTGTAAAGAAGTAATTATTCAGTATTGAGTGTATTTAAAGGCAGTAAATTAAATTTTCGTGCTACAGCTTCAAATGATTTTCCATATTGAACCTGATGAATTGTTTTCAGAACATCTGTAGACGGGTTTAAATTTGTAATAGCTGAAAGTTTTCTATGAAATGGATAGGATTTATTTTTTAAATTATCAGCAGTAGCTTCAATATTGTTTATCTTAATAGACTTGAGTTTGCTGTTTTCAGCAAATTCCCATGTAGACCCTATATGGCCAATAGCCGTTTCAAGCGAGCTAAGCAATTTTACCATTTCACTGGCGCTACTAACATTTAAGCGTTTTTTAGCAAAAGCATCAACACTGGGTAAAATTGTTTTCCAGTGTCCGGGACGTTTTTTGCAATGCAGGCGTGTTACGACCGCAATGGGTTTATCCCATCCTCCCACCTGTTTCCAGTTGCTGATATCTCCGCTAAAAATAGAGCGAACCTGTTTACTGGATAAGTTTTCTAGCGGATTTTTTTTATTTAGCAGAATGAGAATGGGCTCTTCTGCTAACGGATATGTTACAATTTTTTTATCAATGGCTTCCTGCTGACTGATGGGGCAGCATGTAAAACCAAAAGTTTCATGCTTATAGCTACTCTGCTGGGCCAGCTTAATACCCGAATTGCAGCCCACCCCCAGATTTGAATTCTTTCCATATAGATGAAGCTTTTTTCCGGTGGATTGCTGCAGCTCCTGTTTGAGTGAATCGAATATTACCCAGGCGAAGTGTGCCCCTGCACCGGTAATGCTATCAGGCGGGACATCTTTATGCTCGGCAAGGCTGGATATCGGAATAAGCAGGATAGAAACTAATACGGGATATACCAGGGGTGATTTTAACGACATTAGCAGAAAACTCGACTTAACACTGAACAACAATTAAATTTATCTGATAAAACAGGTCATTACCAGACTCGAACGGGTGGTTTTAGTGGCATAACTAAGCCAGATATTTTAGGGGAATCTGCTTGTTTCTATAAAAAACTCTATAAATTCATATATTTGCATTATATTCTTAGAGTGGTTTAGAAGCTCTGGGAATTTCCGCTTAAGTCATCATTATGGCCTTACTTTTAAAATATTTAACGTTGCTGCCGAGAATTTCGTCAGTAGAGGCCTATAAGCCGCGATCTTCGCCTTTTATCTGAAAATTGTGGACACTACCCTCAGCATGTGGCAATGCTGAGCCTGCCGGGTTAGTTCTGCTGCTTTTCGAGTTATCAGGCTAACTATAACTCAATAATCACCCGAATAAAGTATTGAATATCCATGCCTGTAGGTCATAATTATATAAATAGAAATACCACAGGATGTTTTGTTATTCGCCCCTTCATTATTGTAGACAGGCTTTTATGGTCGCTATCTGCTTTGGCCATAATTACAGCATTTGTATGTCTATGGCCGAAACTTGTTTTTGCCGAGCATAATGCTGAGAATAGCCGACATATTGCCGTGTTGTATCCGACTGTGAGCAAGGAATACAGCGGTATGTTCGAACAGCTCATTGCCGGCATCAGCTCGGTGTCTGGTTTTCACTTCACAACTTATCGAATTGATGCAGATACAACATCAGAATCGATCAGACAATTAAGCAGGAAATTCAATATATCCGCTTATATCGCCCTCGGTCAAACTACCTATAAACTGGTTGATTCCATGGATAGTAACCTGCCCCTGATTGCAGGTGGTATGGTCGCAACTCCGCCAGGTATTAGTGGCATTAGTCTGTCGGGGGATCCAGAAGCGTTTTTCCGACAGTTGCAATTACTCAATCCTGGCATTAACCGTGTTTTTTTTATTTATAGCCAGAAAAATAATGGCTGGCTAGTAACCCGAGCCAGAAAAACAGGTAAAAAATATGGCATAGAATTTATTCCACTACAGGTGTCAAATTTAAAGCAGGCGACATTGCAATACGCCATTGTATTAAAATCAGTACAGCCTGCAACCGATGCAATCTGGATTCCGCTGGATAATGTGGCACCGCTGGATATTCTATTGCCGGAAATTCTCCGGGTTTCGTGGAACAAGCATATTACGGTTTTTTCTAATAATCTTCTGCATGCACGTCTGGGAGTGCTATTTGCACTATATCCAGATCACTATAAACAGGGGCGACGTCTGGTCGCATTATTACAGCGTCAGCTGGAGCAGACTTCCAGTAGTGACGATCTTTATCCATCGGTAGATTTGAAAACCGCAGTCAATATAAGAACAGCAACACACCTGGATTTGCGTTATAGCCGTGAGATGAAAAATAAATTTGATCAGCTTTATCCGGCGTATAAGTAATACGGCTATAAATGTTCTAACTATGAAATCTATTAGCAAAATCATTAACACAAGCTCTATCAGATCACAGCTATTTGTAACTGTGGCTATTGGCTTTATATTGCTGTTATCTTCTGCAATATACTCAAGCACCTGGGTAAGCAATCAACAGCTACGCCAGGTTCTTATAAAGCAGGGTAAACAGGCGACCTCGAATTTGTCTAAAAACGCAAGTCTGGCTTTGTTATATGACAGCCCTGGAAATGCTGAAATGGCCATCCAGGGTACCCTGGCTTTTCCCGATG
>QIDK01000247.1 GCA_003228405.1 Gammaproteobacteria bacterium | reverse complement strand
ACACCTTCCTTTTTAAGTGCCTTAGCAATAGAACGATTACAGGCATACACCGCAACTTCATCGTTGTTATCAATCAGTTCCTTTATTCTATTTATATATGGCGATATATCCGGTCTTAAAATATTTATACCGGATTTATTGGTAATGATATCCAGCTCGATCGGTGCATTGGCTTTACGATAAGTTGCCAGTAATTGATCGGCTTCATTTAACGCAGCATTAACAACCTGCAGATCACTGGAATCAATATGCAATATAATTTTTCGTTTTCCATGCTCGACTTTCACGTGGTTAGCCACATACTGAAATGTATTTTCAGCGGAGATTACCTGGGTTGCGTTGGGACTATACTCGTAAGTTGACCAACCCAGTACCACACCCATGGCCAGCGTTACCGAAGCGGCAACCGCCCTGCCAACGATTGAACTTGAACGTTTTCGATGCGGATTTTCATGACGTGATGGCGGCACATCACTGTATGCATAACCGATCAGTTCACGCACTGCTTTTAACTGGCACACCTGTTCACGTAACTCTTTATTATCCAGCAAAGCTTCACGTATTTCATTCATTTCATCGGTATCAAGTTGTTCATCGATGAATAAATTTAATCTATCTTCTGTGATGTCCTTAATGTTCATTATTTAACCCTCCGCAATTTAAATTCAGACATTTCATCTGAACCAAATTCAAGTAACTGTTGTTTCAAATTTTTACGTGCTCTAAACAGGCGACTCATCACTGTACCAATTGGCACCTCTGTAATCTCTGCAATTTCGGCATAACTAAACCCGGCAAAATCTGCCAGTGTAACAACTTCACGCAATGGCAAGGGCAACTGCTCTACTGAAACCCTGACCCGTTTGACTATTTGTGACTGCTGATAATTGTCCGAATGTCCTGGCTGATCTTCATCATGCATCTCAATAAATTCAACATTACGGCCTTTAACACGTAAATAATCCTGCCAGCAGTTATACAAAATTCGATATAACCAGCTGTCCATGGTTTTTACATCACGCAGACTGGATGCATTCTTTAAAGCCTTGTAAATAGCCTCCTGCACCAGATCGTCTGCCAGTGCAGAATCATGACACCATGAATATGCGATGCGATACAGCTTGTTTCGCCGTGCTGCAAACTCAGTTTTTAATGAGAAAGCAGCTACCAGATTTTTGACAATTTCCATAAAAACTCCTGATAACACCCAATAGACGTAGATACAGCTAGAATATTCCCAAAAATATTTGAGAATATTTCAGACATCAGACACGTCTCTTAGCTATCAAAATTATCATGTTGTATGGGTGGAAACAAATGACACAGTCTATATCTAGAACAAATCTAATAATGATTTTCCTGTTCGTGCTTTTGAGTGGCAACGCTTATGCATCGCTCGATATTTCACTTAAAAGTATAGATGATAGCCAGCATAAACTCTCAGAATACATCGGTCATGGCAAATGGGTAGTTTTAAATATATGGGGTACCCGCTGCCCGCCCTGCCGTGAAGAGATGCCTGAACTGGTACGTTTTCATGATGAGCACAAAGATAAAGATGCAATCGTTTTAGGGATCGCCATTGACTTTCCCAGTTATGGATACGCAAAACAAGATGAGGTAATCAGCTTTGCTGACGATTATTTTATCGATTTTCCAATACTGCTAAGTGATTCAAGCATTACAAAAAAGATTGGATTGGGCCGTCTGGAAGGTCTGCCAACGACTTACATGTTTAACCCGAACGGCGATGTCGTTGGCATGCAAGTCGGCGGTATCACCTTAAAGATTCTTGAAGATTTCATAGAAAAAAATAAAGCTGCTAGCCCTAACAGCAAAAATAAATAATACCCAGGGAAAACCATAAAAAAAAAAGAGGAAAAAATGAATATATTAATAACGCAAATACACACAAAATTATTTTTAGCTTTTTTGTTGAGCGTAACTATGTTAATGATGACAGCAGCTCATGCAAACGAACGATATGGAAAACAAAAAGTGGTTTACCACATAAATTACGATAACCAAAAGAAACAGGCTGGTACTTTACGCAATATTCAAAATCATATTAATGCTGTCGGTGCTGAAAATCTTGATCTAAAAGTCGTGTTAAATGGCAATGGCCTGGCACTTTTATTAGACCCTGAATCATTAGAAAAGCTTAAAAATTTCAAACATGCGAATGCCGATGAAATTATGACAGCTAAAATTGATAATCTTAAAAGTCAGGGTATTAAGTTCAATGTATGCGCCAACACAGTACATGGCCGCAAAGTAGATGTTGACATCGACCTGTATAACGTCGACAAAGGCGATATTGTTCCTAGTGGTGTTGCTGAACTAGCCCGCCTGCAGACAATGGGATACGCATACATCAAACCATAAATTAATATATTGTCATTTTTCGGTACACATAAATAAAAAAATACAGATTGTATACCAGGTGATGGCTAAGCATTTCGCAATAACATTAAAAAAAACGTGCGAATAATATTCTGATCATACCGTCTTGAAACAATGGCACACGAAAACTGACCCATTTATAAAAATTCAAACAGGAGATATCCATGAAAAAACTGACATCCATATTTTTACTTTTGTTAGCACTGACAGCAAGCTATCAAATACAGGCTGGCGAGGATGACAAACCTTTTGCAGAAGAAAGAATCATATTGCAAATCAGCGATAATGATCCTGCCAAACAAACTACTGTGCTCAATGTTGCAAAAAACCTGATCAAATACTATGGACAGGATAAAGTTGATATAGAAATTGTCGCTTTCAGTCAGGGTTTACGTTTATTATTTGACAACAACGTAAATCACAGCCGTATAGATGGACTGACATCCAGCGGTGTGAGATTTGCAGCCTGCAAAAACACTATCGCAGGCATGACTAAAAAACTGGGAGAGGCACCTGAATTACATAGTAGTGCGGTACCTGTTTCATCCGGTGTGGTACGTATTATTGAGCTGCAAAACCAGGGATTCAAATTGATTAAACCATAATAAAAATCGTACCTAACAAAAATATAATGCTTTTTCCTTTCAGGAGGATGAACAATGAATTCAATGAAAAAACTATTAATAAAAACAGTTGGAGCGGCACTTTTAATGTGCGTCTCAACTGTGCATTCCGCGAACTGGCTGGCACTGCAAGGCACTGAACCCAGCGGCCAGTCGAAACGCGCCAACGTATGGGGTTTTATACAGCCAGAATACGCACAAACTAAAGGCACTGAGATAAAGGCGGGCCCATGGAAAGGCCAAAAAGCCATTGTTAATCAGATACGCCCTGACCTGAAAACCAATAAAACTTTCAACGTACTGCGCGCTCGTATCGGTGTTCGCGGCACAGGCTTCCCGCTTGATAACAAGGTAAACTATTTCTTCCTGGCTGAATTTGGTAATAACGGCATTACCCGCGGTAGCGGTGGTAGCGCAAAGGTGACCGACGCCAGTGTCACACTCAGCCATATCCCCGGTGCCCGAATACGTGTCGGACAATTCAAAACACCCGGCTCAGAAGAGGGCTTGCAGGCCATTCATGTTTTTGATTACATCAACTTCACCAATGTTACCAACGGCATGATCCTGGAACGCTTCTTTGATGGTGACGGTTCAGGTACAAACGTCGTGCCTGGACCGCCACCGACTGTAACTAACGACGGAGACATAAACAAACCGAATGGTCCTGTAAGCGCATTTCGCGACGTTGGCATTCAGTTTTTTGATATATTCAAAGTCGGGGAGTGGGAACACAGTTATGCCGTCATGTTCGGTAATGGCAACGGTATAGCCCGAGGCAATAATAATGACTCTAATGAAACCTATCTTTACTGGTCTTCCGCACTGATTTTTGGTGGCAAAGGCGCACGTCGCCAAAGCTGGAAAATGTTTGCCTGGAACCAGGATGGCGAACGTACGCTGATTGGCGATGATGTAAACGGTAAAGGCACCTATGACCGTAAACGCTACGGCCTGGGTACAACCTTCCGCAAGAATAAATACCGCGCAGCCTTTGAATACATGAAAGCAGATGGCATGATCTTTAATGGATCAGATGGTGGCGCTGTACCTGGCGCAACAGCTGAAGTCGGGCCTCCTGGTAATCAAGTTACAGCTTTATCTTCATGGAACATGGAAACAATCGGTAAAGCCGATGGCTGGTATGGCCACTTTGGCTATATGATTATGCCTCAACTGGAACTCGACCTGCGCTATGATATTTACAACCGGATGACGGATAATGCAAAAAAGGAAAGAAAGTTTGAAACAGTCACACTTGGTGGTCAATGGTTCTTTAACAGGAAAAGCCGCTTAATCATCAACTATGAATTCCGCAATGCCGAAGCGCCAAACCTGCCATCTTCTGCCACTCCCAATCAAGTATTAGGCGGCATGGATGACAAGTTATCTGCACAGATACTGATCGTATTCTAAAAATAATTTATTTTACCAGATGTGAATCATGATGCTATATGGCTCACTCCTTTATAGAGGGGTTCAAATGAACCTCTCTTTTTTTGTTTACGTAATTTATATCACAATGTATATTCTCATAATACTTAACAGGAGATATCAGACATGAGCAGCACAATATCAAAATTTATTTCCAGCGTAATAATATTAATCAGTCTTACGAACACCACTGTAAATGCAAGCGAAACGAATGGCATAATAAAAATAAAAAGCGCACACAGTGTTTCAGAAACTATAAATAAACTGGAAGCGGTATTAACAAAAAAAGGCATGACAATTTTCAAACGAGTCAACCATACTGCTGGTGCTGACAAGGCTGGTCTGCAATTACTCCCTTCCGAATTACTGATATTCGGAAATCCGAAAGTGGGCACACCCCTGATGCAATGTTCACAGACAGCCGCTCTAGATCTGCCGCAAAAAGCACTGGCTTATAAGGATAAAAACGGACAGGTGTGG
>QIDK01000021.1 GCA_003228405.1 Gammaproteobacteria bacterium | reverse complement strand
GCACTGGTCATTTACTACCCAGTCTACCAGTGATGTGCTGGCACAGGTGCGTACCGATATTCGTGGGGGATCGGTTCCTGTAACCGCTATTAAATTAGCGCCAGAGACAACTTTACCCCCACCCTATGTACTGGTGGATGCCAATATTCATCTGGGTACGCTTGAGGTGCCTTATTATTTAACCGCCGCGGCAAACAGTGGTGATCCAACACCCCTGGGTTCCTTCTGGAAAGGGGTGGGAGGATCTCTGCTGACATACCTGGGACCCAATCTGTCGCCAGTGTCGACATCAACGGAAACTATTCCCCTGTTACTGTCTGTTCCCAAAACCGGCACTAATGGAGAGCTCTGTGGAACGACTAAACCGGTTAATGGCTGGCCGGTAGTTATATACCAGCACGGTATTACCACGGATCGTACCACCGTAATGGCGGTGGCGAATGCTATGGCGACGGCACCTAAATGTATGGCAGTGGTAGCCATAGATATGCCCATGCATGGCATAACCGATAGTAGTAATCCCTTTTATGGGCTTGGGCCCACAGGGCCGGGCTCGGTAGAGGAACGAACCTTTGATCTGGATCTGGTAACACAGGACCCTACAACCGGTGATATCACAGCCAGTGTGCCGGATAGTATTACCGATACCTCCGGTCGGCATTTTATTAACCTGACCAATTTACAGAATACCCGTGATAATGTACGTCAGTCGGTATCCGATTTATTTGCCCTGACCTATGCCCTCTCAACTATGAGTTATAACATTTCCAGTGATCCAGATTTCGATACAACCAGAATATACTTCCTCGGTCATTCACTGGGTGCCATGGTAGGAACAACCTTTGTTGCGCTTGAGTCGGAAGTTAAAGCCACTGCCCTGGCCTTTGGCGGTTCTCAGCTAGCAAAAATTCTGGATGGTTCAGCCACTTTCGGGCCATCTATTGCGGCAGGTCTGGCAGCCAGCGGCGTAGTGAAGGGAACGGCGGATTACGAGGCCTTTATGGGTGCCGCTCAAACCGTGGTTGATTCTGCGGACCCACTCAATTATGCGACGGCAGCGGTTAATGGCCGTGGTGTGCTGTTCTTTGAAATTGTCGGTGGTAGTAGCTCGCCTTCTGATCTGGTGGTGCCCAATACCGTACCGGATGCCAATGATTCCAGTGGTACTATCCCCGCACCTTTAGCGGGTACTGAGCCACTGTTATCATTAATGGGGCTGACACAGGTGAATAGCTCACAGGGGCCCAGTTCCAATTTACAACTGGTCACCAAGTTTATATCCGGCAGCCATGCTTCATTACTCGATCCGACTGATGATGTCGCAGTCACTACAGAATTACAGACCCAGGCGGCTGGTTTTCTTGCCACTAATGGTGCAGTACTCACTATAGGTGATAGCAGCTTATTGCAGGCACCTGCGCCATAAAAATCAATCATTAATCGAGAAAAAACGCCCTCTGCTTAGAGGGCGTTTTTTATTGCACAGGATTAAAGTACAAAGTGATTACTCGCTCCCACGCTCTGAGAATGTGAAAGTATTATGCAAAGCATGAAAAATGACCGAACCGTAGGTTGCGGTTGAGCTTGCGAAACCCAACAATCAATCGGTTACGAAGGCACAGTTGTTGGGCTTCGTGCCTCAGCCCAACCTACATGGAATGCTTTCACAGCCTCTCTGCGTGGGAATGCATACAGGAAAAAAAGCGATTTAATCTGTCATCCTCGAATGCCTGTGTCGGGGATCCAGCGGCTTCAGGCCAGTTAAAGTCACTGGATTCCCGACATAGTCATTCGGAAATGACTAAAAATCAGTTTCCAGGACACTAGTAACAGAGAACCGTGAGAACCAGGCAAAAAATTATTTTCTAATATCCCAGCTGGGAATATTGTCAGTCGTAATCAGTTTGTTATTACTTAACCAGTCAAAGGCATCTTCAGCATCTTCTTCAAACCAGGCTTTGCTCGAACCTAAGCGAAAGGTATAACCCCATTCATCCATATCACTAAACATACGCTTATGGCCAAAGCCGTTAATAAAATCACTTAATAAAATAGATAAATAAAGAACCCCATTTTCTTCATCGTAATCGCCCCCTGCATTGGTATGTAGTTTTTCTCTGCGTTCGGCATCCATGCAGATATAATGACAGGATTCATGTAAAGCAGAATGCACCGGGGTGTCATTGCGAACGTATAAATTATTTAGAATAATGCCCGCTTCCGGTTCGCCAAACCAGCTACCGGGAATTTTTTGATGGTCGTCAACCCGGTGAATGACTAAATCGTATTTAGCCAGCAGTTGCTGAAGTTGTGAAAATTCAATATCTGAACAGGTGAGTATGGTCATGTTTGGTATTTAAAAGATTAAAAGCTGTTTAGCGCAAATAAACGCAAATAACGCAAATAAAAGGAAAAGCTTATTTGAGTAGTACGCCGTAGGCGTACAAAGCAAAACATTTGCGGAAAATCTTTATTCTTTAAGTTTTTTAATCTTCTCAGCCAACGCGTTCAATGCAATCGCCCGGTGGCTAATTTTATTTTTTTCTTCCAGGCTCAGTTCTGCTGCCGCACATTGCTGTTCTGGCAGCCAGAAAATCGGATCATAACCAAAGCCACCCTCACCCAGGGGTACGGTCATTATTCTACCCTCCAGTGTGCCCTGGGTAATAATCGGTGTTGGGTCATTTTCATTTTCTAAATATACCATGACACACCAGTAACGCGCCGTGCGATTTTCCTCTGCAACACCTTTAAGCTCGGCCAGCATTTTTTCATTATTTTTAGCATCGGTTGCGCCTTCGCCGGAATAACGTGCAGAATAAATTCCCGGGCGCTTGTCTAAAGCATCAACCTCAATGCCTGAGTCATCTGCAATTGCCGGCAGGCCGGTGAGCTTTGCCGCATGGCGGGCTTTTTTAAGTGCATTTTCGACAAAGGTTAAACCATCTTCCACTGCTTCAGGCACATCAAATTCCGTTTGTGGAACCACTTCAATGCCATGGCTGGACAGTAGTTTATTAATTTCACGTACCTTGCCCGCATTAGCGCTGGCTAAAACAATGGTATTCACGATTCTAGTGCCTTCTGTTGTGCCTGAATTAATTCATTAATACCTTTTTGTGCCAGTTCCAGCATGGCATCCAGTTCATCTTTGCGAAATGCGTGGCCTTCTGCTGTGCCCTGTATTTCAATAAAAGCCTGTGCCTCATTCATCACCACATTCATATCGGTTTCTGCATTGGAGTCTTCATCATAATCTAAATCCAGCACCGGGTTGCCGTTATAGATGCCCACAGAAACCGAAGCAAGATTGCCCGTTAGCGGGTTTTTAGAAATCTTTTTATTATCCAGTAAAAACTGAATTGCATCCGTCAGGGCGACAAAACCACCCGTGATAGAGGCCGTGCGTGTGCCACCATCTGCCTGGATAACATCACAGTCGATCGTGATCATGTTTTCACCCAGGGCATCCAGATCAATGGCAGCGCGCAGAGATCGGCCAATCAGGCGCTGAATCTCCATAGTACGGCCCCCCTGTTTACCACCCGCGGCTTCTCTGCGCATACGTGAGCCGGTAGAGCGGGGTAACATGCCGTATTCGGCTGTGACCCAGCCTGAACCCTTGCCGCGCATCCAGCCGGGTACCTTGCTTTCGACAGAAGCAGTGCACAGAACTTTGGTATTACCAAACTCAACCAGCACCGAGCCTTCGGCATGCATGGTGTAGTTACGGGTGATTCTGACTTCGCGCATCTGACTGGCTTCGCGTTTACTGGGTCGCATAATGACTCCTCTAGTTAGTAAGGGGAACTCTGATCAAGCCTGTAAGCCAGAAGCATCATATACTTAATCAGAGATTCTCTGGGCGAATTATACGGTTTTACAGGGATAAAGTCATAGGGTGTCGTGATACACTGATTTAAATAAACACAGGTAATGCACTTTATGCGATTCAGTAAAAAGGAAAAATTATGACTCACAGTATGACTGCATTTTCCAGAAGCAGTGAAGAACAGCCATGGGGTTCACTGGTGTGGGAGCTGCGATCTGTCAATCACCGTTACCTTGATGCGCAAATTAAATTACCAGAAGAACTGCGCAGCATCGAAAATGAAATACGAAGCTGCCTGACGAAACGACTTAAGCGTGGAAAAGTTGAGTGCAACCTGCGTTATAAACCGGCACTAGGCCAGCAAATCGAAGTACGGATAAATGAAAACGGTGCAAATGAAGTTTTAAAAGCATGCCAGATTATCAGTAAAAAATTACACCAGCCCAGCGAAATGAATGTAATGGAAGTATTAAAATGGCCTGGCGTAGTCGAAGCCCCGCAGGCAGATTTAAAACCGATTACTGAAGCGGCTGTAAAATTATTTGATATTGTTCTACAGGATTTATGCGAAGCCAGGCAGAGTGAAGGCCAGCGGTTACAGCTAATGATTGAAAAACGTTGTACAGCAATGCAACAAATTGTTACCGATGAAAGAAAAAGAAGGCCGCAGATATTGCAGCAAACCCGGCAGAAATTATTAAACCGCATAGAAGAATTAAATGTCAATGTCGATAAAGACCGTTTTGAGCAGGAGCTGGTTTATATCACCCAGAAAATGGATGTCGATGAAGAGCTGGATCGTTTAGACAGTCACTTTAAAGAAGTAGAAAAAACACTAAACCGAAATGAGCCAGTTGGCCGCAGGCTGGATTTTATAATGCAGGAATTTAATCGCGAAGCAAATACCCTGGGTTCAAAATCTACCGATATAGAAACCACACAGGCGGCAATAGAATTAAAAGTTTTAATAGAGCAGATGAGGGAGCAGGTGCAGAATATAGAGTAACCAGTTGCTGTGTATAAAGCGCCTAGGAATGATCCTCTAGCAAACCATTTATGGTATCAATAAGTTGTTCCAGATCAACAGGTTTGGTTTCATAAGCATCACAACCGGCTTCTTTGCCTCGAGTAATATCGACTTCACGGGCATGG
>QIDK01000040.1 GCA_003228405.1 Gammaproteobacteria bacterium | reverse complement strand
TAAACAACAAACCATTGAAAGCTTTAGTAAACGTGAAAAATTCGGCATTATGAAAGCATATAAAGAAGGTATTCTGCTGGATGAAACAGATACAACATCCTCAATCGACATAGCAGAAGACTACATTAATACCATTGAATCAAATATTCAGCTATTTCTAAAAGATAAGTCAAAAAAAATGGTGTTTAACCTGGAAAATGCAACTGAAGATTTCAGAGTTTTCTGGAAAAATATTTCTGCCGAAGGTGATTTAGACAGGGCATTAGCTGAATGGACTATTAATTATAATCAGTCACCAGATACCAGAAAACCATAGGTTAAAAGCAAAAGCTATTTACCGCAAATTAACGTGAATGTACGCAAATGTTGATTGGTTAGAGTGCGACGCAGGCGCTCACTAACCAAATAGCGATATATTAGCGTGTTTTGCTTTCATTTGCGGTAAATAGCTTTTGCCTTTGTCCTTGACCTTAAGCCTCTGACTAATAGCAAGCAAACTATTTCTATGTCTTATTAATTCTTAAAACAGAACAACCGCGCTCTGTTTCTATGTATTCATGACTTATGCCTGTATGCAAGCCCAGCCACATGTCCACAATTGCTTTTTCCTCATTTCTGGCTGCATCATCTAAAAACACAGTGCTAATATCTGCCATATGTTCAAATAACACAGGCAAAGCCGGCATGCGCGAGTGTTTTTGAATAAGCCCTGGCGGGCCATCTATGACCAGCATATCAATTTTAACATTGGGCAAATCATCGGTTTTATACCAGTCATAACTTAGATTATTAATGACAACTTCTTCCAGTGGCGCATATATAGTGTCTGCATAGTTTTCTAGCTGAAACGCTTTTAAGTTTTGCAGGGTCTGCAACTGGTATTGCTTGCCATTTTCCAGACTATAAACACGGCCGCATTCATTTAGCTGACAGCATCTGGTGAGAATTATGGTGGTCAGACCACTGCTACACTCAACAATATTCACTGGTTTTTCATTAAGGCAATATTCTTTAATAAGCATTAAAAAATCTGCCGCGGCAGACCAGTCAGGTGTTACCGGCAACTTACTTTTAAGCTCTAAATCATATTGTAACTGCTCATATGCCTGCATCAAAAACCACCTGATTTATCTTAATATTTTATATTATATAGTGTAACAACAATGTTAAAATATACACCTGTTTTATTTCAGGAGTTACTTATGATGTATCTGGTACTTGATGTGCAGTCCACTAATCACATTGATGAGTGCAGCCAGCTAAATGCATGGGTAAATGTCAACAGCCATATAGAAGCTATGGATATTTTACATACTGAGTTGTCATTAGAAGGCTGGGCACTGATTAATGTGATTGAATCTACCATAACCGAAGAATCCGACTATTTCCCACCCTGTGCATCGCTGGATGCTTTCAAAGAAGCACAAAGCAAGCTGTTTTCACTTAAATTTTATTAGTATGTAATTGCTAATGAATCAGATGAAAAGAATACCCGTCTTATATCACAGAAGGCTAATAAAATTGTTTTTTCTGTAGGCGTTAGCTTTAGCTGACGATTTTGATTGCGATGCGAAGCGAGCCGTTAAGCTTATCGGTTCCGCTGCGCAGCGTCAGCTAAAGCTAACGCCTGCAGGTGCTATTTTCTATGGCTTATTAGCAGACTTCTTATTTCTCACTCAGTAATACCTGATCACTGATAAATACACCTGTTTAGTTATCTTCCGCCAGTCTGAGATACGCCTGATAACGACTGCGAATTTCTCTGACATAATTAACCGGTTCTCTGCCGCGCACATAACCATAGCGTGCACTTTGGTAATACTTTTTATTTGATAGAAGTAGCATTGCTTTCTCCACATTATCAAACCAGCGGTTAGGGTTTAGCCCCTGTTTTCGCGCCAGTCGCCTGGCATCTTTTACATGTCCCTGACCAGCATTATAAGCTGCCAGTATAAACCACATTCTGTCTTTAACATTAAGCTCCTGTTCAAATCTGTCACGTACCCAGCTTAAGTATTTCACCCCGGCCTCTATTCCAGTTTCGGGCAGTTTCAGGTTTACCAGGCCCATTTCTTTTGCGGTTTTTGGCATTACCTGTAATAAGCCCAGAGCACCAGCCCAGGATTCTGCATCAGGGTTGAAGCGGCTTTCCTGATACATTTGAGCAACGATAAGACGCCAGTCAAATTCGTATTTCTGTGAATATTTTTTTACCATTGCGTCGTAAGGTGACAATGTTCCATCGGGGTTTAAATCTATACGCTGGTCACGATACTGTTTTATTTTATGCGCATTTTCGAAATATTTTTTATACGTTATGTTATAGAATAGAGAGCGGTATTGTTTTTTAATGAACTGGTTAACCGCTGCAACAAGTTCTGGGTTAGTATTGCGCATTGCCCAGGCGTTTTTACGTATTTCACCTAAAACTATGGCGGCACGAATATCATCCCTCCAGGTGAGCTCAATATTTAATAGATTATTATCTGCCAGCGTCAAATCAAATTTACCACTGGCAACCTGAGCTATAACTTCTTCAGTTTCCATGTTTTCAGGTGCGGCAACTAAATTAAATTTTAAGCCTGTATCTTGCAGTGCCTGAAGTGTTTCCCAGTAAGCACTGGATTTACGCACATGAATACTACGCCCGGCCAGGTCATCAATGGAGTCAATTGTTTTATCATCGGCACGAGTAACGATTATTTCAGACGCTTTGTGATGCGGCCTGCTAAAAGTTACCCCACGCTCTTTGCGCTTGTCTGTAATGGTTAGAAAACTGGCGATAATATCGCCTTTACCTTCAAGCAACATTGGAATCTGTGCATCATGACTTGGTGCGATGATAATTTCTAAACGAAGTTTATGTTGCTTTGCAAAAGCTTTTGCAAGCTCATACTCAAAACCCAGTAATTCACCACGCCAGATAAAATAGGATGCGGCATTATTACGTGTTATAACGCGCAGCGTTTTACGTTTTTTAATAGCATCTAAATCATCGGTAAATTCACTTTTATATCTTTTTGTTAGCTGCTGTTGTGTTAAAAACAGATTAACGGCCTTAAGCAACTTAGGGTTATTTTTTCGAATACCCCAGGCTATAGCACGTTCGCCGGTTAATGGTAGGCCGATTTTGAAATCGTTCCGGTAGCCTGCCATTATATCAAGTTTATTTCTATCCATAACCGTCAGATCAATCTGCTTACTGACAAGTTGCTCTATAACCTGATCCATACTGAGATTTCCAGGCAGAGTTTTTATCCTGATATCGGGTTGTTTCTGCTTAAGTTTTTCGAGGGTTTGCTGATAGGAAGATTCTTCTTTAATAGCTATCGTTCGCCCATTCAGGTTTTTTAGATTGCTTATTTTTTTATCATCTCTGCGACTCACGATATGCTCAACGCTCTGTGCTACTGGCACAGTAAATTCTATTTTTTCTTTACGTGTAGATGTAATAGTAAGATTGGCTGCAATTATATCGCCACGCCCCTGATTTAATTCTGGAATCAGGTCTGCAAATTTTTCCACATGTATATACACGGCCTCCAGACCTAACTTATCAGCCAGCTTCTGTGCCATTTCTTTCTCATCTCTGAATGACTTACCTGTTCTTGGTAGCCATCTCTCATCCATTGGCATGACTAAAATGCGTAACTTACCATGTTTCTCTAAGGCTGCCAGATCACCTGTATCAAAATAACTTTCTGCAACCGGCACAGTGTTTATTGTGGAATCTGACGCATCATCTGCACAACTAGCAAGGGCAATAGTAAGAGCAAGAAATAAACTGATATTGAGTAGTCGAGAGATAATTGTCATATATACCAAACAGGGTTAGTTTTTAAATTAAGTGTTCATTACTACGTAAGACACTGTAAATATACTTCGTCATACTGAGCGAAGTGAATAATTTGCCAGCAAAATCGAATAGCATCTACTTAAGCAGGGTTTAAAACAGAAGGCTACCACAGAGTCGAAGAGCACAGTGAAGCAATGTCTACTTGTTAATACGTGTAGTCTTCATTGTAATTTATATATCCACTTTGATGTACTATTATTTCATTGTATTTTAATTTTCTGTATATTTTGTTTTCAAAAAATCGATCATAACTCTGGTTTTGTCAGGCAGAAAATTACGTGAGGGGTATAGCAACCATGCTGCTGTATCAAAATCTTCGGCTGTGACCTGATACTGGTTTAATAAAGGTATCAATCTTCCCGTTGCAATATCGTCTCCAACCAGCCAGTCGGCTAATAAAACGGGCCCAATTCCAGAGAGTGCTGCCTGTTTTAATGCCAGAGCATTCGAAATTGAAATGTCGGAGTTGATCTGAACACTGGTTAAATTTAAATTAATATCTTTAAATGTCCATTTTGAGCGGTATTCGGCCAAAGTAAATACCACACATTTATGTTGCTCGAGATCTTCAGGGCAGCTAACTTCTGCCATGGATGCATAATATTCAGGGCTCACGCATACCTGATAGTGAGTATCGAACCATCGAGTCCCTACCAGCCCAGAGTCAGATTTTGGCGATAACCGACATGCCAGATCTATTCCATCCGTTATTAAATCGACAACTGAATCGGTCAGGTTGAGTTCCAGCTTTATATCTGGAAACAAACTTCTGAATTCCGGGATATGTGGCAACAGGCACACCTGCCCGAAGGCAACTGATGCTGTAATTCGCAATTTGCCACCCGGGCCCTTACTAAGCTTGTGCACTTCATCCAGTGCATAGTCAAATTCCTGTATCAATGGCTCTATTCGTTTTAAATATATATCACCTGCTTCGGTGAGCTCCAGCCGTCGGGTTGTGCGTTGAAACAGGCGCAGGCTGAGCTGTTCTTCTAGCAGGGCAATCGTGCGGGAAACAGAAGATGGATCCAGATTCAGTTTTCGCGCGGCAGCAGCAAAGCTTCCTGACCTGGAAACCTGCAGTAACAGCTTGAGTGAATCAATATTCATTAATGCATTATACGCATGAGTGTAATGACATATGAA
>QIDK01000121.1 GCA_003228405.1 Gammaproteobacteria bacterium | reverse complement strand
AGTCGTAAGTCGTAAGTCGTAAGTCGTAAGTCAAAAGAAAAAACAGTATGTCATCCTGAGCAATAGCGAAGGATCTGGTGTTGTGAATAGTCAGGGTAAATTATGGCATCAGATCCTACACGTTCGCTCAGGATGACAGTTTTTGACTTAAGACTTACGACTTATGACTTTCTTTTCTGAACTCTTTTAATATCAGACAGTCACAAAAAACAAATAAACCCACAGAGTGCCCCCCATGATAAAACCCTCTGAAATTACGTCTGAATCCGATTATTTAAAGCGTCGGGATTTTATAAAAAAATCTGCTATATTAGTTGGTGCTGCATGGAGTGGAGGTTTAAGTTTACCTGCCTCTGCCAAATCACCTGACTATGCTAATGATTTTCCCGGTTTAATCAAAACTCCTTATGGCAAGGGTGAAAAACTTACCTCATTTAAAGATATCACCACTTACAATAATTTTTATGAATTTGGTACCGATAAAAAAGACCCTGCCCGAACTGCGGTTAATTTTAAAACCGATCCCTGGTCAATTACGGTTGAAGGCGAAGCGAATAAAACCGGTACTTTTCATCTGGAAGATATTATAAAACATGCACAAATCGAAGAACGTATTTATCGTTTTCGATGTGTTGAAGCCTGGTCAATGGTGGTGCCCTGGGTCGGGTTTTCATTAGCGGAAATGTTAAAACGGTTTGAGCCTACATCAAAAGCTAAATATGTAGCGTTTGAAACCCTGTATGACCCGCAACAAATGCCCGGCCAGAGACGCAGGGTATTAGACTGGCCCTACCGTGATGGTTTGCGTATGGATGAGGCGATGAATCCCTTATGTTTTATGGCAACCGGTATTTACGGACAGCATATGCCGAATCAGAATGGTGCGCCAATACGTTTAGTTGTGCCCTGGAAATATGGGTTTAAAAATATTAAATCCATAGTCAAAATTAAATTTACAGAACATCAGCCTGTGTGTACATGGAATGTAACATCCGCTAAAGAATATGGTTTTTACTCCAATGTAAATCCGCATGTAGATCACCCGCGATGGAGCCAGGCAAGTGAGCGTGTATTAGGGGCGAAATTCTGGGAGCCAAAAACTAAAACCCGAATGTTTAATGGTTATGCAAGTCAGGTTGCCCATCTTTATAAGGGGATGGATTTGACTCGGTTCTTTTGAAGATAGTCATAAGTCAAAAAGCTGTCATTCCTGCGAAGGCAGGAATCTAGTGTCTGCAGGTTTCATAAAGTCACTGGATACCTGTCTTTGCAGATATGATGAATGCATTATTATTAAGGAAATATTTTGCAGGTAGTATTAATAAATAATTTATATATACAGTTAAAAGAGAAAGCTCGTGGTGCTGCTTTTTTCAAAGCGCTTATTTTTGTCTTATGCCTGCTACCATTTATTTTAATAGTAGAAGCCGCATTAAATAACGAACTGGGTCCCAATCCGGTAGAAGCCATGATTCGTAGCCTGGGTGACTGGGGGATTTATTTTTTATTAACTGGCTTAACGATTAGCCCGGCACGAAAAATTTTTAAGCTAAACGGAGTAATTCGTTATCGTCGTATGGTCGGTTTATTTGCTTTTTTTTATGTGTCTATGCACTTTTTAAGCTATATCTGGTTTGAACAGTTTTTCAGTGTCGAAGAAATAGTTAAAGATATTATTAAGCGACCCTTTATTACCATTGGTTTTATTAATTTTATATTGCTGGTTCCATTAGCCTTAACTTCAAGTAATAAAATGATGAAGCGGCTTAAGAAAAACTGGGGGCGACTGCATCGGCTGGTGTATCCAGTTTCGATGCTGGCACTACTGCATTATTTTATGATGGTTAAGGCAGATTATTTAGTGCCGGCTGTATTGCTGGTTATTTTGAGTGTGTTGCTTGGGTATCGGGCGGTTTTGAAAATTAAAAGATAAAAGCATTTTTGTCGCAAATAAACGCAAATGTACGCAATGTTTTTATTTGTGCACCTGCGGTGCACAAAGTAGAATAATGTTTTGCTTTTATGGGTTCCCATGGAGGATCGTGGGAACCAGATCTAAAAGATAAAAGCATTTTTACCGCAAATAAATGCAAACGTACGCAATGTTTTTATTTGCGTTTATTTGCGGTAAATAGCTTTTGACTTTGACATTAGCCTGAAATAGCCGCCCAGCTAAACCGATCCCATGTCCAGTACAGCCCGGTTATGCCGATTACAACAGAGCCGGGAACAGTTACAAAGTTATGAAATTTCTTTTTATCTTTAAACCAGTAGGTAATGCCAAAATAGGCGCTGGTTAAAATGGCCAGCTGGCCCAGTTCTACCCCCAGGTTAAACCCTACCAGTGCCGTGGCATAAGCACTCTCGGGCATACCAAAGTCTGCCAGCACACTGGCAAAACCCAGGCCATGTAATAAACCAAATGCAAATACCAGAGCCAGGCGGCTGGTTTTTAACTTATGTGCAAAAATATTCTCAATGCCAATATAGGCAATCGACAGGGCGATAAGTGGCTCAACAATGCTGGCGGGTAAGCTGACTACCTTAAACATGGCCAGGCTGAGAGTAATTGAATGTGCCAGAGTAAACATGGTGGCCTGCCAGGCCAGCGGCTTTAATCGGGTGCTGAGTAGAAAAATACCGAGAATAAATAAAATATGATCTAGCCCATTGGGAATAATATGATCAAAACCTGCCAGGGTGTAATCTGCAATCACTTCCAGTATTGGCGGTTCGGTAAAGACTTCCTGCAGGGAAAAAGCGTCGCTTGTCTGATCTTTGCGCAACCATTGCCAGGCTGACCAGTGCCATTTTTCATGCTCTGCGTCAATCTGTCTTACGCGTACAGCATTGTCTGAAAAGCGGGCGGGGTAGTACCAGCTAAGCTGTTTTACCTGTTTATCTATTGTTCCTTCAAACACAATTAGACTGTTACGGGGAACCCTGGTGTAACCGGGTTCGGGGATCTGTATTTCTGTGATCTGCAATTTTACCGGCTGGTTATCAAAATTTAGCTGAATTTCACGGGTTAACTCATTAATAAATGGATTAAATTTTTCCCGTAACTGTGCAGCTTGCAACACTCTGAGGGCGTCATAAGCATCGGCAAACGGAGAGTCCTGGGTCTTTTTGTAGCTGGAGTTTATGCCCGTCATTATGGCTTCAATGCTGGCACGCAGCTCTATTCGATAATGCCCGTCTGCATACACGCTAATTTCTACCAATGCGGGTTTTACGATATCGGCGGTGGTATACTTTGCGCCGAAGAATGCGGACATCAGGTACAAAGCAATTGCAAAATGCACTTTTCGGATTGCAATATGAAGCAACTGTTTTTTTATAAGCATTTGAAAAATCAGAAAATATTCTTTAATATTAGACGCCAGAATTATAATAAATAGATACAGAATTACAACAGGGATATTGTAGGCTAAAGCGTTTTAATTTTTATAACCTGTTTACCCAACCAGCATCACTAAGGTGAGAAACCATGCCATTTTTAAGTCGCCGACAATTTCTGAAAATTATGGGTGCTGCTGCAGCCACTGCAGCTATTTCAGCCTGTTCAGATAAATCCAGTTCACCCCCAAAGTCAGCGGCCATACCCGCCGGCGTACCACAGGAGGCATCTCAGGGTGGCATGCCTCAGGGTTTTTATGATTTACCCTTTCAGGGCAATGTGCGGATTTTGCACATAACTGATGTGCACGGGCAGCTAAATCCGGTTTATTTCAGAGAGCCTAATGTCAACCTTGGCATAGGCGATGCCTATGGCCGCCCGCCGCATCTGGTGGGTAATAAATTATTAGAAGCCATGGGATTGAGTATAGCCAGCCCCGAGTCTTATGCCTATACCTATCTCGAATTTGACAAAGCCGCCCGCATCTATGGCAAAACCGGTGGCTATGCGCAAATTAAAACCCTGCTAAACCAATTACGTGACACCGCCGGTGGCAAACAAAATACTATTACGCTTGATGGTGGTGATTTATGGCAGGGTTCAGGCACCGCTCTGTGGACACGTGGCGTCGATATGGTAGAAGCGTCCAATATCCTTGGCCTTGATGTGATGGTAGGGCACTGGGAGTTTACCTATAAAGAAGACGAAGTGCTGAGTAATGTAGCCCTGTTTAAGGGCGACTTTATTGGACAGAATGTACGGGTTAAAGATGATTCCCTGTTTGGCGATGAATACCCAACACTGGTAGAAAAATATGATGGCAGTGGTTTATATGATGAAGACACGGGCCATGCTTTCCGCCCCTATGTTATTAAAGAAATTAACGGTGCACGAATTTGCATAGTCGGCCAGGCGTTCCCTCGTACTGGTAATGCAAACCCGCAGGAATTTTTTCCGGACTGGTCATTCGGTTTACGTGAAGATGACATGATTGAGCTGGTTAAAAATATAAAAGCGGAAGAAAAACCCGATGCGATTGTGCTGTTATCCCATAATGGCATGGATGTAGATATAAAAATGGCTCAACGGGTGCCGGGTTTAAATGTGGTATTCGGTGGTCATACCCATGATGGAATTCCAAAGCCAATCGAAGTTAAAAATATTGAAGGACACACCTGCCTGGTCACCAATGCGGGTTCTAATGGTAAGTTTGTCGGGGTCATGGATTTTGATATTCAGGCTGGAAAAATAAAATCCATGAATTATAAAATGTTACCGATTATTACTGACTGGTTAGATGCCGATAAAGAAATGCAGGCATATTTAGATCAGATGCGTAACACGGTTTATGATAAAAATATTGTTGAAAGCCGGGCTAAAAAACATTTCTATAATGAAAGCCGCGTAGGTAAAACTTACAAAGAAATCCTCGATGAAAAATTAGCCATAGCAGATCGCCTGTTATACCGGCGTGGAAATTTTATGGGTACCTGGGATCAGATTTTATGTAATGCGCTACGCGAAGAATATGCAGCGGATGTTGCTATGTCTGCCGGAGTACGTTGGGGTACCACTATATTAAAAGGTGACTGGATTACCATGGAAGATGTTATGACTCAATGTGCCATCACCTATG
>QIDK01000223.1 GCA_003228405.1 Gammaproteobacteria bacterium | reverse complement strand
CGCATGCTGGTAAATACCATTGCCATGCCATGTTCATTGGCCGCCGCGATGGTTTCATCATCACGCATTGAGCCACCTGGCTGAATGACTGCGGTAATACCCGCTTCATGTGCCGCATCTATACCATCGCGGAAAGGGAAGAAAGCATCTGATGCCATTACCGAACCTTCCACCTGCAGGTTTTCATCTGCAGCTTTTATACCGGCAACTTTTGCGGAATAAACCCGGCTCATCTGGCCGGCACCGACACCGATGGTCATCTGATTCTGTACATATACAATCGCATTTGATTTAACAAATTTAGCGACTTTCCAGGCAAATAACAGATCACGCATCTGCTCTTCAGTGGGTTTCTTTTCGGTCACCACCTGCAGGTCATCTATGCCCACCATGCCCAGATCACGATCCTGCACCAGCAGGCCACCATTAATTCGTTTGAAATCCAGTGCGGGAACCTGTTTGTCCCACTGGCCGCATTCCAGTACGCGCACATTTTTCTTTTCAGCTAATACGCCTTTAGCCGCATCGCTGACGGCTGGAGCAATAATCACTTCTACAAACTGGCGTTTAATAATTTCTGCGGCAACGTCTTCTTCGAGTGTACGGTTAAAGGCGATAATGCCGCCGAAGGCCGAAGTCGGGTCGGTTTTATAGGCAGACTCATACGCCGCCATGGCATTATCTGCAATCGCCACACCACAGGGGTTGGCATGTTTTACGATAACACAGGCAGGCTCCGGGAATGACTTAACACATTCCAGCGCTGCATCCGTATCCGCTACATTATTGTATGACAGTTCTTTGCCCTGTATCTGTATAGCACTGGCCACAGATACTTCGGCAGGGTTGGCTTCTTTATAGAATGCCGCCTGTTGATGGGGGTTTTCACCATAACGCATTTCCTGCACCTTATCGAATTGCAGGTTAATGGTACGCGGGAAATTAGACTGGCTGCCATCCGCATTAATTGTGCCCAGATAGTTGGCAATAGCCCCGTCATAGTTAGAGGTATGCTCAAAGGCTTTAACTGCCAGGTCAAATCGAGTGGTGGCGTTGATACCGCCGGATTTTATTTCATCTATGACCCGTGAATAATCTGCCGGGTCTACCACGATAGTCACAAAAGCATGGTTTTTTGCGCTGGCTCGCACCATGGTGGGGCCGCCGATATCAATATTTTCAATCGCATCTTCCAGTGTACAGTCGGCTTTGGCAACGGTGGCTGCAAAGGGATAGAGGTTAACCACCACCAGATCAATGGGTGCGATATCATTGGCCTGCATCACCTCGTCATCAATGCCACGACGCCCCAGTATGCCGCCATGAATTTTAGGGTGCAGGGTTTTTACGCGACCATCCATCATTTCAGGAAAGCCGGTGTGCTCAGATACTTCAGTAACAGGCACATTATTATCTGCTAATAGTTTAGCCGTGCCACCCGTGGACAGAATTTCAATGCCCGCCTCAATCAGTGCCTGGCCAAGTTCTACAATGCCGATTTTATCGGAAACGCTCATCAGAGCCCGTTTTACCGGGCGGCTATCATTACTCATAATTACTGCAATCCACAATCTACCAATCAGGAATGTGAATTATAAACGAATTATGAATGAATAGGTGGGGATAGACGCTTAAAACTCAGGGAGCAATATTTGCTTCAGGGAAGACCAGATACAAAAGCTATTCACCGCAGAGGACGCAGAGAGGCGCAGAGGTTTTTATGGTTTGTGCTATGCGTAAACACATAATAAAATGCTTTTCTCTGCGTACCTCCGCGGTTAAATTATTTTTTTTAAGCTAGCAGACAAGCTTCGTTTGTACTGGGTAAAGGTAAAATAAAGCAGGGGGTTAAATTTATTCTTCCTGTGCTTTTCTAAACTTTTTAACCTGTTGCTCTGCCTGCTGTTTTAATTCCAATGAGCTCTCAGTCTCCTGCTCACGATATTCAATGCTTGTAGGAATCGCTATTCTTGTACCCGCCGATTGAATAATATCCATAATATGTAAATTTAAATCTTCTGAAATATTTTTATATTCATGAAGATCCAGCGTATCAATATAACAGTGGATTTCAATATCCAGTGAGTGTTCTCCGAAACCTGAAAAGTTTACTCGCAGGGGTGATTCAAGCACTTTATTATGCACGTTCAGGGATTCCTTGATATTAGAAAGAATGCAACGAAGCTGTTTAGGTGTTGTTTTAGAATGCAGGCGAATACCTGGGCTAAATCTAAATTTTTCACGTTCAGCAAAATTCTCAATTTGCATGGACACGAATTCAGCATTAGGCACTATAAGAACAGTATTTTCCAGGGTTCTAATTTTTGTGCCCCGCAGACCAATTTCTTCAATCTCGCCCATTTTATCTGCAAACTTGCAAAAATCACCAACTTTTACCGGGGCTGCGAGATACAGTGTTATTGCACCAATAAAATTTTCTATCGATTTTTGCGTGGCCAGGGCAATAGCAATACCACCTATGCCTAAACCGGCTAATACTGTGGTAACACTGAAACCAATATTGTCTAACCAGACCAGCAAGCCCAGAAAAATAATGATTATTTTTAATGTAGTTAATGCCGGGCCAAGCAAAACAACCGTATGCTCCTGGTTACGGCTGATTAATTTTTGTGAATAAAATTTATGGAACAAATTGACAATACTTATTAACAACCAGAGAAAAGCGATTATTATAGTGGTGCGACCCTGAAAAAACACCTGCGCGGTTAAAGAGGGGTGAACAAGATCAAAATTTTGCCTTGTTATTATCAATATCAATACGATATTTAAAGGCCCGCTAATGATATCTGCCATCATTAAATTTAATTCTGTTTTTCTGCGGCGGATAAGCCAGCCTGTAAGGCGAGTTAAGGGCATGGTTACTACTGCCACTGCTAATATAATTAATATTAGAAACACCCATTGCCATATATATAAACCCATAAAATCATATTCAGGCAAATACTGGGATAAACTCTCCCCGATTGGGCCATAACCAAGTGTTTTATATAACTCGGGAATTTCACGTACTGTTTTAGATGAAAATTTCCATATAAAAATGCCATCTTTACGAGGAACATGCTGCAATAAAATATCGTATGTTTTTCCATTAGCATTGATCTGTCCCACCAGATCTCGATAGGAGGGTAATCCATCATTACTATGACCCTGCTGTTTTTTACTAAGTAAATCCATCTCCACCCATAATGATCGATCTAACACGACCTTGAGCTGTCTGGAAAGCTCGGTACCGTCTTTTCTACTATAACCTCGTGGCAGGTTTCTTAAATCGAGGTAATTTGCGGCACGTTTATAATCACCCGACTTTGCAGCTTTAAAATAACCCGCCACACTATTTCGTGGAACACCTCGATCATACTCATCATTCGGCCCGGCTTTTATCAGTTTTTTTGGCTCTACATTAACCGTGCTTGTGCTTTGTAAATGCGGTTCATCATTTTCAGATTCAGTAAGAACATCTTTTAGTTTTGGTGTGCTCGGCTCAACTTGAGAAAAGCTCTGAGTTGGGAATATAACTGTCAGGAAAAAGATGCTTAAAAGAATGATTAGTTTAAATCGGCCAGGTAATTTTTGCATATCAGATATTTATTAGTTATTTAAGTGATGATTTCAATCATAAAAAAGTGAGGTTGAAAATTATATTAACCTTAGTATATGAGGTTTCTTACCCTGTTTATTAAAACCTGGCGGGACAGCAGCAAGTCTAACATTAAGGCCGCATTAAGTATATTTTAACGAAAATTAGAAACACAAATAAAAATTTCAAATCAAAGGTTCTGCAGGTTAGAATTTTTCTCCAACCTGAACATATATCGCGCTATTATTATCACTGAAACCTATATCAACACCCAGGTTTAGTTTTTTATCCTTAGTTATTTGCCAGCGTATCCCGGCTCCATAAGACGTAATTGTCGTTGTAAACAGGTCACTGGTACTAGAAGCCGTGCTGCCTATTTCAAAGAATGCGACATAACCCCAGCGAGGCTTGAATTTATGTCTCCACTCTGCATGCCCTGACATGGCAATATCATCTTTATATACGCCATTGGCAAAACCACGCATTTTCAAGGTGGGTAATAAATAGAATGGAGTATCTCCCATGGCTCTGGAAAATACAGTGCGCAGGGCGAGTGTAATGTCAGGTGATACTGGTACATAGCCATTAAAGTTCGTATCAAGTTTATCAAACTCAAAATCACTGCCCCATTTATTGCTGTCTCGCATCCATGCAAATTCAAAATTAATGCCCTTTGTTGGATAATAGTTATCATTTCGGCTATCAAATAGGACTATTAATCCCAGCCCGGAATTTTTCTTATTTGCTGATATGTCCGGGAGATCCGGTATTGTATTACCAGCAAAAAATGTTACGTTTGAATCGATATATAAGTATCGTGCACCTAAATACCAGTTTAATGTGCCAGGGAAACGTCTGAGCAGCTGGCTAAACAGTACATCAGACATTAAATTATATTTAACCGGGTTCTCTAATGCTAGCAAGCCATTTCCTATACCATAAAAATCAAGATTAAATTCACCTGTACCAAGCATCAGCCGATAGCGATACAGATCATCTCCCCAGTTGCCATCATGAAAACCACCGACCAACCAGCTATCAGTATTCGTATACATTCCTACTAAGCCACTAGTAGCATTTGGAATTTCACTCTCCGCTGAATCTTTTGCATGTAAATACAGCAGGGCAGCCTGCAGTCCTGTGCCTATAGTAGGGTTGGAAACCGGTATGGGAACCGCTAGCCAGGCACCTTTTGATTTTATATAAGGTTCATCAATGTCATAGGTATTGTCAGCCTGTTCAATGATATTTTCTTCAACGGAATAAATTCGCTCGTCAGCAGCAAATAAAGACAGGGGTACTGAGTTTAACGCTATAAAAAAAATCATTAACAAAATGTTATTTAACTGGGCGTTCATCAGGTCTCATTTATATATAAAATGTCACTAGTGTCCCGTTAACTTAAAAAGTGCCGTCATTACTACGGGCTCCTGCCCTTCGCCCTTCGGGCCAGGCATAGCCTGTTCAAAACCGCTCCTTGCGGTTTTATCCCGAATGCCTGTG
>QIDK01000017.1 GCA_003228405.1 Gammaproteobacteria bacterium | reverse complement strand
AGCTAAAGCTACCTCCTACAAATTATATTTTTTTATTTGCGTGTCTTTGCGTTTATTTGCGGTAAAAATGCTTTTTGCTTTTAGAGATATTCGTGGGGATAGCTCAGGGACAGAGCGCCCCATACCAATTAAAAATGGGCAGCGGTCCATCCCCGATGGAGAAGGGCCTTAGCCTTTTAAATCCCCCTCAGTCCCCCTTTTGCAAAGGGGGAAGCTTACAACACCATCATGCGCTTTGGTGCTACCCGGCCATCATCCTGAATTTTACCCACGCCAATAAACTGCTTTTCATCATAAATACGCACCAGACCTTCGGTAGGTGCTCTGGCTATCTGCACCGGCTGGCCCAGTTTAATGTAATAGGCACTATCTGCATCCAGCTCCACTTTTGGCCAGTCTGCAATGGCGCTATCCAGATCCAGCATTATCGCATCCAGCGATTCAAAACCTTCTTCTGCCAGGGCTTCCAGCTGTTCCATGCTAAACATTTCAGCCTGATACGGGCCTACCGAGGTTCTTCTAAGCTCAGAAACATAGGCACCACAGCCCAGTTTTTCACCCAGATCTTCACATAGCGTGCGCACATAAGTGCCTTTTGAGCAGCGCGTTTCCAGCTCGACTTCACCCTTTTCAAAAGATAAAATATCCAGGGAATATATCGTCACCGGGCGCGCTTTGCGCTCTACTTCTATACCCTGCCGTGCCAGATCATATAATCGCTGGCCATCTTTTTTCAGGGCCGAATACATGGGGGGTACCTGCATAATATCGCCCGTCAGTTCCGGCAGGTATTTTTCAATATCGGCTAACTGAATATGCTCATACGGGCGAGTCTCAATAACTTCACCTTCCGCATCTGCGGTGGCCGTTTTTTCTCCCAGTTTGCATTTGAAACGATAGGTTTTATCCGCATCAAGCAAAAAAGCAGAAATTTTAGTGGCTTCACCCAGGCAAATGGGCAGCATGCCGGTGGCTAATGGGTCAAGGCTGCCGGTGTGCCCCGCTTTATTTGCATTAAACAGGCGTTTAACACGTTGTAAAGCGTGATTAGATGAAATTTTTAATGGTTTATCAAGAAGTACGACGCCATGAACAGCGCGACCTTTGTTTTTTTTACGACCCATGATGGTAAAACCTGAAAGCTTTTTTCACCATAGAGGGCGCGGAGATACGCAGAGGCTTTTATTGTTTGTGCTGCGCACAAACTAATAATTAATAAGCTTTTCTCTGCGGATTTCCGCATCCTCTGCGGTGAATAATATTTTAGTAAATATGTTATTCGTCGGAAGCATCCGCATCCGATGAACGCGCTTTAGCAATCAATGATTCCATTGAGTTACCACGTTCAATACTGACATCGTAAACAAACTTTAACGAGGGCACGATGCGCGAACGAATGCGCTTACCTAATTCTCTGCGAATAAAACCGGTGGCTTTGTTCAAACCTTCTGCCGCAACTTCACGCTCATCATCATTCAAAACGGTAAAATAAACCACCGCACTACTTAAATCACGACTCACTTTAACTGCGGTAAAAGACACCCAGTTTACCCGCGGGTCTTTTATTTCATCACGCACCAGCTCAGCCAGTTCGCGTCGAACCTGCTCAGCCATGCGTTGTGATCGGGAATATTCTTTTGGCATAATAAAATAAACTAAAGATTAAAGAAAAAAGCTTTTTACCGCAAATGAACGCGAAAAAACGTAAATAAAACTTAAACCATTGTTTTTATTTTATGCACCTCAGGCGCATCAAATAAAAAAGTATTTGCGTCTATTCGCGTTCATTTGCGGTAATCTTTTGCTTTTAAACTATAGCGTACGCTCAACTTCAACGCGCTCGAAGACTTCTATCTGATCGCCGACTTTTACGTCATTGTAGTTCTTCACACCAATGCCGCATTCGGTACCACTTTTCACTTCTTCAACCACGTCTTTAAAGCGGCGTAATGATTCCAGCTCACCTTCATAGATAACCACATTTTCACGTAATACACGAATCGGCTGGCTCTTTTTAATGGTACCTTCGGTTACAATTGAACCGGCAATTAAACCAAATTTCGGTGACTTAAAGACATCCTTAACTTCAGCCAGACCAATAATGTCTTCACGGTATTCGGCCGATAGCATACCGGTTAGTGCCAGCTTAACTTCATCAATTAAGTCATAGATAACACTGTAATAGCGCATATCTACACCGCGCTCGGCTACCGACTTACGCGCCGTTGCATCGGCGCGAACATTAAAACCAAGCACGACCGCATTGGATGCTGCCGCCAGGCTAATGTCGGTATCATTAATACCACCGACACCGGAACCGACAATGGCAACATCAACTTCATCACTGTCTGCAGCCAGTTTCATTAATGAATCTTTGATGGCTTCCAGGCTGCCCTGTACATCGGCTTTAAGCAGAATATTAAGGTATTTAACTTCACCTTTGCCCAGGTTGGTAAATAAGGAATCAAGCTTGGCCTGCTGCTGCGCTGCAAATTTAACATCGCGTTCTTTATGGCTGCGATTATCTGCAAGTTCCCGTGCGGTTTTTTCATCCGTCATCACCTGAATCTGATCACCCGCCGCAGGTGTGCCGGATAGCCCCAGAACCACTGCAGGAATGGAAGGGCCCGCTTCATTAATCTGCTGACCATTTTCATCAAACATGGCACGCACTCGACCGTATTCCTGACCGGCTAATAAAATATCACCCTTCTTCAGGCTACCTTTCTGAATAAGAACCGTGGTCATTACACCACGGCCTTTATCCAGTGTTGCTTCAACCACCAGGCCCTGAGCCGGGCCCTGAGCCGGGGCTTTAAGCTCCATTACTTCGGCGGTTAAACTAATGGCATCAAGTAAATCTTCAATACCTTCACCGGTTTTAGCAGAAACATTAACAAAAATATTATCACCGCCCCAGGCTTCAGGAATAATTTCATGATTACCCAGTTCAGTTTTTACACGCTCCGGATCGGCGTCATCTTTATCAATTTTATTCACTGCAACGATCAGTGGCACGCCTGCCGCTTTAGAGTGCTGAACCGCTTCAACAGTCTGAGGCATAACGCCGTCATCAGCAGCCACCACCAGAATAACGATATCCGTAGCCTGAGCGCCACGAGCACGCATAGCGGTAAATGCCGCGTGACCCGGTGTATCCAGGAAGCTGATAACACCCTTGCCTGTTTCTACATGGTAAGCACCAATATGCTGGGTAATACCGCCGGCTTCACCTGATGCAACCTTTGCTTCACGAATGTAATCCAGCAGCGATGTTTTACCATGGTCGACATGTCCCATAATGGTTACTACGGGTGGACGCGACTGTTCATCATGCAACTCATCTCCAGCGGATGCCAGCAATGTGTTTTCACGATCATCAGCAGATGAGGCTATCGCCTTGTGCCCCAGTTCTTCAACAATAAGGATGGCTGTGTCCTGATCAATCACCTGATTAATAGTGGCCATCACACCCATGCTCATCATGGTTTTAATCATCTCACCGGCTTTCATTGACATCTTCACTGCCAGATCAGAAACCTTTATCGTTTCCGGCACATCAACATCATAAATAATTTTTTCAACTGGCTTTTCAAATGCATGTTTGCTCTCTGCATTTTTCGCTGCTAATACTTTACGGCTCTGTTTTTTACTGCGGCCTTTTTTACCTGTGGCCACATGTAGTTCTTTTCTGCCGTAACGAGTATCGCCTTTGCCTTTACCACCTTTCTGTGATTTTTTCTTGCGCTCAGTAGAGTCCGGTTTTTCTTCTGTGACAGGCGTCGGCACAGCTTCTGATCGGGCTTTCGCATCGGCCACAACTTTTGCCTGCTGCTCAGCTTCTATTCGTGATTTTATTTCCGCTTCTATTTTAGCCTTAGCTTCATCTTCGCGTTGCCTGGCGCTTTCTTTTGATTTTTCAATCGCCGCAACCTCTGCTTTTGCACGCTCTGCATCACGTGCTTCTTTTTCATCCAGCAAGCGCTGAATGTCAGCTTTTTCCTGTTCTTTGGCATCATCAATAACATTGACTTCGCTCAATTTAGAAATGCTGCGCTTTTTACGAATTTCTACATTAACTGATTTGCTACCCGCACTTTTTAGTGATGCGATTGATTTACGCTTAAGCGTAATTTTGCTCTTACCTTCTGCAGATGACGCTTTTTTACCATGACTGCTGCGCAGATGATCGAGTAATTTAAACTTCTGCTCATCAGTGATTTCTGAATCACCATCAGCTGCTTTAATTCCCGCATCGTTTAATTGCTCTAACAATCTCTCAACCGTTGCACCTACGACCTCGGAGAGTTGCTTAACTGTAACTTGTGACATTTTTTGTCTCCTCCCCAGGGTTACTGGTTTGCCTCTTCTTCATTTTCAAACCAGGGTGCCCGTGCGGTCATAATTAATGCACTGGCGCTCTCTTCAGACATATCTTCTATTTCTACTAATTCATCAACTGCAAGCTCGGCTAAATCTTCCATCGTGCAAACACCTTTCGATGCCAGCTTGTTAGCCAGCTCCCTGTTCATGCCCTCCATTTCCAGCAAATCCTGCTGCGGCTCATTAACTGATTCTTCCTGTGAAATCGCTTTCATTAACAGCGCATCTCTGGCCCGGCCTCGAAGCTCTTCCACAATATCCTCATCAAACTCTTCGATACTTAAAAATTCATTTTCAGGCACGTAAGCTACTTCTTCGATGCTGGAGAAACCTTCTGCAGCCAGAATAACTGCCACATCTTCATCCACATCCAGTTGATTCATAAACAGCTCAACCAGAACCTTGCCTTCTGTCTCAGACTTCTCTTCCATGTCTTCGGTAGACATAATATTCAGATCCCAACCGGTTAACTGACTGGCCATGCGAATATTCTGGCCGCCCTTACCAATTGCCTGAGAGAGTTTTTCATCTTCAACTGCCACATCCATTGAGTGAGCATCTTCATCAACAACAATAGATAATACTTCTGCAGGCGACATGGCGTTAATCACAAACTGTGCCGGATTTTCATCCCACAGAATAATATCAACTCGTTCACCGGCCAGCTCATTTGAAACAGACTGCACACGAGAACCCCGCATACCCACGCAGGCACCCACAGG
>QIDK01000150.1 GCA_003228405.1 Gammaproteobacteria bacterium | reverse complement strand
AAGGAATTAAACGGTTCGTATTCCACTAAAACACTAATAGAAATCTCTGTTTTTGGTCTTTTGCTTAGTTGGTTAGAGCAGGGGACTCAAAATTCCCTGGTCGAAGGTTCAACCTTCCGAACCTGACCAGCCTTCTGAAAGCCTTAGTCTAAATATTAAACCATAATTAATACAGGGAAATGCAATGAAAATTTCAAAAAATAACTTACTTATAATTTTATTGATTGTAATGACAGGAGCATGGGCTACTCCAGTATTTAGTGTAGATGTTCCTGAAGCAAAACCTGATGAAGCCCTGATTGTATTCTACAGAGTGAAGAAATTCGCTGGCGCCGGAATCCCTGTTGGTGTGCATTATTCTGGCGGCTCGGTCGGAACCTTATCGAATGGTGCCAGCTTCCATAAATATTTTAATCCCGGCGAATACACCTTCTGGTCAAAAGTAATTACTGAAAGCTCAGTCACTCTGAACGTTACTGCGGGTGAAACCTACTACATAAGAGGTGATGTTACAATGGGTTTAGTCGTTGGGCGCCCCAAACTGACACAAACTTATAAAATAGAAAGCAGATAAAACCGATAATCCGGATAAGTTTACGGGCTTCAAAACGAGAAAAGTCGGACAATAACCGGCTGTTGAAAACAGTTTATGATAATAAGTTAAAACTTAATTCTTCGTCAATAATTGCCAGTTTAATTTGCACATTTACATCTAGAAGGGTTCTGAGCCCTTAAATCTGAGACTGCCGAATTCTGAGGCGGAGATTGTTTTTGATGTTAGCAGACAAACTGGTTTTGATGGAGCATAATAAAGACTTATTTCTGAATCAGAAATAAAGGAGTCTGTTAATAAGCGATAGAAAAATAGTGCCTACAGAAGAACCATTCTGTGATATAAGATCAGCTATTCTTTTCACCTGATTTATTAGTAATCAGAGGTTCCCTGGAATATAAAGATAAAATATCACTACTGTCACGTTAAGAAAGCAGAATACGAGTTAATACCCATGTGCATTACGCTTATTCGATACGCTAAATTATAAACGACATGAAAATAGGTATATCGCAATATTAAATATTTATTTAAACTGTCGTCCCCGGTGAAATCTTCTCAAAGATTTTATCGGGGACGACACAATTTTTTTTAACTTACGGGACAGTAGTGATAAAATATAAAATTGCCTGTATACTCAAAGCTGTATCAATAATTGTACATATGCTAGAGGCTGTATAATATCGCTGGTTATCGATAATAATGGATATTAAAAACAATTTACTGATGATATGTCATGAATGTGATGCTTTACAGGATGTGTCACAAATTCCTGAAGAAAACATTGCTTTATGTGTGTGTTGTGGCGGACGTTTATTTAAAAATTCAAAATCGGCCATAGAAAAACCACTGGCTCTTATTATCGCCTGCGTCATTTTATTTATTGTTGCCAATAGTTACCCGATAATGAAATTAAATATTATGGGGATAGAGCGTGAAACGACATTGACCGGTTCTGCTATTATTTTTTTTGAGCAGGGGAGGCCAGATTTGGCGATGGTTGTCTGGTTTACCAGTGTTCTATTGCCCGGTTTTAGTATATTTGCCTTATGTTACATACTTATTTCCATTTATTTTAAAAAATGCTGGCGATTTACACGATCATTATTGCTATGGGTCAGTCGATTATTGCCATGGGGTATGATGGATGTCTTTTTACTGGCAATACTGGTTGCTTTAGTAAAATTATCATCATTAGCCGATATAGTTTTAGGGCTGGGTTTTATTGCTTTTGTGGCATTAATCCTATGTTATGCAGCTGCTATATCATCCATTGAAATGCATGTGTTATGGGATAGCCTGGATAAAAAATCTTTAGGTATAAGACCGTGAATAAAAATTTCTTAAGGGCTAAAGAGATGGGTCTTGCGGGCTGTCATATTTGTGATCAGGTTGTCAGGTTAAGCGATATGTCAGCTGCTACATGTCCACGCTGTCATTCCACTGTTCATTATAGAAAACCTGACAGCATGAACAGAGCATGGGCATTTTTAATTAGTGCTTTTATTATGTATATACCTGCAAATACTGAAGCAATTATGGTTACTGGGGCATTAGGTCAGAAAAGTTCAGACACTATTTTAAGTGGTATACTTTATTTTCTGGCTCACGGAGACTGGCCTTTGGCACTCGTTATTTTTTCGGCCAGTGTATTATTGCCACTGTTAAAAATGATGGTGATTGCCTATTTATTAATCATGGTACAGCGAGGCCATGCTTTGCGAAAAAAAGAAAAAACGCGTTTGTATTTAATCGCAGAAATAATGGGCAGGTGGTCAATGGTGGACGTATTTGTGGTCGCTATATTAGCTGCACTAATTCAGATGGGTGAGTTAAGTTCTATAAAGCCCGGTCCTGCAGGTATGGCTTTTGCATCTATGGTTATATTAACAATGTTCTCAGCTATGGTTTTTGATCCTAAATTAATATGGGATCAGTCGGAAAAAAATAATGACAGAAGAAATAACTAAACACATACCCCGGGCTAAAACAACAGCTAAAGGTAATTCAATTTCTCCAGTATGGGTAATCCCGATTATTGCCCTGTTAATTGGTGCATGGTTAGTATTTCAAAGTTCCACACAGGAAAATATTTCTGTCGAGGTTACATTTAAAAGTGCTGCTGGTCTCGAGGCGGGTAAAACACTGGTAAAATTACGCAATGTAAAAGTAGGTGAGCTGACTGAGGTAAGATTTACAGAAGATTTATCTGAAGTTGTTGTAGTTATGGTGTTGACGGGTATTTCCAGCGAAATAATAACAGATACCACAAGATTCTGGGTGGTAAAACCTCGCATCGGTGTAGAAGGTGTTAGTGGGCTGGACACATTGTTAAGCGGAGCTTATATAGAAATAGATCCTGGTGAGGGTGGAAAGCCCATGCAAAAATTTAAAGGGCTGGAAGAGCCGCATCTATATCAATTAGGAAATCCAGGCACAAAATATATATTAAAATCAGATAAGTTAGGTTCTTTAAACAGAGGTGCACCAATAAAATATCGGGGTATAAATGTTGGTAGCATTACCCGATATAAACTGGTTGAAAATAACAGTTATGTAGAAATTGAAATTTATATTAACTCGCCGCATGACAAATATGTAAATAAATATTCTCGTTTCTGGAATATTTCAGGTATAAATTTAGAGCTGGGTGCAAAGGGGTTTGAATTTAACATGGAATCTGTCAGTTCGCTGATTTCAGGTGGTATTGCTTTTACAAATGCGCTTGCCCCTGAAGATATTGAGCAGGCAGAAGAAAATAAACTATTCACTCTGCATGCAACTGAAGAGCTGGATATTGAAGAAATCGTGACTTTTGGTGCACCAGTTAAATTTTATTTTGAAAATGGGGTGAGTGGTTTGTCTGTAGGTGCCGCAGTAGAGTATAAAGGCATTCATTTAGGCACGGTGACTAAAGTTGCAGTAGAAGAAAATAAGGAAAAAAACAATCTCATTACTTATGCAATAGCAGAAATAGAACCTGAGCGATTGCCATCAGATGGTTTAAATGAACGCCTTAGTCATGAACAACGTGTGAAAAATGTATATCATTATTTTGATCATTTGGTCAGGCAAGGGGTTCGAGGTCAGTTGAAAAGCAATATTTTAACCGGGAAGTCATTAATTGTACTTGATGTTTTTACAGGCGATAAACAGGCAAGAGTTAAATATACGGATGACTATATAATTGTACCGACAGTAGCGGAAACGATATCAGGCTTAGTAAAACAAATCAACGAACTGCTGGCCAGACTAAAATCAATGCCAATAGAAAGCATTGGTAATAATTTAGATGAAGCAACGCTTAATATAAATAATTTAATTAAATCCTTAAATGCAGAAGAAGGTGGAATGACCGGTGTGCAGGTTAACGAAGCACTAAGTGAACTAAGCAGGGCCGCACGTTCAATTCGGGTTATGTCAGAATATCTTGAAAGACATCCGGAAGCATTAATAAAGGGTAAAAACAATGAGTAATGCTGGTGAATAATATGTTTAGAAGACTATCTATAATTTTACTGGTGTTATTAATATCCGCCTGTGGCACATCACCCAAAACAAATTTCTATTTATTAAGTTCTGATCATGAGCTTAAAAGCAAAGTAACCGGGGATTTATCCATTGGTATCTGGAAAGTGAATTTACCCGAGTTAATTGATCGACCAGAAATTGTTACAAGGACTGGGCAATATACAATAAGCCTGGCCGATTTTCATCAATGGGCGGGTGGTCTTGAGAATAATGTAAGTATGTTAATTGCAGAAGAACTTTCTCATAATTTAAACACAGGATATATTGATATATCTCCATGGTCATCTTATAGAGATCTTGATTATCAAATTAAGGTCCATATCCGTAAATTTGAAGGTCAGTTAGAAGGGCAAAGCAAACTTGAAGGCGCGTATATTATTTTGGATGGCAAGGGAAATAAAAAGATTTATGAAGAAACCTTTGTATTGATAGAAAAAATAAAGGGTGGTAACTATAGTGATATGGTATCGGCTATGAGTCGACTGGTTATTCGCCTCTCAGCTCAGATATCTACAGCCGTTTCTGTTCAAATAAAAAATAAAAAATAAATTAGAGTGTCTATGATTATTATATAGGGGGCAAATGATAACCATTTATAAAAGCAACTAAATCTTGTTTGTCACCGATCCCTTAAATTCTCCCTTAAATTCTCCCTTAAATTCCACTTCTTTTGCCGGAGGTGAGGCTTTAGTCTCGCATGGGTGTTCGGGGCTGAAGCCACGACTCCAGTAGACTCACTATAAACCTTGTAGGTTTGGCTGAAGCACGAAGCCCAACAACTGTATCCTCTAACCGATTGATTGTTGGGTTTCGCAAGCTCAACCGCAACCTACGGCTCGGTAATTTTTCATGTTTTCCATAATACTTCACAGTCCTGAATCCCCGATTCCGGCGCTCCCACCATAAGCCCCTGCTCTTGTAGGTTAAAATTACACCAAAAGCTGTTAAAATTCCGCCATTACTATATCCTTACGAGTTATCAGGCCATGCGCCCAGAAAAATTATTATCCGTTTTAAATCATGGGTTTATCAGTACTGACACAGGTCATCATGTGCC
>QIDK01000133.1 GCA_003228405.1 Gammaproteobacteria bacterium | reverse complement strand
CATTACTGAATTTAATAAACTTATCTGTTATAAATATAATGGCAGTTATTAATTGATTATAAGTTGTTATTTATCAATTAATATCATTGATATTTTCAGGCCTGGCATAGGATTTTTTGTAGAGGATCACAATTTATTCTTTAAATTCTTATTAATTTTTAAGCACTTACTAGTGGAAATCTATATTTTTTAGGGTTTTTTTCAATTAAGATAATTATCTTGATTTTGATGCTGTTTGCAGGTAATAATTAAATCTGATTTTAGAGAATAAAATGTAAAAAGGATATTTTGTGGTTTTTTATGCTCGAAAAGATAAAAATGAATGTGTGGATAAATATTATTTTATCTTAAATCCAGTTATTCTAATCATAGCTTTATATCTGTTTTTAATTACCAGCTCTATTGCCGATGAAGTCGGTAATTTTAATGTCACCGGTTTTTCTATCACAGGTGAAAATCCCTTATCTGATGATATTAGTGAAATATTTAAACCTTATATTGGGCAGCATAGCAGTCTTGATAGTTTGTATGCAGCAAAAGAAGCGCTAGAAAATGTGCTGCTTGAAAATGGCTACACTTTTTATCGGGTAAGCCTGCCGCCGCAAACACTAGAGGGGGGGATTGTAAAGTTAAATATTAAAGCTTTCAAAGTGGTGGAGGCTTTAGTTGAGGGTAATGTTTTTTTCTCCGATGAAAATATCCGTGCCAGCATTCCTTCGTTGAGTCCGAATAAATCCCTTAAAGTTACCGATGTTTCAAATAATATTGCGCTGGTCAATTTTAACCCGTCTAAATCGCTGGCTCTTTCATTTAAAGCAAGTGAAGTGCCTGGCGCTCTTTCTGCTGTTCTTAGTGTAAAAGATACAAATCCAGTGAGTTATTTTTCTCTGCTTAATAACGAAGGAACAAAGGAAACAAAGTTATCCCGGTTTTCTCTGGGTTATCAGAACAACAATCTGTTTGATAAAGATCACAGCATAACATTAACCTATACAACCTCACCCGAAGATGTGAACGGCATAGTGCAATATGGCCTTAATTATAAAGTACCACTATATGATCATGGTGCAATAATCAGTTTATTAATTTCAAGTTCAACTGTAGATAGCGGGGAAGTGGCTAATGGATTTCAGGTTAAAGGCAGTGGTAATGTTTTTGGTCTGACTTATTTACGGCCATTATCAAGAGACAGAAATTATAAACACAGTTTTTATCTGGCGCTAAATAATAGCCAGTTCGATAATAATGTCACGGTATCCGGCCTGCCGACGGGCAGTGATATTACCTCTTCACCGTTTACTATTGGCTATGATGGTGGTTGGGTATATCCGCGTAATCAATTTAACTATCATATTGATGTGGCCAGTAATATATCTGGTGGTCGTAACAATAAAGATGCGGATTATCAGGCTGTGCGTACCGGTGCAAAATCAGACTGGAGAGTGATTCATTATTCAATGAATTATGGCCATAGTTTTGAAAATAAAAATAGCTTCAATGTAAGAGTTCAGGGGCAGGCGGCATCTGAGCCACTTATTTCTGGTGAGCAATTTGGCATTGGTGGCGTAGCGACAGTTCGTGGATATGAAGAGCGTAGCGTACTAGGTGATTATGGTTATCAGTTAAGTCTCGAATATCGCCTGTTACCCATAACGGATTATCGTGTTTCATTATTTGTTTTCACAGATTATGCAAAGGTAAAGCGAAATAATTTGCAGGCAGGAGAATTGGAATCAACTGATATTTCAAGTACAGGGTTTGGCCTTAACTGGAGTTATAAAAGAAATATGTCATTGAAGATTAATGCGGGTTATGCATTAAAGGATGTGTTGCCAGGAAGTGTATCCCAGATAGAGAAAGGTGATATTAAGGTTCATGCGAGTCTGTTTTATCGGTATTAAATTATGAGATATGAAAAATAGAAATACAACTTTAAATTTCTAAATCTTAACAGGCGAGGAGTGGCTTTCTTTGAGGCTAGTAAAAAATGGAACAATATCTTATTAATAAACTGTCTTTCAGGTATCTACTGATATTTATTCTGTTCATGGCTCCTGTTATTGCAAGTGCAGAAAAGAGCATAGGTAAAGTTGTTTATACGCGAGGCATTGCTACTGCAAAACAGGACGGGGGAAACTTACGGGTTTTAGCAAGGAATACAGGCTTGTATGAAAGCGATGTTTTAACCACGGGTAAAAATAGCTTTGCAATGATTCGTATGGTGGATGGAACAAGAATGACCTTGCGCCCGCACACCAGTATTGTTCTGGAGCATTATGAAATTAGCTCTAATGCAAAAGATAAAGCGCCGGGCAATGTGTTATTGCAGTTGTTAAAAGGCGGCTTTAGAGCAATTACAGGGAGTTTTAGTAAGACTCGTAATGCTAACTTTAAAATTCGCACTACAACTGCAACCATAGGTATACGTGGCACAGAGTTTGATGCTCGCCTGTGTGATGGTGATTGCCTGAAAACACCGGGTGCCCGTAAAGAAGCGATAGCAAAAACAGATAAGAAAATCGTGGCTCGAATTGTGTTTGTTCGAGGCTTCTTAAGAGCCAGATATAAAAATGAGAAAACACGATTTCTTAAAAAAGGAGCGGCTCTATACGAAGGCGATAAGGTAATATCTGGAAAGCGTGATTACGGAGTGCTGGTATTCTCAGATAAATCGCGAATGTCGCTGGCAAGAGACAGTGTTTTTCATATTCAGCAATATAATTACAGCATAAAAAAGCCAGACCAGAACTCATCTATTATGCAATTAATAAGAGGCGGTTTCCGTGTGTTGACAGGTCTAATTGCAAAAACCAGTCGTTCAAAAGTTAAATATAGAACTGTTACGGCAACCATAGGGATTCGTGGTACTGGCTTTGATATTATATGTGATGGTGATTGTGTGGCAGGTAATGAAAGCCTGTCGGATGAATCAACAACAGGAATGGACGTGAGTGTCTGGAAGGGTGAAATTGTACTTGATCTGAAGTGTGAAGACATAGCGCAAGATAAAGTAGATAGCAATAAAAAATGCACTGAGTTCAGTATTGCGGCAGGAAATAATTATCACGTTGCTAATAATTTTACAGAACCTGTTGCACAAAATCAGCCATCTGGACTAATTAAAAATCTAATTACACCGCGTCCAGATAAAGTAGAAGTGGATTTCGAAAACCTGTTTACAGGCGAGGTTTATAATCATGACGCACATAAACCTGGTCTTTATGTCAGTGCTTATGATGGCCATATTGATATTAAAGATATTTTTGGTAATAAAATAGATATAGGTGCAGGTGAGGCAGTTAGAGTAGATGAAAATAAAGGTGTTATACGCTTATTGTCGCAGCCGAATTTTCAGGTGAATGATCCTGTTCCTTCACCTGATCAGTTTAATCCGGCATTTAGAAATTTATTAGATTTTATGGATCAGGGTTTGCATATAGATTATCCCGAACAATGTGAAATAAGATAAAGTGAGAGTCAGTAAAATGGATAACAATCGAACGGTCATCAGTAAAAGTAGAAAATATAAAATAATATTTTTTACCGCTATATTGCAAACGTCTTTGTTAAATGCAAATCCACAGGCTCCTGTTGTTACTCAGGGGACGGCAAGTTTTAATGGTTTAGGAACAACCAGTCTCACCGTTACCAATGCACCCAATACAGTTATTAACTGGGGGCAGTTTAATATTGATGCGGGTGAGCTGACTCATTTCGCTCAGATTAATAGCAGCAGTTCTATATTGAATCGAGTTACGGGTGTTGATCCTACTGCACTAATGGGCACTCTGTCATCCAATGGTCGTGTTTATGTTATTAACCCCAATGGTTTGCTGGTGGGGGCTAATGCGATAATAGACACCGCAGGTTTTGTGGCTTCGACTTTAAATATAACCGATCAGGATTTTCTTAACGGTACTTTTCGTTTTAGTGATGCAGATAATATAAATGAAATAATAAATAAAGGTTTTATTCATACTACTGGCAGTGGTGAAATTGTATTAATTGCACCCAGTATAAAAAATGAAGGTGTGTTAAAAACAGAAGGCGGTAGCATTACTTTAGCCGCAGGTAAGAGTGTTACTTTAAGTGCATTAAGTGACCCCAGTATCAGTTTTAAAATTCAGGCACCTGAACACAAAGTTATTAATCTGGGGCAGTTATTAACCCAGGGCGGCAGTGCCAGTATTTTTGCGGGCAGCATTACCAATATGGGCAGCATTAATGCCAATAATATCTCAACAGACAGCGCAGGCAATGTAGTGCTGAGTGCACTGGATGATATTAATTTAACCGCAGGAAGCAGCATTTCAGCCAATGGTGCAAAGGCGGGCAATATTGATATTAGCGCCGCGGGCAATGGTGATAAAAATAATAACTCAGTCATTTTTCAGCAGGGAACAATCCAGGCCGATGGCAAACAGGGTGGAAATATAAAACTCAGCGCCGATGCATTGATTGCCAGCAGCAGTATTAGCGCTAATGGCAGTGAGCAGGGCGGCACGGTCAATATCAAAATTAAAAAACGCATAGTGGCCACTTCATCCAGCAGCATCGCCGTTAATTCTAATAATGCTCAGGCTGGAAACATTGATATTGATGCAGGTGAAAGCATCTTTACTTCAGGCCGTTATTCGGCAACCGGCAATCAGGGCGGTAAAGTAAAAATATCGGCTAACAAAGTTAATCTGGTTGCAGCAAAGGTTGATGTTTCAGGCACACAGAATGGTGGTGATATTCGCATTGGCGGTGGATTCTCAGGCAATGAAACAGATATTCGCAATTCCAGTAAAACATCAATAAGCAGCGGCACAGAACTAACAGCGGATGCTATAAAAACCGGTAATGGTGGTACGGTTGCTGTCTGGTCAGATGGCGAAACACGTTTTTACGGCAAAATCAGTGCAACGGGTGGTCAGCAACAGGGGGACGGTGGTCGAGCTGAAGTTTCAGCGAAGAATAAAAATTACACCTATGCCGGCATTGCTGATCTGTCTGCGATTAATGGCTTGAAAGGCAGTCTTTTAATAGACCCGAAAAATATAACCATTGTTAATGATGCCGGCACTGGTTTTAGCGCATTTGAATTGCTCGACCCCAACCCGGGTGCAGGTGATGGCAGCACTACACAAGTAAATGTGTTATCTAATGGCAATTTGGTGG
>QIDK01000195.1 GCA_003228405.1 Gammaproteobacteria bacterium | reverse complement strand
TTGCAATTTTGCAGGCGCACTATATTTTGATGAACTTATGTGAATTTTTGCCATTAATCTATCTCCTTTTAATTTCTAGACAGTGAAATAAACAGAAAATCTAAATATAAGCATTATGCCCAGATCTAGACATAACTGTCTATATTTAGGAAAAAATTACCATATGTTGACATATTAGTGAGTTGCATATCCAGTTAAATTTTTCTAACTCGATATTTCCTGCCCTTTATTTTTCCATCAGATAATATTTTTAATGCCTGTTTAGTAACGGCCTGTTCCACTGCTACGTAGGCGATAATATCAAATATATCAATTTTACCGATTTGTTTTCCAGCCAGATTGGTGTTTTTTGTTAGAGCGCCTAAAATATCACCCGCACGAATTTTGTTTTTTCGGCCCGCATTAATGCACAGGGTGTTCATAGGTGGCTTTATTTTACGGTCAGATGATGGGGTTAATGATGTTGTGCTGGCAAAGTTTATCGGGCTTTTTTGGTAATCTTCAATCGCATTCACTTTTGATGCTTCTGCAGGCGTGAATAAACTTAACGCCATCCCTTCGTTGCCTGCACGTCCGGTTCGGCCGATTCTATGGATGTGAATTTCTGGATCGGGTGATAATTCAAAATTAATCACCGCTTCTAAATCTTTTATGTCCAGGCCGCGGGCGGCAACATCGGTGGCGATTAAAATTGAACTGCTTTTATTTGAAAATTGTACCAGCTTTTGATCCCGTTCTTTTTGATCAAGGTCGCCATGTAGGGCTACCGCATGAAAGCCAAGTGACCAGAGTTCTTCGGCCAGTTCTTTGCATTGTTGTTTTCGATTACAAAAAATAACACTGGACTGTGGGCTGTAGTGTTGAAGCAAGGAAATTAAAACAGTGCTGCGTGTGTGCTTTTCGATTTCATAGAAAACCTGTTTTATATTGCTTTCCTGGTGAATGGATTCTACGGATATTTCGACAGGCTGATTTTGAATAGTTCGGCTTATTTTTTTTATCTGATTGGGAAAGGTTGCAGAAAACAATAAGGTCTGACGATTTTCAGGGGTCGTATCAATGATGCGTTTTATGTCATCAAGAAAGCCCATGTCTAACATGCGGTCGGCTTCATCTAACACCAGCGTGTTTAATTTGCCTAAATTTAAACTGCCTTTTTGCAGGTGCTTTAATATTCTGCCCGGCGTGCCTACAACAATATGTGGATGATGCTCAAGTGATGCGGTTTGCGGAACAATGGGGGTGCCGCCACATAATGTGGTTATTTTGGTATTGGCAACTGGTCGTGCCAGGCGGCGCATTTCTTTGCTTACCTGATCGGCCAGTTCTCGAGTGGGGCAGAGTATTAGTGCCTGAGTTAAATAATTTTTAACATTGAGTTTATTTAATATACCAATAGCAAAAGCCGCAGTTTTACCACTGCCGGTTTTTGCCTGGGCAATGATGTCTTTACCCGCTAAGACTTGCGGGATGCTTTTTTCCTGTATTGGTGTCATTTCCAGATAATCGAGTGTTTTGAGATTAGCTACAAATTCATTTGATATGGGCAGGCTTGAGAATGTTGACATTGTTTTATCTTAGGTTAGGGTGGTTAAAAACAAACAGCAGATTGCCCGCGAATGAACGCGAATGAACCTGCAGGGTCAGGTTGATTTATTTATTAGGTGATGCATTAATGATTTCCTACCAACAATGTCATTACTTATTAAAGATGTATCACCATTTCCATGGTAGATTAAAATTTTAAAGCTATCCTTATCTAAGGAATCTCTGATCAAGTCATGATTGTGATCTTATTGTCAAAAACTTCCCGCTACTACGTGCTAATAGCGGGCTATTAGCTGCAATCTTCGTCTTGTATCTGAAATTTTTTGACAACAATCTCATCAACCAGACTTAATCAGAGGTTCCCTGGTTTTAGTTTGAGGGGTGTCAATTAAATTGGGTTAAGTACACACCTCCTTTTGTGGCGCTTCGCTATTATGCCACAAAAAGCACGTAAGTTTTCGGTCTGGTGAACTCAGCGATATATTTAAATGATTAAATTATTTCCACTTGGGGATTCTCTGATTAGCTCCATATTTTTTCAGCGAGGTGTTCAATTTTTTTGTAAGTGGCTATTCCCCGAATAGCGCTTAACTAAGTCTGTTTTAAAATGAAAGGCCTCCACAAAGGCGCAGAGTGTACAGAGAAACCGTTACTAAGGAAATTGGTAGATCCGTGCTGCTTTATCCCGCCCGGCTTGTTACTATGTGTTCTCTGTACAAAAGGCCTGTGCTTAAGTTAAGTGCCATTTGTGTCAGATTTCTGTTCCGTTGAGTTTTTTAACGCATGGTTAAGGAGAAGCCATATGAAACAGCGTTATTTTTATGATTGTCCGCTGAGCGAGAAATTGCTCTATACAGCATTTTTACTGCTCGTAGGCATCGGCTACCTGATGGCGCTAACCTATCTATACACCAGCCATGAAGGTCACGACGGTAAGCAGGGTCTATCGATCGAAGATGTCGCCGAAACCTATTATGGAAACCGCAGTGGCACTCGCCTGGAAGCTGCAATCCGTGGACCTATGGCTGGCTTTATCCAGCAGGCTGATGACCGTAATCAAATCGTAGCCTGGTTAAAAGGCGGGGGTTCTGAGGAGGGCTATAATACGCGTATTCGGCCTGTTCTGGAAAAAAGCTGCCTGCAATGCCACAGCCCGGCTTCGGGATTAAATATACCCGACTTCTCCAGCTATGCCGGTATCGAGACAGTGGTGGATATTGATACAGGTGAATCCCTGCATACACTCATGAAACTGTCCCATATTCATCTGTTTGGTATAGGCCTTCTGGCCTTTTCAATCGGCCTGATTTTTCGCCTCGCGGTTGCAAACGACTGGTTCAAGTCAACACTGATGTTACTACCCTTTGTGGCGATTCTGGCTGATATTCTCGCCTGGTTTCTCACCAAGTGGGACCCCATCTACGCGTACACAATAGTGGCCGCCGGTGCCGTACTCGGGCTGGCATGGGCAGGGCAGATTCTGATCTCTCTGTATCAAATCTGGTTTTTGCGGGCGCCGAAAGAATAAATACCCACGTTCCGGGAATATGGATATTTGCTATTGATTTGCATCAACAATTCTTACTATTCACCGCACTTACTGCGCTTTGGGTAGTCTTAATTTTATGCTTTATTAAAAAATGTAATCAATCTAACAATAAAGCGCCTGCTTTTTACAGCTATGCATAAAGTGGCATGGTTTTTGTGCCGCTAAAGAGATAGAAAATGATAATTATCTGTCTAAAAGATAAGGAAAGAACTAACTCAAATATTTATCTGGCAAATATTTATCTGGCAAATGTTTATCTGGCAAATATTTAACTGGCATGCCATGTGATCTTCTACGACCAGTAAAATATCCAGCTATAGGAGAATATGATGGAAGGCTTATTGTCACTTCTGGCTTTCGCCGTTGTATTTTATGTAGTAATGCGCTTTGGCTGTGGTGCAAAGATTACGCATGGCAATGAAAATGAAAAAATTAAGAAATATACAGACCCGGTGTGCAATATGCCTGTAGATACCGAACAGGGTTATGGAAAAATGCACCAGGGGCAGTTATATCGTTTCTGTTCCCGGGACTGCCTGGACAAATTTGAGGCTGAACCGGATAAATTCATAAAAGGAGAAATAACATGAACTCACTTATATCCCTTAAGGCAGTCGGTCATGCCACCAGCCTGCTGTTAGCAATCAGTTTTATCCTCTGTGTCGGCTTTGATCTGATATTCCCGGATTATGCCATGTACCAGTCCTGGCAAGCATTACTACCCGGATTTGAATGGCTAAGCTGGAAGAGTTTTGTAGTGGGTGTAGTTGAAACTTATGCTTATGGCTGGTTTTTTGCCCTCATATGGGTACCCATTTATAACTTTTCTGTTAGTCATCAGGGTGGTGCTAGCAGCACACATTAATAAATTAACGTAGGTGTGATGATATGAAAAAAGAAGAAAATTCACGAAGACGTTTTTTGGTAACAGCAACAAGTGTCATCGGTGCCATTGGACTCGGTGCCGTGTCCTGGCCATTTATCGACTCATGGAACCCCAGCCAGAGAGCACGGGTGGCAGGTGCAGCGGTTACGGTTGATTTCAGCAAAATTGAACCCGGTCGACAGATTACAGTTGCATGGCGTCAACAGCCAGTTTGGGTACTACGGCGTACGCCAGAAATGCTGGAACGGATGGAGAAAACAGAACATCTGCAGCGCTTACGTGACCCGGATTCAAGCGTCACCACCCAACAACCCGATTACGCACAAAATGTAACTCGCTCGTTACACCCTGAACACCTGGTTGTGATTGGCGTTTGTACTCATCTGGGCTGTATACCCCATTTCCGCCCTGAACTTGCCCCAAAAGACCTGGGAGCAGACTGGATGGGTGGCTATTACTGCCCCTGCCATGGTTCCCGCTTCGATTTTTCTGGACGCGTTTTTAAGAGTGTTCCAGCACCAACAAATCTGGTGATTCCCCCACACCGTTACCTTAGTGAAGCAGTGATTGAAATTGGCGTTGACGATGAACAGGCAGGTTAACTTCAGTAGAGTAGAGTAAGTACTGGGGTTGTTATTAATCTATTTTCTGCGAGGCAGTTGCTGATGTTTTTTTATGTTCAAGGGCCTAACAAACATGACCTGATGCCACTGGAGCAAATTTTTGACCGACGTGACATTAAAGAAACTGCGCCGATTAAAGCAAGCAAAACCCTTGATCTTGAGCAACTGCAGCTACACGACAACACACTAAAAGAGACGTCACAAAAAAACCCGCAGTCATCTGCTGCAAGTTATGCTTACCAGGCAATTGAAAAATTACCCGACAATGGCCCTGCTCTTTTTGCCCGTCAGATAATGGCCTCCCCCGTGGTGTCATTGACAGCTTCTATGACAGTAGACCAGGCATTAAAACTGTTTCAGACAAAACGCCTTCGCCACCTGCCGGTTATTTCATCCGCAGGGAAAGTAACCGGCATGGTTTCAGACCGGGATATTTTAGAATATATGGCGGGCCTGCATGAACGTTATAAAAAGAACCCGCTCCCTCACAGGACGAGTGATAAAGTAGAACAGCTGATGCAGTCTCCCGTGCTCACTGCCAGCCTTGAAACAGATATACGCTATATTGCACGTCTGTTTGTTGAGCAACGTGTCGGTGCCATGCCCATTGTGTATGATGGTGAATTAAAAGGCATTATAACAAGGAGTGATATATTGCACGCCGTAATGAATCATTACCAACTTGAGCTATGGATTTAACATTAACTCATATAAAAACATAACCGCTAAACCTGGGCCATTATGAACACGAATAAAAAATCAGCACCTAAAGTCGGCATAGTACTCAGCTCTGGCGGTATACGCGGTGCTTATGCACACACCGGGTTTATACTGGCGTTGCAACAGCTGGGTATTTCTATTTCGGCTGTATCGGGTTGCAGCGCTGGCGCTCTGGTGGGTGGTGTTTTTGCCAGTGGTAAAAATATGCAGGCATGGTCTGAAGCGATGCTTAATGTAAAACAGAAACAGTTCTGGGCCCCTTCATGGACAGGTTTTTTATGGTCTTTAGTGACAAAACAATGGAAAGGTTTTACCGGCATGTCATCGACAGAACCGGCCCTGAAATTCTGTAAACAACAGCTACAGGTGCAAACTTTCAGCGAATGTAAAATTCCATTTAGTGCACTGGCCAAAAATCTCGCTACAGGTGAAAAGAAAATTTTTACTCAGGGAGAACTTGCACCACGCATAGTAGCAAGTTCAGCTATCCCCGTATTTTATGAACCGGTAAAAATTGATGACAATTATTATTGTGACGGAGCTCTGATTGATCTTGCGCCCACCGATGCCATCTGTTGCACACATGATCTTGATATTTTAATTATTCATCACGTAGCTCAGCGAAGCGCAGACAAGTCTGAGCTTAAAAAAATTATGCACCAGCCATGGACACTGGTCACCATACTTAATATGCTGCTCTACCAGCAACGCCCCTGGTACCTGTCAGAAAAACCGCTGGTGTTCAGACGCTGTCCCTGTGGTTGTGGTGCTATTATCATTGTTATTGAACCTGATTTACCCGAATTAGTCTGGCCCATAACGAACACCGGCTCCGCTATAATGCAAACAGCGCGTCAACAGACAGATGAATTATTACAGCCGTACCTGCAGGCAATAAAACACGATGCAAGTAGCATGACTCATCTAATTGAAGATGCGCCGGCGAAACATTGATGTCCAGTTAGCCGGGCCAGTTTATTACTGAGTCAGAAATAAAAGGAGCCTGCTAATAAGCATTAGAAAATAGCAACAGGAGTTAGCTTTAGCTGGCGATAATGATGGCGAAGCGAGCCGTTAAACTTATCGGCTCGCTTCGCATCGCCAGGCGCATCGTCAGCTAAAGCTAACTCCTACAGAAGAAGCCATTTTTGTTAACCTTCTGTGATATAAGACAGGTATTCTTTTCATCTGATTCATTGTGTCTGGGTCAGGTCAATTGATTTTTTATTAAGGAGAAAAACAGTCATGATTAATCCTGATGAAAAAAAAGTATGCGATCCGGTGTGCCATATGATGGTCGACGCAAACAGCCATGCCATAAAATTTCAGGAACATACATATGCCTTCTGTTCGCAACAATGCCGCGACCGATTTAACGCCAGCCCACATTTATATATTGGCACACCCGGTCACCCATCACCAACCCAGCATGGCGATAAAGTTATCAAAAAACGAACGCTTAAACTAGGCGAACCCTTAACTGAAACTCAGTCGGAAATTATTATCACCAATCTAAAAACCATGATGGGCATTATAGACGTTCATATTGAATCAGACCACATATACATCACCTACGATTTACTGCAGGCCACAGCAGAGCAAATTGAAGCCACCAATGATAAAACAGAAAAAAAACTGGCCGCACCCTTACAGAAAAACTTAAACGCG
>QIDK01000087.1 GCA_003228405.1 Gammaproteobacteria bacterium | reverse complement strand
TTGCCATTAAACATAATCGCATCGCCACTTATAGTTTCATTAAATTTAACCGCGGCGGCAATATGTCCGGGGTAATCTAAACCAACTACCTGTAATCCCAGTAGATTTTTAATTAACCATGCAAATAATACTGATCGATCTTCACAATCTGAATAGGGATAGTGCAGGGTCTCTTCTGGAAACAGGTAGTTTTCAATACCAAACTGTTGCTCATCTGTTTTATATTTAAAGGCAGTTTGTACGAAGCGTAATAATAAATTTACCGCATCTTCTTCAGATTTTCCTTCTACTAACGGCTTTAACTGTTCTAGTAGAGGGTTGGCCGTTGCCTGATTAACTTCGGCATTATAATAAAGTGTAATATCCATTTGCGGATAGGTTTTAAGATAGCGTATTGTTTCTTCATCGTAGCCGGCATTAATACGGTAGGTTTTGCCTTTGTAGGCAAACTTAAGAATGCGATCTTTTTGCTGCCTGCCTGTGTTAATAGCGCGGCTCAGGCTCATATCGAGGCGCTTATCTGATCCGGGATAATTTCCATTATAGGTAAAAATGCGACCGGGTTTCTGTTTTATTCCATCAAAACTCAATGCGTAATAACGCACATTATCAAATGTAAAATAAGGCGCTGCAAATAACTGTTGCCGTGATGGCATAAGTAAATAAACATAATTACTGTCATAGGCAATGCGTACCTTATAACCTGCTTTTGTCATTAGATACCAGTTAAAAATAGACTGATCATTTTTGCTCTGCGGGTGTACTTTCTGTGCAATGGCATTGGTTAGCAAGGCATAACCCCAGTCATTTAAGGCCAGGGGTTTACGCTGGGCATTAATCTGCTTTAACAAACTTTCATAATTTGCCTTACTCATTGTAGACCAGATACGGCTAATGGCTGTTTCATTAATCGGGCGCTGCAGGCTTTGCCTGAGTTTAGGGTCATAGTAAAAATCGAGCTTCTGTCCATAAAATGCCAGTTGAATTTTTACGCCCTGATATTTTTTAACTACCGCTAAGGGGGCTACCTTAACAGGTGCCGGTACGGGTTTAATGGGGAGGGTTTTTACAGTAACAGGGGATGGTGGTGGCTGTAGTCTGGTTTGTGGCTGTTTTAATGGTTTAACTGAGGGTGTTGGCGGCTTGTCAGGTGCAACCGGCATTCGATCAGGCTTCGGGGTTTTATCACGAACTAGCCCCTGAAATGTCTGCATTTCCTGCCACTGGTTTTGTAGAAACCCGGTGAATTCCTTATCCCGTTTATCCCGGTATTCCTGAAAATTGCCTGTTTCCTGCTTCTTCCACTGTTTAAAGTCATCGAGATCACCCGCAGCACAGATTAATGACAACGCACTGAAATAAATGACACCGATGAGTAGTATGGGCTGTTTAGGCATAGTTAGTCCTTTAAATATTCGGATGTAGCCGATGTTTTGCGAATTCACATCCCTGTGAGGCAAATTCGCGTCTGAAGTTCAGTGGTTCCCTAGTTACCTTCCATTTTGGAAATTTCAGCGGCTAACTCATCCTGGTTTTTCTTGGCTTTAAACTGTTGCCACAGAGCACGCTCATTCTTCATACTGGTTTTAAGCGCTTTTTCGGTAGCTTGCTGAAGACTCTGTTCGTCCATACCAATCAGCACATACAGGCTGCCGCTCGGGCTGGTGCGTGTTTTATAAATTTTTGTGCCAATCAGGGTTTCATTAGTAATCTGTTTAGTTACCGATGTCATGACCTTATCAACGGTTTCAGTATCCGCCGCACCCGTAGTTTCAATATACTGCTTAATCATATTGCGAACCTGAATTTTCATATTCTGTGCAAGTTGCACACGAGCAGAGGTAGATGCCATCTGTTTCATAAAGTCATGGCCTGCACCGGATTTCTGTGCAGAACCCACCGCAGAAACCTCTACACCTTCAACAGGCTCATCACAGACCCAGCCAGGCGCTGCAGTGTCGGGCGAATCAGGGAATACGCAATCTGATACGTTTTGTTTTTTCTCTGCACCGCAAGCTGCCAGTAATGTAGACATTGCGATGCCAGTGATCAGGTAACCAGCCTTATTCATCTTGGTTTCTCCATTCAGTTATTGTCTTTATTTCATCATGGAAACATAGCTGAGAAAAGGATATTTGGCAATGGCTTATTTAGACGGTGTATTTGTAGGGATAAAGGGTCATTTTATAGATACAGGTTATGCTAATATTTTCTTAATTACGCTTAACTTATCAGCATTTTATGAAAATAAGACATTTACTGGCTTCTATATTCACTGTTTTTTTGCTATTTGCCTGCAATCAGACAAATGTACAGAAAAAACCCCTGTGGATTACTGAGCCTGGCGATGGCGCTGTTGGCTCATCTAAAACTCACGTTAAAGGCCGCTATTTTCAGGAAGAACTTGCCATTGCTCGTGCCCGCGAACGCCTCGCAGCTCGCTATGGAATCGAAGTAAGCAGCGTACAGACCACTAAAGTAAAGGTTATAAATGACAGGGCCTATGTGCGCTCCGCAAAGGAAATTTTACAGATCGTTAATAAAACTACGCTGAATGCACATGTCAGAGAAATCTGGCTCGATAAGGAATATGATGAACTTTGGGCCTGGGTTTATCCTGTATCTGATTAGCGTTTCTGATTCTTTCAGGCTGCGAAGCTGAGCTATCTTCGGGGTTATTTCCTAAATGAACTTTGATTTTTATGTCCATCACAAGGGGATATCTCAGGCTATTACCTGAATGGTACTTAAATAAGCTGTTGTGGTATCTGAGCCTTTCCTGTGCTGTAGGTTGGGTGAGGTACGAAGCCCAACCTGCAAAACCTGCTATGTGGCTAGCCTGGCTATTGAATTACATAAAACAGTATGGAAAAGAAGTGAAATATGCTGCCGGTGAGTACAAATAGGTGCCAGATAGCATGATTAAAGCTGAGTTTATCCCATACATAGAAGATGACGCCCAGCGAATACGACAGGCCGCCCAGAAGCAGTAGCAGCAGACCGCCGCTGGCTACATTTTCGAGCATTGGCTCAATGGCTATAATGACTATCCAGCCCATACCCAGATACAGAGCGAGGGAAATACGCCGGAACGGTTTCCAGTTAATAAATTCAAACACTATACCGATAATGGCAATTGACCAGATAACGCCAAACAATGACCAGCCCCATGCACCGCGCAGGCTCACCAGCAAAAAAGGCGTATAGGTTCCTGCAATCAACAGGTAGATTGCTGCATGATCGAGTTTTTGCAGTATATCTCTTGATTGCGGATGGGGTATGCCATGATAAAGCGTGGAGGCTCCGTAGAGGAGCACCAGCGTAGCACCGAAAATACTGCTGCTGACAATCTGCCAGGTATCTCCATTAGTACTGGAAAAACCCACCAGTATCGCCAGAGCGGCAATACTCAGCAGCATACCAAAACCATGCGTAACGGTATTCGCAATTTCCTCAGCAATGGTATAAGAGACCTGTAGCGGTTTATTCGTATCCATATCCATAATTGATACCTGTTTCTCTGGTTGGGTCGGGAGTTAGGCCAGGGGCGTAGAACTAGTTTAGTTTATTATAATGATTTCCGGCTTCCTGCGCTGATCTGCATGCGCCAGAAGCGGGTCATTTGAAGCCATCATAACTGCCTTTTTTTATACTTTCATACTATCAGACTATTTTATCTGCACGCCCAGCGCCTGATTATCTATTACAATCTGTTTCAGCCGGGCGGCTATAAGCATTACTTTGTCCATCCAGAACAGCGCCTTATTTTGTGCCAGCTCTTCACCGAGTGTTTCACTGAACAGGGCCAGCCAGGTTTCCAGATCTGCCTGTTTTATACCCAATGGAAAATGCTTGCCTGTCATATCAATTTTAGGCGCCTGCTCCAGCTTTCCGCCCATGCTGATCCACCAGAAATCCGCAATGCGCTTTTCATGTTCTGTAAAGTCATTAATGTGTTCAAAAAAATGTCCAAGCTGTGGGTGCTGAATCACTTTTTTATAAAATGCATGCACAACTTTAGCTATCTCATCACGACTGGGGGTATTATCCTGATCTGACATAATTACTTCCCGTTAGTTTACACTGCTGGCATAGCCAGTAGTGATGCTCTTTATATTAGATTGTAACAAGAATAAAATAGACAGCCACACAGTTACCACTATTTTTTTGCAACGCAGGTGCAGCTATGAACTTCTGGCAACAACTGTCGAAAGACATTAGTGACCACACGCAACAGAATTTTACTATTAGCTCACATGTAAGCATGGGGGGTGGCTGTATTAATGACGCTTATAAAGTCAGTAATGGCAAGACCTGTTATTTTGTAAAACATAACAGTCTTAAGCATGGCGATATGTTTGCAAGTGAAGCCCTGTCGCTGCAGGAAATGCACACACAGGGCACAGTTCTTGTACCAGAGCCTGTGTGTTATGGCCATACAGAATCACAGGCTTATCTGGTGCTGCAATATCTACCGCTCAGCGGACGCCCTGATGCAACACTATTCGGGCAGCAACTGGCCGCCCAGCATCGTATCACCTGCAGTCAATATGGCTGGCAGCGTGATAATACCATTGGCTCTACACCCCAGCATAATCAGCCAACAGATAACTGGGTGGATTTCTGGCGTGAGCAACGTCTTCTGCCTCAGCTACTGCTGGCCCAGCACAATGGGTATGGCGCAACCCTGTCACCCGTTGTCGAGAAATTACTGCTCAATTTTTCTCAGTTATTTACTAGCTACACCCCGCAGCCGTCTATGTTGCATGGAGATCTATGGGGTGGCAATGCATCAGCGCTGGCGGATGGTACGCCGGTGATTTATGATCCCGCTTTTTATTATGGCGATCGGGAGACGGATATTGCCATGACGCAGCTATTCGGTGGGTTTGATGCGCGCTTTTATGCGGCCTACAATGAAGCCTGGCCGCTGGATGAGGGTTTTGCTGTGCGCAGGACTTTTTACAATCTATATCACATTATTAATCATCTGAATATATTTGGAACTGGCTATCTAGGTCAGGCAGTGTCTATGGCTGAGAAAGTGCTAGGGAACCTCTGATCAAGTCTATAATTTCTTCAGGTCACGCCCGAGGGGGCTTACAGGCTTGCCCCTGAGCTATCCCCATAAAATAACCATTAAAATCAAAAAGATAAAGGCATTTTTAGCGCAAATAAACGCGAATGTACGCTACTTTTGCAGGCGGTAGCTTTAGCTGTCGAAATATTTGTGCAATGCGAAGCGAGCCGTATAATACATC
>QIDK01000260.1 GCA_003228405.1 Gammaproteobacteria bacterium | reverse complement strand
GCCAGAGCTGCAAAGGACATTAAAATGTATAATCTAAAAATAATATTTATTTGTACATTTATCAGTTATATATATTTTTTGGGCCGATCCATCTCTTTGTGGCGAGTAGCTTATTAAATATGCATAGATATAAACAGGTCATCCAGTGTTGATCAAGAGGCCTGAGCCGAATGGCACATAACTTAAGCACAAAACTCTTGCCACAGAGGTGTAGAGTTTGAGGCATCCCCACGAAGTACGCTTAAAAATCAAAAGATTAAAGGCATTTTTCCACAAATGAACGCAAAGCACGCATTTTTTTGTTGTGCGCCAGCTCTGTACAGGATAAGCAAGCCCTATATATTTTTATGACCAATATACTTCTCAGGAGGCACAACACCTGGGAAACCTCTGATTAATGTTTTTACTTTGACGTGCAAGGCACTAATTTTGCGGGCGCAGGAGAAATCATTTGCGTATATTAGCGTTCATTTGCGGTAAATATGCTTTTTGCTTTTAGAGAAACCTGTCTCTGCAAAAACAGCTGTTTTATCTGTGCACACTGCACCTCTGTGGCGCCTTTTAGTATTATATCAGCCTTAAATAAGTGCCTTACATTAGAAATAATGAAAAATGACCCTGTTATTTTTTCTTCCAGGCTCCACCCTGCTTAATATAACTACCCGGTTTTGATTTTTCCATTGCCTTTTTCCCCGCCAGTTTTTCAATCTCGGCTAACGATGTTTTATTACTCGCTGCAATTTCTTTATATTTAACTTTACGTTTAGAATTAATTTTATTAATTAATGCTTTTACATCTGCTGAGGGAGGCTTTACAGGCTCCAGGTATCCACCAGGTGTTTCTCCAACCACACCCTGGCTCTTGGCAGTTTGCAAGTCAATTGAATATACGGGCTGAGCTATAAGCAGCAGGCAACCTGTGAATATGGCTAAGATAATTTTCATTATTTGTTCTCCCCCTTATGTATGGTTTACTTAGAATAAGCCGCTGTCATCATTGAACACTTTTTCCAGTTGTTTATCTACTTTAACGCGAATTTCATGTTCTATTTTAACATTAAGATTAATGGTAATGGGCTTGTCTGGTGCTTCTATCTTAATGGTAGGCGAGCAACTGACTAGAAATACACTTATCATTAATATTGGCAATTGTTTTAGCATGATATTTTAACCAGGTTAGTTTTTACTTTCGTTTTTTTCGTATTGACGTCGTACTCTGTCATCAATGCTTTCATCTACGCTCTCAGCAAAACGTAAACTTTTTAGTAAGGCATACAGGTTCTGTTCAGTACTTATATTCAAATGCACCGGCCGATCCGTATCTAGCTCTGGGCTGGTACCTTTTAACTGAAGTTTGACTGTCAGCTTGCCTTCAGGTGTAAAATTTACATCTGCAGCTAAATAACTATAGCGGAAATCCCTGAGCGCATCCAGCGCAATTCCTGTGAGTGGGTTCTGTCTCATCTGATCTGCACCAGCCACCGGATTATACTGAATTATTCCTGTGTGAACACCATCATTAAACGCACCACCGACTATTGAGATTCCTTTCTCAGTGATCTTAACAGGAAAACTACCATCAAGTTTTCCTGTCGCCATGATATCTTCAAATTGCTGGGTTTCAACTATTTTTTCCAGATCAATATCATTTACCATCACCTTAAAGCTGTTTTCTGGCTTATTTAAATCAAATATAAAGTCATCAACTGAAAAGCGTCCACCCAATATGTCACCCTGAAGATTTTGAATAGAAAACCAGGGCAATGACTCACTATTAGCAGATTTTAATGAGATATTTGTGCTGATATTACTAACTGTAACACCACTTTCCAGACTTTTTAAATTAATTTTTCCTGCATTAACTGAATAGATCTCAGGCAGGACATTAAGTTCATGATTAAATGAAAGCCCCGAAAATAACAGCTCATTAAAGCTCCCACCCACATTATCAAACTGTATGTGTGTGTTTAATTTAAAATCATCTTTTTTAGACCATGTAGCATAGGTTGCCAGGTTTATATTTCCCACCAGAAGATCAAATGGATAAGGCCATAAGTTAAATAACTGACTAAGTTTATTATCATTCACATTAAATTCTATGGGCTCCACTGAAGTCACAGATAGTCGGCCCTGCTGTTTTATTAAATTGTTATCCAGTGAAAACGTAAACTGTGCTGGCAGACCTGCCGTTGAAAAATATCCATCTGCTTTTAAATAATCTGGGCTGGCATTTATAGCAAGTGTAATATCTTTAATCTGTAATACCTGTTTATGGTAAGTGATGGCAAACAATTCTAAACTATTCTCGCCCTTGTACTTCCAGTTGTCTGCCGATTTTGTCAGCTCTCCCTGTATATTTACTGGATTTCCGTCTAGTGCAATATCCCCATAACTCATTTTTCTGGTTTTAATATAAGATCCATTTACTACTTTTGTAATATGCCATGGATTACTTACTGCGTTACTCGTTATTAATTTAACTGCAATTTTTTCTGCACTAAACGATTTAAAATCCAGTTTATCTGTATTGGCAGTAATAGTTGATATGATTTGTTTATTTGACTCTAGATTGAATATAAAACTTCCGTTTATGCTGCTTAATTCATTTATGACTTTACTGGCAGAAGCCGGTATATCTACTGCAGCCTGTAACCAGTGTTGCAGGGGTGCAGGATTAAAATGGTATTGCCCCGTTATTTTTTCGTCTTTAATATTCAGCTCCAGCTTTGCGGCGGCTTCAGCTGCTTCAGAAAACCCTAGCTTTATTTCTAAAGAGTCTTCTACCGGCATTGTGATAACAAGCTGTCTTACATTTTTATTCTGGCTAGCTGAAGGCCCATTCAATATTGATAAAACAGCGTAGAGTACCCCGTTATCATTTCTGCTATTAAATTTTAAAGGTCTGGCTTCAAGCACAGAAAATTCATCTCCCAGCAGAATTATATGCTCAACTATGAGAGAATTAAAAACAATATATTCACGTAAGGCTCGCCTAAGAGCGGCGATTGTTTTTAGTGGTTCCAGTGCCTGCTGTATTGCAGGCGAGTGACTGCTGGGTTCAGGTTTTATGTCTGGCTTTGTCTCGTAACCTAGCACAAGGTTTTTTATGGTAACGCTACCTACTCTCCCCTGTTTCAGCTGATCCGGGTTATAGCTCAAACTTATGTCATGGGCTTCAAGCCGAAGCAGGCTGGTTTCATTTTGTAGTGAAAATTTAAGTTTTGATAACTGGCTCTGATTCAGGCCCAGATGGTGAATATCAGCCGTGATATCTATCAGGCCAGAGCTCTGCATAAAATATGTTAAACCAAATCCAGCTAATTGTGTACGAGCAAGCCAGACACTCAGTATAAGAACAAATATGAGTACAAAATATAACCCTTTAACTGAACGCATGAAAAATCCGAAGTTATGTTTACTGAGGCCCTGGTTTACATCTGACCAGCAGGAATGACATTAACACGAATATTTCATGGATATCAGGGCCAGTAGTGAGTGCCACCTTCTTAAAGCACAAACTTCCTGCCACAGAGACTCAGAGAACACAGAGGGTAACCTGGTGGTGTGTCCGCTACGCATGATCTACATCCAGTTGCAGCAGTTTTCTCCGGGTACTCTGCTTCTATGTGGTGGCCTTTTGTTTTAAATCAGTCTGGAGTTAAGTGCCATTCGGGCCAGAGAGCTCTGATTAGGCTATGAGATGAGATTGTGGTTGAAAAGTTTCAGTTACAGGGCGAATATCACTGCTAATAATCCGCTATTATCAAGACGCGATGCGGCTGGCTCAGTGATACATAAGAGATATAACTGCGGACAAAATGCGTTATCTATTTAATTTTATATCGCTTTTGTGGGGGGTAGGTATCTCAGGTTAAAAGCCTGCTTTTTTATACCATTCCTGTGCAATCTCCTGATTCTTCTCCACGCCCTTGCCTTCTTCATACATCATCGCAATCGTCGTCATTGAGCCCAGCATGTCCTGTTCTGCTGCTTTTTTGAACCAGATCAGCGCATCGGCAAAATTCTGTTCTACACATTCACCTTCCATATACATAAAACCCAGGCCATGCTGTGCAATCGCATCGCCCTGCTCTGCAGCTAACTTCATGTATTTAAAGGCATTTTCATCATTAGTCACCACGCCGAGGCCATTCTGATACATAATCGCGACTTTATGCTGAGCTTCTGCATTACCTTTATCTGCAAATTGGAGTAGCAGGCGCATTGCCTGGGTAAAATCTCTTGATTCAAATGCGGCAAAGCCACTGGCTAAGCCAGAATCAATAATGGTTGCATCTTCAGACATGCCTAAACCTCTTTAAAACGCTTAATTTATATAATTTAACTGGAGAATATTTCTCATTACTTTTAACTACTCTAACAGCTTTTCCCCCTCCACATAAACCAATGATATATAGGGTTAAAGGCAAGCCAGAAAACCTCTAATCAAGTCTACAATGCCTCATGTGTCACGCCCGGAGAGGCTTACAGACCTGACCTGATCACAAACTAACCTGTAAAGCTTAAGCAACATATACTTAATCAGAGGCTCGTTAGTCTTTTTAGTTCTGCTATTTCTCAGAACCTGCAAAATTTGCCTTGATTTCTGATGTTTTAGCCTTAAAATCCTCAATCCAAACAGGAATACAGGGGGCAACCCTCCCTATCGGGATATATAGACGACCTGTATGTCTGCTATAATATCGCCCATTGTGAAACAGGCTATTTGAGTCTTTTCGAAATTTACAAATTTTAAGTGTCGCTGGTAATTTAAGCCAACGGTGTGAATTAAACATGGTCTTTGCCAGGAGTAAGCTATGAACCAAGAATATTACGATACAGTTGTTAAACTGGAAAAAGATGGTATTAATCCAGAGTACATCCAGGGCTGGCAGGGTGGTTATGTATGTAACCCGGAGCGTGAAGAGCAGCGGACTAACGAAGCTTATGATGCTGGCTTCGAAGATGGCAGTGATCACAACACAGATAACGCGTCTAAATTTAAAGCTTAATTTTTAGCTTTTGTTAGATGTAAGAAAGGCCGGGATTTACCGGCTTTTTTTGTGACTGGAATAAAAGAAAACACACAATTATATAATTTAAACTACACAGCTCAGGCACATCTCCAACGGGGAAAGACCGCCGCCCATTTTTAATTGGTATGGGGCGCTCTGTCCCTGAACTATCCCCATAAAATAACCATTAAAGTCAAAAAGATAAAGGCATTTTTACCGCAAATAAACGCGAATGTACGCTATTTTTGTAGGCGGTAG
>QIDK01000037.1 GCA_003228405.1 Gammaproteobacteria bacterium | reverse complement strand
CACACCAGGGTAGATGAATATATAAAGATAGCGGTGGCAACAGGGTGAATTCAGGCATTGCTTGTTTTAACTGTTGCGCTTATTTTTGATTAAATAAATAATTATAATTATAGCCGGCAGGCCCAGTAAAGATGTATAGATATAAAATGCAAAATAGCCGTATGCATCTACAACTACACCGGAGAAACCGGCAATTATTTTCGGGAACAGGGTCATTAACGAGCTAAACAATGCATACTGGGTTGCTGTATAGGCTTTATTGGTTAAGCTGGAGAGATAGGCAATAAAAACGGTTATCGCTATGCCACCGGCAAAACTATCGGCGCCGATTACCACTGCCAGCATTATAATATTCGTACCCATGGTTGATAACAGGGCAAATAGAAAGTTACTGCCAATCACCAGCAGGCCACCCGCCAGCATTATGCGCATAATGCCAAAGCGCATTACCAGTACACCACCAAATACTGCGCCTGCAATCGTTAGAAAAAAACCAAATAGTTTTGAAACGTTGGCTATATCGGTTTTAGAAAAACCCAGGTCGAGATAAAACGGGTTAGCCATGACCGCCATTGTAATATCGGTAATACGATAGGTGCTGATTAATAATAAAATCAGCAGCGCATACCTGCCTTTACTTTTAAAGAAATCAACAAACGGGCTTACGACTGCGGCTAAAAACCATTCTGTCAATCTTTGTAACGAACCTTGCAGATGAGCCACTTCTTCGACCTGACTGATTAGCTGCTCTTCACGCGCCAGTGTATCGGCTTCCAGTTGACGTGCATGTTCTCGAATAACAAAGGTAGTCACAATACCAACTGAGGTTAAGGCTGCCATCGTAATATAGGCTACCCGCCAGTCTACAAAGTCTGCTATATATAATGCTCCGGCACCTGCCGCCAGGGTTGCAAAACGATAACCCAGCACATAGCTTGCAGCCATAGCGGCCTGATATTCTTTTTCTATCGCTTCAATTCTATAGGCATCTATCACAATGTCCTGGGTTGCAGAAGAAAATGCAACCAGCAATGCAAGCATCGCAAATAACTGTAAATTATTTGCTGGTGTTGTATAAGCCAGCAACAAAAGCCCACCTGCAATACCCGATTGCGCCAGCAGCAACCAGCTTCTGCGTTGGCCGAGTAATTTACCCAAAATCGGCAATGGAACCCTGTCAACCACAGGCGCCCAGAAAACCTTAATGGAATACATAATGCCGATCCAGCTAAAAAAGCCGATGGTGGTTCTACTTACATCTTCATCGGCTAGCCAGGTACCGAGGGTTGAGAATACCAGCAAAAAGGGCAGCCCCGCGGAAAACCCCAGAAACAGCATGGCGATAACTTTGGGCCTTGCATAAACCGCGATTGATTCGCGCCAGCTATGTTTATAATGTTTACTGGAATGACTGAACATTGACATATATTTTTAAAATTATTCCAGGATATGGTCGTAATCAATAATTAATGGAGCATGGTCTGAAAAGCGTTCGTCTTTATATATATGCGTCATTTTCACTGTGTCTTTTAGTTTCGGGGTAATAATCTGATAATCAATTCGCCAGCCGGTATTGTTAGCCCATGCCTGTCCCCGGTTACTCCACCAGGTATATTCATGTGGTTTTTGATTCACCACTCGAAACGCATCAACATAACCAACTTCATCAAATAATTTGCTAAGCCAGGCTCTTTCTTCTGGTAAAAAGCCAGAATTTTTCTGGTTGCTGCGCCAGTTTTTTATATCGATCTGTTTGTGGGCAATATTCCAGTCACCACATATTACAAACTCCCGGCGTTTACGTCTGAGCTTATGTAAATAAGGCATAAAACGCCTCATAAAATCAAACTTTACCTCCTGCCTTTCTTCAGAAGATGATCCGGATTGCATATACAGAGATATCACGCTGATCTTTTCAAACTCTACTTCTATATACCGGCCCTCCAGATCGACATCATGCAGGCCTATTCCCATATGTACTTTTCTGGGTTTTTGCTTACAATATATCGCTACACCACTATAGCCTTTTTTCTGCGCGTCATGATAATAGCAGTAATATCCGCGGGGATGAAAAACCTCATCTTCTAACTGGTGAACCTGCGCTTTGGTTTCCTGAATGCAGACCACATCTGCTTGCTGTTTTTTGAGCCAGTCAAAAAAACCTTTTCGAGCGGCGGCACGGATTCCATTGGTGTTAACTGATATAATTCGCATTTAATAAATTCAACCTGGACCTTGATCAGGCATTATAGGTAAAGCATGAAAGATTATCAGAAAAACTTTATTGAACTGGCATTACAATATGACGTGCTGAAGTTTGGCGAATTTAAACTGAAATCTGGCCGCCAGAGCCCCTATTTTTTTAATGCCGGCCTGTTCAATACCGGCAAGGCACTGGCTGAAATGGGCCGCTGCTATGCCAAGGCAATTATTGATAGCGGCATAAAATACGATATTTTATTTGGCCCTGCCTATAAGGGCATCCCTCTGGTTGCTGTCACCACCATGGCTATGCAAATAGACCATGGCCTGGATATTCCCTATGCCTTTAATCGTAAGGAAGCTAAAGATCACGGTGAAGGCGGCTCCATTGTAGGCTCTAAAATTGAAGGTCAGGTACTGCTACTGGATGATGTTATTACCGCAGGCACCGCCATTCGTGAGGCAATTGATATTATCGACCAGAACAATGGTACGGCCGTGGGTGTGTTGATTGCATTAGATCGCCAGGAGAAAGGCACAGGTAATCGATCTGCCGTGCAGGAGCTGCAGGAAGATTATGGCATGAAAGTATTCAGCATTATTGGCATGGAACACCTGATTCAATATCTGCAGAACAAGGGTGATGAAGAAATGCTGGATGCCATGCGCTTTTATCGTGCAGAGTATGGTATTAACTGATTTCTTTCTTCAGGGAAAGCGTATGACTTTAACCGGCAACGGCAGGGCACCGCAAGCACCCGCTTTTATTATTAAATCACACCTACGCAGTCTTACCAGGGCAATCCGGTTTGGTGCAATTACTGGAAAGCCCAGCCAGTGCTTTTAGAGCCTGCAGATCATGGATGTTTACATATTTGCGCTGTGTCGACAAAATGCCCTCACTTTGAAACCGGCTGAAAGTACGGCTAATGGTTTCAATCGTTAAGCCCAGATAATTGCCAATATCCTTGCGCGACATACTTAGGTTAAATTCAGTTTCAGAAAAATTACGCGCTTTAAGGCGGGTTGACAGATTAACCAGAAATGCTGCCAGCCGTTCGTCGGCGCTTTTCTGTGCCATTAGCATTAATAAAGACTGATCATTGGCAATTTCTTTACTCATAATGCGAAACAGCTGATGATGTAATTCGGGAATTTCACCACTCAGATCTTCGAGGGTCTCAAATGGCATTTCACACAGGCTGGTCGTTTCCAGGGCAATAGCAGAACAGGGGTGGCTGCCACTATGGATTGCATCCAGACCAATGAGTTCGCCGGGTAAATACAGGCCGGTAATCTGCTCATCACCCTGCTCGCTTTCAGTGAATGTTTTAATTGAACCACTGCGTACCGCAAAAATAGATGTGAACTCATCACTTGTATTAAACAGGTATTCGCCCTTATGCAATGGCCGGTTACGTTTAATAATTTCATCGAGCCTGTCTATATCCCCCATATCCAGGCCTAATGGCAGGCACAGGTCATGCAAACTACAGCTTTTACAGGCTGTTTTCAGGGCGGACAGTTTAATTGGCGTGGTCGGCATAATGGCTTACTGCTGAAACTTACAAAATTCTTTTATAGACTGAGTTTATATGAAAAGCCTAATAAAGGTAAGATCTTATTTGCCACCCCCCATACAGGGCGGGGATTCAGGAGCCGAGCCTTTCTCGGCCCATTCTTGCGCAGTTAGAGTATGCAGTGCGAGTGCATGAATGGGGCCCGCAAGCTCTTCGGCCAGCGCCTTATTAATCAGACGGTGGCGGGCTATTAGCAATTTACCATTAAATTCATCAGATACCACAACGACTTTAAAATGCGACTCAGAACCGGGGGGAACGTTGTGCATATGACTTTCATTCGTTACCTCAAGATGAACTGGATTCAGCGCCAGCTGTAATTTCTCAGTAATTTCGTCTTCTACGCTCATAACAACTCAATATGTTAAAAAAATGATTCTAGCAAAAATGTTCCACATGGTGCAGAAATTTAGGCAAAAAAAAGAGCTGGCCACCATCGTGTGGTGACCCGCTCTTTACTCCCCCCCAGGAGATTCTCCTATCCTGAGGTAACACAAATTTCGTTTGTATTCCCCCAGAAAATTCTTCTATCCTGAGATAACACAAATTTCGTTTGTATTCCCCCAGGAGATTCTTCTATCCCGAGATAACACAAATTTCGTTTGTATTCCCCCAGGAGATTCTTCTACTCTGTGAGATAACGCTAGTCTCGTTTGCGCTCCCACAGGAAATTCTTTTACTCTGAGGCAACGCTAGTTTGTTTGCGCTCCCCAGGAAATCAGTTCAAGCAATCTGTGTTACCAGCATTGCCCTGCATTGAATGGAATCTTAATCAGTTGAATTAAATCTGGCATTGATATATATCAACAAAAAGCGCCTGCCTGTAAAACACGGGTGGCTGAATGCCCCTTGTTTAGCAGAAATACGGTTTTGCCTGATGCCAGTAAGTTAAGCTCTAAGCCATTGAAAGTATTATAAATATAGTTTCAATGAAATAAGGGAGATTTGAAATCACTCAAGTTAACAGGCTGTATTTATAGAGCCAAAAAAATGAACCCTTAAAATCCCCCTCATTCCCCCTTTTTCAAAGGGGGAGGTTTACAGATTGTAAGGTTCTTCTCCGGTCTTGTGTATAAAACACCAGACCGAATAGTGATTAAACTTTATTTAACTGAGCCACCAGATTACCGCTGGTTCTACGCAGGCGCTGGCTTAGCATTTGAGAAATTATCAATAGTAGTTTAAATGCCAGCTTTGGGTTTTGTTCGAGTAAAACAAACAGCTTTTCTTTAGATAAAAACAGCATGTCTACATCGCCAGCAGCTACAGCCTGTGCAGATCTTGCTTCACCATCAATTAAAGACATTTCACCAAAACTTTGCGAGGGGAAAATAGACGCAATAATATTCACCTTTGAGCCAGACTCTTTTTTGATAATGTCTATTTTGCCTTTTATAACAATCGCCATGGTATTGTCTTCTGAACCCTCATCAAAAATAACCGTCCCCTGGGTGGCGGTATAGGCTTCCATATGCTTACTGATTGCGCATATCTGATTCCATGAAAAGTCTTCTGCCCAGCGAGTTA
>QIDK01000283.1 GCA_003228405.1 Gammaproteobacteria bacterium | reverse complement strand
CAGCAGAACATCTAAAGCACACAATTTAATCACCAGCATAGCCAGGAATTTTACTGTGCTTCACCTCGTCAATCTGCTCCGGGCTTAAAAAGTTTTTTGCATATTTCAGATACACTTTATCTCGCACAAACACATCAAAAATTTCCGGGTCTATGTGATTATCCAGTTTCATCTGGCCTAAAATATTCAGGCACTCACTGAGTTTTTTTCCATCTTTATAGGGCCGATCTCTTGCAGTCAGTGCTTCAAAAATATCTGCAATTGCCATTATTCTCGCAGGCCACGACATTTGATCCCGGGTGAGCCCCTGCGGATAGCCTTTTCCATCCATGCGTTCATGGTGACCACCCGCATACTCCGGCACATTCTCAAGGTGTTTTGGAAAAGGTAACTGCCCCAGCATTTTTATGGTAACAGAAATATGATTATTGATTACCTGCCGTTCTTCATCCGTTAAGGTACCTCTGGAAACCGTTAAATTTTTAATTTCATCTTCATTAAAAAAGTTTTGCGTACCGTTTTTTCCATCACTTATCTGATAACCGGCAATTTCTCTTATGCGGTTTTTTTTCGCTTCAGACATAGACTCACTGCCTATATTGGCAATAGCGATAAAGCTTTTATCGTCTTCCAGTTGTTTAATGGTTGCCGCATATTCTTTGCAGGATTTTTCATCCGAATATTTTTCTGGCGAATCTTTTTCTGGCGGATCTTTTTCAGCTAGCTGCATTTCCAGCATTTTTATTTTTGCATCACGTTTTAAAACCTCGAAACGAACATTCACCGTATTAATTCGATCATAAATAGTCTGTAATTTAGTCGCTTTATCAATGACATATTCTGGTGTGGTGACTTTGCCACAATCATGCAACCAGCCCGCTATCATTAATTCATAACGGTCTTTATCGGTCATTGAAAAACTTTTTAATGTCCCATTTAAATCTTTATGGCAGGCATCTGCAATCATCAGGGTAAGTTCCGGCAGGCGTTTACAGTGGCCACCGGTATAGGGAGACTTTTCATCAATCGCGGTTGCAATCAATTTTATAAAAGATTCAAACAGTGCCTTTTGTTCTTCAATTAATTTTTTATTGGTGAGTGCTACTGCGGCCTGGGATGCTAAAGATTCTGCCAGTTTCTGATCTTCATCAGAGAAATCAACTACTGCACCTGTATCATAAGATGTGGAATTAATTAACTGCAACACTCCGATAACATCAGCCTTGTGATTTTTCATCGGAATAGTGAGTAAGGATTTTGTTCGGTAACCAATTTTTTTATCGAACTTACGCGTACCGCTAAAATCAAAACCATCTGCATGGTAGGCATCATGAATATTTATGGTATTGTCATTTAAAACAGCACTGGTAACCACCATCGATAAATTTTTATGGCCTTCAACATGCAGTGGTAAAGGGCTGAACTTTATTGCCTGGCCGGTGGTGCCGCCCATATGAATATCCAGCGAGTCTGTGGATACAATTTCAAACACCAGTTCATCGATATCATTTAATGTATACAGGCTTCCACCATCTGCATTGGTCAGTTTTTTTGCACCATCAAGAATAATTTCCAGCACCCGCTGACTATTTTTTTCAGCCGACAGGGCAATGCCAATATCATTCAGCATTTCAATTTTGGAAATCATATTATCCATAAATTTTCAGCCCTGCCATTTAAGACATTTTGCTGCAGGTTCCCCTACATTAAAAATCACCTTCTGCCGCGCGCTGCATAATTTCACCTAATGCATCACGTACAATAATCGCTTCTGCCTTTAATGCTGGTGGAATCGGCCTGCCTCCATAAATTATTAAATCCATATCCATAGTATAGATCCAGAGCTTTCCCTGTTCATCTTCAACTACTGATATATGGCAGGGTAAAAAACTTGAAAAGGCATCACCATAATTCAACATACTGGCCGCTGTCATGGCATTGCAGAATAAGTAAATTTTTACATAACGGTAGGGTTTGCCGGACATAGATTCTACCTGTTCAGACAGAGGCAGATCGCCAACATTTTTAATATTTAATTCATTTGCAATTGAGAGAATTGATATATCAAGATCTTCTGCACTAACGCCATCTTTTACCGCAACTTTTATTACCATTGCTTCAACAGCAGAGCCGGATTCATAAAGTTTTTCAGCAAAGCGAACGTAGGTATCCAGAGCCTTCTCATCAAAATCATCCATTTTCTGCAAAACAGGCTGTACTTTAACTATGATGATGGCTACTGCAATTAAACTCAAAAGGCCGATCACAGCCAGAATGTTTTTTAACATATTTATTTATATCCTCCTCAATCCCCCTCTTTTTATAGGGGAGTTCCAGCCACCCTGGGGAACCTCTGATTAAAGCCTGGTTGATGCTATTGATTATCTTAGCTTGAAATCCCCCCCTGCGTCAGTTTTTCGGGTGACAGTAATTTTTCTAATTCATGGCGTGATAAATCTGTCATCTGCTCAGCTACATCTATAACTGCGCGGCCTTCGGCGTAAGCCGTTTTTGCAATTTTTGCACCCAGCTCATATCCAATCACCGGGTTGAGTGCGGTGACTAAAATCGGGTTTTTAGCCAGAGTTGCATCAATATTCTGCTGATTAACACTAAATCCGCTAATTGCCTTATCCGCCATCATCCGTGCGGCATTGCTGAGTATTTCGATACTCTGTAATAAGTTATAGGCGATTACCGGCAACATAACATTCAGCTGAAAGTTTCCCGCCTGCCCCGCCACGGTAATAGTGGCATCATTACCTATAACCTGTGCACAGACCATGGTCATAGATTCTGGTATTACCGGGTTAACCTTGCCAGGCATAATACTGCTGCCAGGCTGTAATGCGGGCAGAGCAATTTCACCTATGCCCGCCAGTGGCCCGGAGTTCATCCAGCGCAGGTCATTGGAAATTTTCATTAAACTCACGGCAATGGTTTTTAACTGGCCGCTGAGTTCTACCGCTGCATCCTGAGAGCTTAAACCCTCAAATTTATTCGGGTTACTGGTGAAATTATGCCCGCTAAGCTGGCTCATTTGTGCCACAAATTTCTCTGCAAAATCTTTGTGCGCATTGATACCCGTGCCCACCGCCGTGCCGCCCTGCACCAGAGCACTGATTCGAGGCAGGCTGGATTGCAGGCGTTCTATGCCTAAACCCAGTTGTGCAGACCAGCCTCCCATTTCCTGTGCCATGCTTACCGGCATTGCATCCATTAAGTGGGTGCGGCCGGTTTTAATCACCTGACTTAATTCTTTGCAGCGCTTATCTATGGTTTTTTTAAGGTGTGAAAGCGCAGGTATTAACTGCCCGGTAGTTTGCAAACTGGCACTGACATGAATCGCCGTCGGTATTACATCATTAGAGCTTTGCCCCATATTCACGTGGTCATTGGGGTGAATTTTTAAATCGGCATTACTGGCAAGATGTGAAATTACCTCATTTGCATTCATATTAGTGCTGGTGCCTGAGCCGGTCTGAAAAATATCTATCGGAAAATGCGCATCAAATTCACCGCCACTGACTTTGTGGGCAGCCGCTATAATGGCATCGGCTTCAAGCTGCGGCATTTCACCTAATTCACAGTTCACCTGGGCACAGGCTGCTTTAATCAGGCCAAGTGCATTTATAAATGACCGGGGCAGCTTAAGCCCACTCACTGGAAAGTTATTAATCGCTCGCTGGGTTTGCGCCCCGTACAGGGCATCGGCAGGCACTTCTAACTCTCCCATACTATCTTTTTCTATGCGGACTTTGCTCATTGTATCTCCAGAGTAATATTCTTCTGCGCCATCTAATTAGTATCTGTATAATTCACTGCATTAGATTTTAGCCTGAAAAAAGAAAGAATCACATGCAACTTACTGAACTTACAGCAATATCTCCCGTCGATGGCCGTTATGGTAGCAAAACCTCTGATTATCAGAGCATTTTTAGTGAATTTGGCTTAATACGCCACCGCGTTCTGGTTGAAGTTCGCTGGTTACAGGCTCTGGCCAGTGAAACAGCCATTGCCGAAGTGCCTGCTCTGGGCGAGCACGCCAATAATCTACTGAATGATATTGTGAGCCGATTCAGTGTAGAAGATGCGCAGCGAATTAAAAATATTGAGCGCACCACTAATCATGATGTGAAGGCTGTAGAGTATTTTCTAAAAGAAAAAATCATCGGTAATACAGAACTGGCGGCCATCTCCGAGTTTATTCATTTTGCCTGCACCTCTGAAGACATTAATAACCTGTCCCATGCGCTGATGCTAACTGAGGGTAGAAACCAGGTGTTGCTGGGGCAGATGGATGATGTTATCAACAATATGAAACGCCTCGCACAGGAGCTGGCAGAACAGCCGATGTTATGCCGCACCCATGGCCAGCCCGCCTCACCATCAACCATGGGCAAGGAGCTGGCCAACGTGGTCTACCGCCTGCAACGCCAGCGCAAACAGGTAGCTGCAGTCGATTTACTAGGCAAGATCAACGGTGCCGTGGGAAATTATAATGCCCACCTGTCTGCCTACCCGGACATGGACTGGCCTGCGTTTGCGCAAAAATTTATAGAATCTCTGGGCATTACGTTTAACCCTTACACCATTCAGATTGAACCCCATGACTATATGGCAGAACTGTTTGATGCCATTTCTCGATTTAATACCATTCTGATTGATATCAGCCGTGATATCTGGGGTTATATTTCAGTCGGTTACTTTAAACAGAAAACCGTTGCCGGTGAAATTGGTTCGTCCACCATGCCGCATAAGGTAAACCCGATCGATTTCGAAAATGCCGAAGGTAACCTCGGTATTGCCAATGCCCTGTTTGCTCATCTCAGCATGAAGCTGCCGATATCCCGCTGGCAACGCGACCTCACGGATTCAACCGTGCTACGCACACTGGGCGTGGGTTTTGCGCATTCCAGCATCGCCTATCAATCGGCCTTACGCGGCTTAAATAAACTGGAGATAAACCCGGCATCACTGCACGCCGATCTGGATAGTAACTGGGAAGTACTGGCCGAACCCATCCAGACTGTGATGCGTCGCTATGGCATTGAAAAGCCCTATGAAAAACTAAAAGAACTGACCCGCGGTAAAAAAGTTGATCAGAAAATCATCCAGGAGTTTGTGAAAAATCTGGATATGCCACAGGAAGGAAAAGATCTGCTAATTAATATGACTCCGATGAATTACATTGGAAATGCGATTGAGCAAACTCAGAAGATCTGAGGCGTACCTGTGGTATTTTCTGCTGTATTTACCTGTGGTAGCTTATATATATTTATTGTGATAGATTTAATGGAGAGCGACTATCATACCGTACCTTAGTTTTAAAGCCTCTGTATTATCTTCATGGAACATGAGTTCTGTGGATTCGCTTGCTAGCGACCCACTTTGTTTTTTCTATTAAAACTTTAGCTGTTTTTCTGTTTTGGCAAGCTCTTATAAAGCCAGGGACTTGCAACAACAGCTAAAGTCACTGGATTCCGGCTCAAAAGCATACCGGAATGATGGTTTGAATTGCCTGGTTTTTATATGTTTACTTTCACATTTAAATGATATTTACTAATGAATCAGATGAAAAGATTACCTTTATTAACTCACAGAAGGTTAACAAAAATGTTTTCTTCTGTAGGAGTTAGCTTTAGCTGGCGATAATGATTGCGATGCGCAGCGAGCCATTAAGCTTACCGGCTCGCTGCGCATCGCCAGGCGTATCGTCAGCTAAAGCTAACTCCTACAGCTGCTATTTTTCTATCGCTTATTAGCAAACTCCTTTATTTCTGACTCATTAATATCAACTGTAATTAATGACTCTTGAGTGAGATTAAAGTCAAAAGATAACAGAACCTGAATAATATATACAGGTACAGGAAACATAAGTTTTTGCAATACGACGGTTGCTTTTATTCCCTCTGGAGCTTGCCGAAAATTGTATGCAAGCAGGGCAAAAGTTACAGGGATGTAACTTTTAGTTCTGTTAAGCCTGGATGGCGCATCAGAACGACCCGGCAAAAGAATCATAAACTACAGTGACTAATAATACTAGAAGCTCTCGGTACAATTTTCGGGAATTCTCATTTTTGTTTTTTAAAAATGAGAACAAGCGAGTAAAGGGCGGCACTTTTTTGCTTACTTTTTTGTTGCTGCAGACAAAAAAGTGAGTCGCCATCAGGCGAATCCACAGAATTCAAGTTCTCATGAAAATCAGAGCTTGCCAAAACACCTAAATTTTTCAAAGAAAAAAGCAAGACACCAATATCATTGAGCCAGAAGCAATTGCGTAAGCTCATCGGCTGGCAGAGGCCGACTAAAAAAATACCCCTGCACATAACGGCATTTATGCT
>QIDK01000268.1 GCA_003228405.1 Gammaproteobacteria bacterium | reverse complement strand
GGAGGGGGGTTAGTAAATCATCCCGCAGGATTTTAATTTTCATGGGTGTTCCTAATTATTATATATATATATATACTTAGTTATTATAATTAAGCCCCCTGTTTTCTGTGGATAACTTAAATATAATGTTATTTTTCAATAACTTAAACTGATTTAAGAGAGCTAATAATGTCTGTGTATACTCCGTGTAAACTGTAGACAGATTGTGGATAACTTTAATCTGAAGACTTATGCATGTAACTATACAAAACTTATCCACAGCTTATTATAAACCTGGAAAATTTAGCCATATTCTGTATAAACCAATGATTATTATCTGGTTTTTATAATTTCATATCAAGGAGTTTACAGTTATCAATAAGTATTTTTCAATACAGATTATGCCGTTATACAAAGGCGAAAATAAATACCAGCCCTGCTAATTACTTAAAATACGCAGTAGATTTGTATAATCCTCGTCAATTTTACTATTTGATTCTCTTAATTCTGTGATTTTACGGCATCCGTGTAGCACTGTCGTATGGTCTCGTCCGCCAAAGGCATTGCCAATTTCAGGAAGACTATGATTGGTTAATTCTTTAGATAAAGCCATGGCGACCTGTCGTGGCCGGGTAATTGAGCGGCTGCGGCTGTTTGAGTGCAAATCTGAAATACGTATTTTGTAATACTCGGCCACGGTCTTCTGAATATTTTCAATGGTAATTAAGCGATCATGTAAAGCGATTAAATCCCGCAGTGTTTCCTTGGCAAATTCCAGCGTGACGGGTTTACCCGTAAAATTGGCGGTGGCCATTACCCGACGCAGTGAGCCTTCCAGTTCTCGAATATTAGAACGAATACGCTTGGCAATAAAGAAGGCAACCTCACTAGGCAGAGCAATACCAAACTCTTCGGCCTTTTTCTGCAGAATGGCAACCCGGGTTTCAAGTTCGGGTGGTTCAATGCATACAGGTAAACCCCAGCCGAAGCGGGATTTTAAGCGTTCTTCAAGGCCATCAATTTCTTTTGGATAGCGATCACAGGTAAGTATAATCTGCCGACCACCCTCTAGCAGTGCATTAAACGTATGGAAAAATTCTTCCTGGGAACGCTCCTTTCCCGCAAAAAACTGAATATCATCTATCAGCAGTACATCCAGCGAACGATAAAAATTCTTAAATTCATCAATGCTATTGTGTTGAAGCGCTTTTATCATATGGGTTACAAATCGTTCTGAATGCAGGTAAACAATTCGTGCCTGGGGATTATTCTGTAAAATCTGGTTACCCACCGCATGCATCAGGTGAGTTTTACCCAAACCTACGCCGCCATAAAGAAATAAAGGGTTATATGAGCCGGCAGGGTTTTCAACCACCTGTAAAGAAGCGGCTTTGGCGAGCTGGTTGCTTTTGCCTTCTACAAAACTATCAAAGGTGAACCCCGTATTCAGGTGGGGATCTATTTTTTCACTCGAGGGTTTAGTTACCGTAGATGGCGCAAAAGAGATAGGCCCAGATGCCTGAGCGGCTACGCCCTGCGGCGCCTTAAATGCGCTTTTAGATTGCTTACTGCCTATATCAAGAGAAACTGAAATTTCACGATCTGTATCGATTTGTTGACAAATAGTGGTTATTTGTTGCAAAAAGTTTTGTTTAACCCAGTCCATTACAAAACTATTGGGTGCGAACAGAGACAACTCATTGTTTGACTCTTCAGTTTGTAAGGGTCGAATCCATGTGTTTAACTGCTGGTCTGAAAGCTCTTGCTCCAGGCGCTGCAGACACTGATCCCATAAAACAGTTGGCACTAAATAATCCCCAAATTGATTTTTACCCAGTTTGCATACAGGGTTTCGAACCGGAGATTTTAACCTGCAATCTAGTATTGGGATACTACTATTATGCTTATATATCATCAAAAAAATTTGCTAGCTAATTATGGAGAAAAATCAAAAACTAAAAGGCTGTTGTCTGTGAATAAGCGCCAATTTTGCTAATTTGTATGCCTGCTTTTCTATAAAGACGGAAATTCCCGACTCTTTAATATGAAATATTGTTATCAGGGTGTAATGGCGTTTAATTAAGCCCTGACACTAAACATAAAAACAGTTCTAAACCATTGAAAAATAGATATTAAATGGCTCTTCTCAGGTCTTGTGAATACAATCCAGAATGACAATTATTTTTATTTACTAATGAATCAGATGAAAAAAATAGCTGTCATATATCACAGAAGGTTAACAAAAATGGTCACTTCTGGCGTTAGCTTTAGCTGACGATGCGGAGCGAGCCGTTAAGCTTATTAGCAGACTCTTTTATTTCTGACTCAGTAATGCCAGGCAAGGTTCAACTATTAGTGGCTCACTATATTCTCTGCTTAATATAAACATATCAACTAGTTAGATGCAGCGATCATTGTTTTGCATTTTATTAGGCATAAGTGTAAGTGCCATTATTCTCAGGGTGCATTACCACCCAGTTTATGCTTTTGATTTTATTAGCGTGTATTGGCGTTTATTTGCGGAAAAGAAGCTGTTGATTTAGTACTTTTGAATGTTAGTGAGCTTTAGTGAATTTATTGAGGATAGCTAAGGCTCTAAACCCTGAATTTAAATATTTATGAATATATTTTGACTACGCAGGCCGCTGCGATTAGAATACACGCCCCAATTTTTCAAGAATTAATGTAGGTCAGACCCATGAAAAGAACCTTTCAACCAAGTCGAATTAAGCGTGCACGCACCCATGGTTTTCGCGCTCGTAGCCGCACTGTTGGTGGCCGTAAAGTATTAAAAGCCCGCCGTGCTAAAGGTAGAGCACGTCTGTCTGCATAAGCTTTTTGCACAGGCTGTCCAGAATAGACAAGCAGAATAGATATTTAGTGCAATGACGGAAAACAAGGCATGTTTTTCCAAACATGTCCGTCTGTTAAAAGCAGATGAATTTAGCCGGGTATTTAAAAACACGCCGTTGCGCAGTAGCGACCGGTATTTAACCATACTTGCTATAGCAAGGGCTGATTCATCGGAACCCAGGCTGGGTTTGGCTATTTCTAAAAAAAATGCCCGACGAGCAGTAGACAGAAACCGTATAAAACGCCTTATCCGCGAAAGCTTTCGGTTACATCAGCATGATTTGCCGGGTATTGATCTGGTCATTATGGCGAAGCCTGAGGCTAAAAACGCAGAAAACCAGCAAATTCTCCACTCACTGCAGCAGCACTGGGAAAAACTGGCCCAGAAATTAACCCAGAAATTAACCCGGGAAGCATCCAGGGATTTTCATAAATAACCATGCGCAAACTATTTATTGGATTTATTCGCTTTTACCAGTACGCTATCAGCCCGTATTTGCCTCCCCATTGTCGTTATACACCAAGTTGCTCAAGCTATGCGGCTGAAGCAATTAACCGATTTGGGTTATTACGTGGTGGCTGGATGGCCTTATGTCGAATTGGTCGATGTCACCCCTGGCATGAGGGGGGTTATGACCCGATTCCCCATGATCATCACAAAACAGAATGCAAACACTAAAAAATAAACAGGATATCAATGGATAATCAACGCATCATTTTGTACCTCGCCTTCTTTTTTACCCTGTTTTTGTTATATCAGGAATGGCAGAAAGATTATGGGCCACAGCCGCTGGTGACTGAAACTGAACAGGTGACTTCAGCCGTGGTTAGCGATGCGGAAATTTCAGCTCTGCCATTGGCGGATATTCCCACTGACGCGAAGTCAGGCGCCTTGCCCGTCGCAAAAGAAGAGAGTGCGCCACGTCAGTCGGTTCGTGTTGTTACCGATGTGCTGGATTTAATGATTGATACCCAGGGTGGCACGGTTTATCAACTTGATTTACGTAATTATCAGAAAAGTTCCAGGGAAATGGATAAACCCTATCGTTTGTATTCAGTCGAAGAAAGCAAGTATCACACGGCACAGTCCGGTCTGGTTTCATCCGCCTTTGCAGCACCTAATCATAAAGATATTTACCAGTCTGAAAAGTCAGAATATCGACTGCAGGAAGGTACAGACGAGCTGAAAGTAAGCTTAAACTGGGAAAAAGAAGGCATTAAGGTCAGTAAGGTATTCACCTTTAAGCGTGATAGCTATGTGATAGAGGTTGAACACATTGTCTCAGCGAAAGACTGGAGCGGTTCAGAATATCGCCAGTTAGTGCGTTCATTACAGGAACGAGAATCCACCATGATTCCAACCTATGTCGGTGGTGTGGTATTTAATGATGATATTAAATACGAAAAGGTGGATTTTGATGATATTGCAGATAAAAGCTTTGAATCAACGGATATGAAAGGTGGCTGGATAGCCATGATCCAGCATTACTTCCTGTCGGCCTGGGTGCCGGATCAGGAGCAGACAAATTATACCTACACCACACATCCAACCCCTAATCGCTATATATTAGGCATGCGGTCCCCTGCCGTTACAGCGAGTAGCGAAACACCGGCTAAATTTAAAAGCCTGCTAGTCGTAGGCCCCAAACTGCAGGACAGGCTGGAAAAAATTGCACCGGGTCTGGAGTTAACCGTCGATTACGGCATATTAACCATACTCGCTAAACCTTTGTTCTGGCTGCTGAAATTCTATCATTCCCTGTTTGATAACTGGGGCTGGGCGATTATCTTTCTAACAATATCGGTAAAGGTCATTTTTTATAAGCTGTCTGAAGCGGGTTACCGTTCAATGGCGAGAATGCGCAAAATCACACCTCGCATGAAATTGCTAAAAGAGCGATACGGTGATGATCGACAGCGCATGTCAGCCGAAATGATGAAGATGTATAAAGAAGAGAAAATTAATCCACTGGGTGGCTGTTTTCCTATCTTAATACAGATTCCCGTATTCATTGCCCTCTACTGGGTATTGCTCGAATCGGTAGAAATGCGCAATGCACCGTTTGCCCTATGGATTCAGAACCTGTCAGAGCAGGATCCATACTATATTTTGCCAATACTCATGGGTAGCACCATGTTTATACAGCAAAAACTGAATCCGGCACCGGTTGACCCGGTACAACAGAAAATATTCCAGTTTATGCCGCTGGTATTTACCATTTTCTTCCTGTTCTTCCCGTCAGGTCTGGTACTTTACTGGGTAGTGAATAATAGTCTGTCAATCATACAGCAGTGGATAATTACAAAACGTATCGAAGCTGAGAAATAAAAAAGCACTCTTCCGCAAATTAACGCTATTTTTGTAGGAGGTAGCTTTAGCTGACGAAATATTTGTGCAATGCGAAGCGAGCCGTATAATACATCGGCTCGCTCCGCATCACCTTCTATATCGCCAGCTAAAGCTACCGCCTACAAATTATATTTTTTTATTTGCGTGTCTTTGCGTTTATTTGCGGTAAAAATGCTTTTTG
>QIDK01000028.1 GCA_003228405.1 Gammaproteobacteria bacterium | reverse complement strand
ACACACTACATAAACAGCTATACTCAAACACAACAAGCAATAAAGAGACTAAAACACAACAAGTGCCAAACCACCAATCAAGCAATTCGGATACCACATTCCAGCAGAGCACACCTGACGCATGGTATCGATTACGCCTGTTTAATTATTTTCGTGGCTCACTGGCACTATTTTTCATCGCAATTTATTTAAACGGCTGGTTATTACAACTTATTCCCAGCGGTTTTGCACATGCTGAGTTATTTATTACCACTTCAGTGGTATATTTTATAATCAGCTTATTTTTCATCATCGGGATGATCCGCCAAAAACCGGGGCTGGATACGCAGGTCATAGTTCACACACTGGTTGATATTTCATGTGTCATCATATTGATGCATGCCACTGGCGGTATCCGAACTGGTTTAGGCATGCTGCTTATTATCAGTATTTCGATGACAAGTTTATTTTTACGTAAACGTGTCACCATCCTGTTTGCTGCCATTTCTGCACTGGCGATCATCTCGGAGCAAATTTATTCGCAATTTGTTTATACGAACTATTCACCGGCTTTTACACAGGCCGGCGTTCTTGGCATACTGATTTTCATCACCGCCATATTATCCGCCTATACCGCGAAAAGACTTAAAGAATCAGAAAAATTAGCAGAAGACACCAGCCATGAGCTAGAAGCCATCGTTCAAATGAATGAGCATATTATCCACAGTATGCGTACCGGCATCATCGTAATAAAAAACGATGGCCTGATCTTAATGACCAACAATGCCGCACTGGAGCTACTGGGACAAATTTCCATCAACTCACAATCCAACTTAAAAGATATTTCTGTAGCTTTATATAACCGGTTTATCGACTGGAATAACAATGCTATTCAAAACCATCAACCGATCCAGCAGACACAAGGCTTACCTGACATACAGCCGGGATTCAGTCACATTGATCGGAGCGAAATTTCAGATGAGAAACAACTGGGTCGCACATTGATTTTTATTGAAGATGCCACACAGATAGCGCAACGATTCCAGCAGGTAAAACTGGCATCACTGGGCCGGCTAACGGCAAGCATTGCGCACGAAATACGCAACCCACTGGCGGCAATCAATCATGCCGGCCAGTTACTCGGTGAAACCTCGACAGACAAGTCTGAGAAAAAACTTACCGGCATAATAAATACCCAGGCAAAACGACTGAATGGCATCGTTGAAAATGTTCTTCAACTATCAAGGCAACAGCGTGGCACACCTGAACCTTTAGATCTGCATCAGTGGTTGGTTTCTTTCAGGGAGGAGCTTGTATCTACTTTTAATCTACAAGCCTATCAAATGCGGATACAAATCATTCCTGAAAACATTGAAATACTGTTTGACTCCAGCCAATTACACCAGGTGATGTGGAATTTATGCAGCAATGCTATCAATCACTCCAACATGGAAAATTCCAATATCATGATAAATATCCAGGGAGAAATTGATGATGAAACAGGCCAGCCGTGCATCAATATTATTGATAATGGTCCTGGCATTGATGAAGAAACACAAACGCATATTTTTGAACCATTTTTCACCACCAGTCCTGAAGGCACCGGCCTTGGTTTATACATCACCAAAGAGGTGATCGAAAGCAACCGTGCTAAGATACGCCATATTTCACCAGCAACCGGTGGCACCTGTTTTAGAATATATTTTCAACAAGCGCATAATTAAAATAATTTTACTTGATTAAAGCCTCGTTAATGAACCAGCCCAGAGATTATCTATGACAGCAAAAAAAGTACTCATTGTTGATGATGAGGCAGATATTTGCGAACTCATTGAAATCACCCTGATGCGCATGGATATCGCATCTCAATCCGCACTGAATCTTACCGATGCAAAATTACTGCTTGATACCGAGCACTTTGATCTGTGCCTGACTGATATGCGCCTGCCTGATGGTGACGGTATCGAACTGGTTGAGCATGTTCAGAAAAATCATACAGACCTGCCTATTGCGGTCATAACGGCCCACGGCAATATGGAATCAGCCGTCAAAGCTCTAAAAGCCGGTGCTTTTGATTTTGTTTCCAAACCGGTAGATATTCAGATCTTGCGTAATCTTGTTTCTGCTGCCACTACCATGCCTGAAAAAACAGAGGGTAAGGAAACTGATAAAAATAAAATCAGCATTACCGGCAATTCTGGCGCAGTCAAAAAGTTATTAAAGAACATTTCAAAACTGGCAAGAAATCAGGCACCGGTATTTATCCATGGTGAGTCAGGATCAGGTAAAGAACGTGTTGCCAGGATGATCCATCAACAAGGCTCAAGAAATGAAGGACCTTTCGTTCCTGTCAACTGCGGTGCAATTTCTGCCGAACTGATGGAAAGCGAATTTTTTGGCCACCTCAAAGGCAGTTTCACCGGCGCTCACTCAGACAAACAGGGACTATTCGAAGCAGCCAACGGCGGTACGCTTTTTCTCGATGAGATTGCCGAACTGCCACTAAACATGCAGGTAAAACTGTTACGCGTGATCCAGGAAAAAGCCGTACGCACGGTTGGCGCCGCACAGGAAACACCGGTTGATGTCAGAATACTCAGTGCCAGCCACAAAAACCTGGTCAAACTGGTCGCAGAAAGTGCTTTTCGGGAAGACCTGTATTACCGCATCAACGTCATCGAATTAACCATACCCAGTTTGCGTGAAAGAAAAGAAGATATCCCGCTATTTATCGATCAGTTACTCGATAACCTGGCAGAAAAAATGTGCGTAGAAGTACCATCGATCGATAACGAAGCGATAACTGCATTGCAGAACTATCATTTCCCCGGTAACGTGCGAGAACTGGAAAACATACTGGAACGTGCCATCGCATTGTCTGATGACGATAAAATCAGCACACAGGACTTACATCTGAAACCGGCAGTTAATGACGAAATAACAGCACCTGAAGCAACAGTTATAGATCCGATGGATCTGGCCGGTCAGGAACGCCAGAGCATCATGCAAGCTCTGGAAAAAACACGTTGGAACAAAACTGCGGCAGCAAAATTACTGGGATTAAGCTTAAGACAGTTACGATATCGACTACAAAAACTCGATATAGAATAATCAAGCTTGTTATTTAAAAATACTTGAGTACCATTTTTTCTTTAGTTTTATACCCTGCCTTTCAAGTTCGTCTCTATCATCTTCTTCCAGATAATCCCAAAGCTCCATAACGAGAGGCTTTATATTTTGAGCGTAGTTTACCCAGCGCTTTGAAGAACTGGTGTAAATAGGCTGGCGAACCTGCCAGACACTCGCTGTGCTAACCGCACGATTGTCTTTATAAAACTCCAGGCAAGCAGGATCCCACTCTAGCCCGATACTTTCAATTAGCCGTTTTGATTGCTCTTCTGGATTGGCGACCAGATCTTCATAACGTACTTCGATAATCTTGCCGGCAGGCAGCACACTGTGCCAGTAGTCCATTACACTTCGGTAAAAGGCATAACGTTCAAAAATCCAGTCCAGATCAAACGCCCAGTGTACATTTTTCAATGGCATAAAATAACATGAAAGGCAGGTATCAAGAGGTGAACGAACCGCATGTATTATGTGTGCTTTTGGGAAAAATGTATTTATTAAACCAATATGTAAAAAATTATCCGGCATCTTGTCGACAATACGACTGGCCTCTCCCCTGGAATCCCGCAGTACCTTCAGATATTGATCAGCATGCAGAGCCATATCTTCAGTATGTAATATTTTCTTCAATTCTTGAACATATGAACTCCGTTTATCTGCCTGGCATATGTTAGTAATAATATTAGCAATCTCTTTTAGTTCGCCTGCACCTGCCCCATCCGGGTGACTTGATATAATCTGTTCGATAAGTGTTGAGCCAGATCTTGGCATACCGAGGACAAAAACAGGCGTTTCAGATTGGCTGCCAGTGTCTGCAACCTGTTGAAACATTTTTTTCGTGTAAAATTTATGAGTTTTTTTAAATACATCCGCGGGGGTGCGATCCAACAGAGGGGGTTTTCCAATCAGGTTTGCTTGTTTATAATTATCAAAGGCCATACCCCATTCCTTGCAATCATTATAAATTTTGCCCAGGGCATAATGAATGAATGCCCTGTCTTTGGCAAACATACTAGACTGCAGCGTTTTTTCTGCGTTCTTGATAAATACGCTGTTAACATCCGAGAATTTTTTACTGCTGGCAAGGTCGTAATATGAAGTGCCTAGTGTTTTATTTAAACGTATAGCTTTTTCAAAATTAGTAACAGCCTCATCAAATCGGCCAAGCATCTTTAATACAACACCTAACAAATGATAACCTTTCTCATTTTCAGGTTGTAAGCGAATCAATTTTTTAGCATATTCATATGCATCGTCAAATTGCTTGGTTTGTATTAACGCTATAACCAGATTAATATAAGTTATCGGCTCGCTTGGTTTTAATTTTAATGCTTTTTTAAGTGGCTCTATCGCAGCAGAGTATTGCGATCCCATGCTAGCGATGTATCCCAACTGCATATAAGGACTGTGGAAATCAGGATTTATCTCTATTGCTTTGTTTAACAGTAACTCCGCCTGTGCCAACATTCCATTATTTACACACACCTGTGCAAAACTATCCAGATAACCTGCGTTACCAGGATACTTCTCAACTAATTTTGAGTAAATATTAATCGCAGCTACATTCTCTCCCAGCCGAGATGCCAGTTCGCCTAATTGCACAAGAACGCCTGTATCTTCTTCGGGTAAATCGGTTATCTGATCAAAAATTTCCTGCGCAGCATCTACCTCACCTTTATTAAATAACTGAATTGCGGACTGAATCTGCGTATTGATGTTTTTATTATTATGTGGCATGGTTCCAGGAGTTTATAAGTAGAAGTTATATCATTAAGAGGCTGTCTATATGCATAGCTGACGTCACACCTGGTATACCTATGGCATTCTAATGAGGATGAAATCATTTAATTTACGAACATCTTCAGAATCATACCCTAACTCCAATAATCGATTATTAAATCCATGTTGTAATCGCGCCTTACCATACACACCAAGTGAGTTAGTAGCCCTGAATTGCTGTATCTGCTTTATAGCAAAAGAAATATTGGCTTCTACTTTCTTCCATTCTTTTTTTCTTTTTTTATCCTTAGATGAACTCTGAAAAAAATCCCTGATAGATTGTGGTTGTACAACACTGAAAAGCTCATTTGCGGTGTTGTTAGCAATCATGTCAATAGCTTGATTATTTTTCCAAAAAAGTAATTTCATAATTATGCATCATTGCCTTTATATGTTTATAAATCTGTGACTTTAATAATTTATAATTATACTGTAGAGCTTTACAGAACGTTGCTCTACAATTTTATTATTTTATATAGACGATAAACAGGCCAAAA
>QIDK01000023.1 GCA_003228405.1 Gammaproteobacteria bacterium | reverse complement strand
CCACAAATAATGGCGACGGGTCTACGCCAATAACCAGATCCGCGCCCTCACCAATCATACGCCAGCCGTGATAACCATTTCCACAGCCCACATCCAGCACCACTTTATTTTTTAATGGTTGTATGCTGTCCTTCAGCCGATCCCATTTCCAGTCTGAGCGCCATTCTGTATCTATATGTATGCCATGAATATCATAAGGGCCTTTGCGCCAGGGAATAAGTTGCTGCAGGACTGTTTTTAATTTACCCCTTTCATCTTCATTTAAAGCCATTCCTGTTACCGAAATAGACGGCTCATTAAGATTAATGCTATTTGCCTCTATCTCAGGTAGATGATCCAGTACATCCTGCCAGCGCTTTAAATCGCCATGTTTTTCTGCATCAAGTCCATGACTAATCTGGTCTGAAATAATATCAGCCCATGATTCAAGCTCACAGGCTCGCATTCTTTCAATTAAAAATTCGTACCTCATAGCTTATTTAATCGCTAGAATCGAGATAAAATTAAAGCACTGAAACCAGACAATGCTTTTTTCAAACCCTGCTTTTTTCAGGCGTTCTTTGTGTTGTTTAACTGTTTCGGGAATGAGCACGTCTTCCAGCGCTGTTCGTTTCTGGCTTATTTCTAGATCGCTATAACCATTTGCTTTTTTAAATTCGTGATGCAGGTCTGTTATCCACTGCTGATCGTCTTTATTTTCAAACTCTATTTTTTCAGATAACAGCAATGCGCCGCCTTTATTTAATCCACTAAATATTTTCTTAATTACATCCGCACGTTTTTCTTTATCAAAAAACTGCAATGTGAAATTCATCACCACAATAGATGCCTGCTCTATTTTTATATTATTAATATCGTCACACAATATTTCCACAGGCACATTGCTGCTGTCTTTTTCTATATATTCTCGACACTTTTCTGTCATTGCAGATGAATTATCAACTGCAATTATATTAACACCCGACTGATTAATAGAATGACGCATAGCCAGAGTTGCCGCCCCCAGAGAGCAACCCAGATCATAACAGCGACTATTTTGCTGAACATTCTGCCGCACTAAAACAGGTATCATCGACAATAAGGTGCTGTACCCTGGTACAGAGCGGCCAATCATATCCTGAAAAACCTTTACCACAGACTCATCAAATACAAAGTCGGTTATCGCCTCTCTTGGCTGGGAATAGATTGCATCTTGTTCGGAAGACTGACTCATAATGAATAACTTCTATATCTCTGGTTTTATAATAGATGGAAATATTTTACACTTTATTAGATGAAATCCCTATCCACAGATCAGCTGTATATTGATTATCTGGCCAATCATCCTCAGCATATTGTCACTCTGGCGCAGTGGCATCAAAATCAGTGGCATGATATCAGTCCACAGCTGAATCTTGATAAGCGCATCGAGTTTATGTCAACGCATCAAAATACTGCATCGGTACCTGTTACTCTGATTGCGTTGAATAAAAAACAACCCATGGGATCTGCCAGCCTGATCGATAACGACATGGAAGACAGACCTCAATACAGCCCCTGGCTTGCCAGCGTTTACGTTGACCCCATATTCAGAGCGCAGGGCGTTGCCAGCGCTTTAATATCAGCGATTATTCAGCAGGCAAAAGCTCTTAAACTGGCTCAAATCTATCTATTTACCCCGAATCAGTCCGAATTTTATTCCCGCCGAGGCTGGGAAATTATTGAACATCGCCATTATCATGGCGTTATGGTTGATATAATGATTTATCGACTTAATAATCAATACATTTGAATACTGGAAAATCTGTAAAAATGCCGCTGATAAAACACCCTGCTTTTTTTTCTGCCTATCTGGATGACTTTGAACAGATCAACATCGCACTGAAAGATGGTTATCTTCATCATACAAACGATGAAGACATTAAACGCAGCCACTACTTCGAAGGCCGCTATGAGAATATATACATAACAAAAGACACCATCCCCGAGCTTGCCACTATTCTCAATACAGCCATTGAACACACTGCCACTATTCTAAATCTGAATAAAGACAGTTTAAAAGCAGGATGCTGGTTCAATGCCATGGAACCGGGCCACATTACTCTGGCTCATCGCCATGATGATGATGACGAATTGTTGTCAGCGGTGTATTATATACATGTTCCTGATGAATCAGGAGAGCTAACATTACAACACAAACACTTTGCCACTCGGGTAACGCCTGACTCAGGATTATTTGTTTTTTTCCCCCCTGACATAAGTCACGAAGTAAGTAAAAACAATAGCGAAGAAACAAGATTATCACTGGGCATCAATATCGGCCCAAAATAAATACAGGCATATAAATGAGACGAACCACAACTATCTTTATAGTTTTATCCACACTGATTATCAGTATTTTATGGTATGGATTTACTATCCCGACTCAATATAGCAGCTCACGTAGCCAGCACTTTGATATTGACCCCGCAAAATTATGGGACACTTTAGCTGACTATGAAAAATATGCTGAATGGCGCGAAAATGTTTATGCCATAAAAAAACTACCTGATAAAATATACTACGGCTCATGGAAAGAAATAGATGGTGAGGGTAATACATATCCTTATAGAATAATAAGAAAAGAACCTGGCAGTCTTTTAATTATTGAAACCATTAAAGAGTTAGACACAATCAATCAGACCTGGAGTTTTGAATTACTGACTGACAAAAACAAGAAAGGTGTAACCCTGTCCATTACAGAGCAGGGTGAAATAACAGACCTGCTGCCTCGGGTCATTACTCATTTTTTTACTGGTCATGATTTAGACACTAAGGCTTATCTAAGATCTATTACCAATAAACTTGCAGTTGATTTCAAGAGCAGTAAGAGTAAAAGCTAATAGTTAGCAACGACCTGGGCTTGTAGGAGCGAGTCTTTGCCTGCAACAACTTATTTCCACCCTGTCGCCTCTGCAACACCTTTGCCTAAATCTGCCGGAGAGCGAACTGTAGTAACACCTGCTTTTTCTAATGCAATAAATTTTTCTTCTGCCGTACCTTTACCACCTGAAATAATCGCTCCTGCATGACCCATGCGTTTTCCTTTTGGCGCCGTACCACCAGCAATAAATGCAGTAACCGGCTTGCTGACACTCATTTGAATATATTCCGCAGCTTCTTCTTCTGCGGTACCACCAATTTCGCCTACCATTAAAATAGCTTCGGTATCAGGGTCTTCTTCAAACAGTTTTAAGCAGTCAATAAAATTAGTTCCCGGAATCGGATCGCCGCCTATACCAATACAGGTGCTCTGCCCAAAGCCCAGATCTGTTGTTTGTTTAACGGCTTCGTAAGTTAAAGTCCCGGAGCGTGAAACTACACCGACCTTACCTGCTTTATGTATTACGCCGGGCATAATGCCTATTTTGCATTCGTCAGGTGTAATAATCCCCGGGCAGTTAGGCCCAATTAATCGCGCACCGGCCTGATCTACTGCAATTTTCGCTTCCAGCATGTCCAGGGTTGGAATGCCTTCTGTAATGCAAACAATTAATTCTATGCCTGCATCCACCGCTTCAAGAATAGAATCCTTACAAAAAGGAGCTGGCACATAAATAACCGATGCCGTTGCCGCAGTGTTGGTCACGGCTTCTTTTACCGTATTAAATACAGGTAGATCCAGGTGCGTCTGGCCACCTTTGCCCGGTGTAACACCTCCGACCATATTGGTGCCATATTCAATTGCCTGCTCAGAATGAAAGGTACCCTGCTTACCGGTAAAACCCTGGCAAATAACTTTTGTTTCACTGTTTATTAAAACACTCATTACACGCCCTCCGCTGCAGCAACCGCTTTTTGTGCTGCATCGGTTAAGTTCTGCGCCGCAATAATATTTAAGCCACTTTTTTTCAATAACTCTGAACCCTTACTGGCATTATTGCCTTCAAGCCGAACCACAATGGGTACTTTTACACCAACTTCTTCCACTGCACCAATAATGCCTTCGGCAATTAAGTCACAGCGCACTATGCCACCAAAAATATTCACCAGCACTGTTTTAACATTGCCATCTGACAGAATGATTTTAAAAGCTTCGGCAACCCGTTCTTTTGTTGCACCACCACCCACATCTAAAAAATTTGCCGGATCGCCACCGTGCAGTTTAATTAAATCCATGGTTGCCATTGCCAGCCCTGCGCCATTAACCATGCAACCAATACTGCCATCTAATGCGATATAATTTAAATCCCATTCTTTGGCGCGATTTTCTCTTTCATCTTCCTGTGTCGCGTCTCGCATTTCCAGTAATTCTGGATGCCGGTATAGTGCATTATCATCAATATTTATTTTCCCATCCAGACATAACAGATTGCCTTCTTTTGTTACCACCAGTGGATTTATTTCTACCAGACTTAAATCTTTTTCGAGAAATAATTTTGCCAGGCCGGTTAGCAGTTTTGTAAACTGCTTTACCTGATTGCCTTCCAGGCCTAAGCCAAATGCCAGTTTTCTACATTGAAAAGGCATTAAACCCAGCATTGGATCTACCGTTGTTCTTAATATTAATTCTGGAGATTCTTCTGCTACTTTTTCTATTTCCATACCGCCTTCGGTGGATGCCATAAAAACCACTCTTTGGGTGGCACGATCGACAATGGCGCCTAAATATAATTCGTTTTCTATATTGCAAACTTCTTCAATTAAAACATGGGACACAGGCTGACCTTTTGCATCGGTCTGAAAAGTCACTAATCGAGTACCCAGCATCTGTGCCACATAGTGAGAAACATCTTCGGCACTATCGGCTATTTTCACCCCTCCGGCCTTACCTCGACCGCCGGCATGCACCTGCGCCTTCACCACCCATTTATCACCTTCAAGCAAATCCAGTGCGGCGTGTACATCACCAGCCGAACTGACGACTCTATTGTTGGGAACAGGCATGCTGTATTGTTCAAATAAACGTTTAGACTGGTATTCATGTAAGTTCATTATTTAAACTCCGCTATTGCGAATTGATTTTCTGTTTATTGTCCCAGGACGCTAGTTAAAACTATGCACTTTAGTGCAAGGCTTTAGCTGCTACGCTGTCATTCCCAAATGCTTCTGTCGAGAATGACAAAGTTAGCAAGCTATATAAAATTTCTGTTTCTCAATATAACGATTTTCAATCGTTCTTAAGAAACCTATGGACTTTCAGTCCATAGTCGTTGAGTTGCATCTATTTATTTTTTCGCTTTTGTGCAATATGTATCGCATTATTATTAACCGCCAGTGCCGCTTCATGAAATGACTCAGCCAGAGTCGGGTGAGCAAACATAGTCAAAGCTATATCTTCTGCACTCGCGCCCATTTCCATTGCAATCACCGCCTGTGCAATTAACTCCGATGCCTGCGGCCCCATTATATGAACGCCTAAAATTCTATCTGTATCTCCATGAGATAATATTTTGACCATGCCACTGATTTCACCCTGAGCACGTGCTCGCCCACTGGCAGCAAA
>QIDK01000052.1 GCA_003228405.1 Gammaproteobacteria bacterium | reverse complement strand
GCATACCACCTTCTACTCGCCCGACGGCATAACAATACATAGCCAATGGACGTGTCGCAGTGATTTTTGGATCGAGCTGTCGTAATGATCCCGCCGCCGCATTACGTGGGTTGGCAAACTGCTTTTCATCATTATCACGAGCCACTTGATTGAGTTTCTCAAAACCGGCTTTAGGCATAAATACTTCGCCCCGAACCTCTAACAGATCGGGAATATTCTGACCCAGCAGTTTTAATGGAATGGAATGAATGGTACGAACATTCTGGGTAATATTTTCACCGCTAGTGCCATCGCCCCGGGTGCCGGCCTGAACTAAAATACCTTTTTCATACAGTAAACTGACTGCAAGACCATCCAGCTTTGGTTCTGCTGCAAAAACAATGTCTTCTTCAATGTCCAACCGTTGTTGAATGCGTTTATTAAAATCATCCAGCTCTTCTTTATTGAAAACATTATCCAGTGACAACATGGGGATTTCATGTTTAACCTGAGTAAAACCTTCAAGCGGCTTATCCCCTACTCGCTGGGTAGGGGAATCAATAGAAATTAAATCCGGGTATTGTTTTTCTAAAGACTCTAGTTCACGATAGAGACGATCATATTCTGCATCAGGAATTTCCGGATCATCTAATACGTAGTATTGATAACAGTGATGATTTAGCTGGTCGCGGAGTTGTTCAATTTGTCTGGCAGACTGATTCATATTTCAATAGTTAATTCAGAGTAATGAGCATGACGGCAGAGGCTTTCTGCTCACCGGGAAGCGACTGCAAATCACACTGGCTTCTTTTTTATTTCTGTAAGTTTTTTTACTTTATCACGCAAATCACTGGTATAGGCTTCATCCAGTGGTTTGCGTTGTGCACTGCATAAAACAGCACCTAGCATAGTTGACATACTGTGTGCACAAATCAACATATCATCCAGTACATGAGATGGATTTTCTACCAGATTAACCTGCATAAAAAAACTGATACCAGGGGTTTCCATTTGATGCATTTCATTCACCTCAAACCAGCCGGGTTCCTGAATATTTGCAAGGCTAAACTGAATTTCTCTGTTAGCCGTTTCTGAGTAACGATGAAAAATCTTCATATCGCCGTGCTCAAGATTCAATGCATAACTTGCACTTAGAATTTGTTCACCCTTTATAGCTTCATGTTGCGGGGCTAGTACATAAACAGAAATAATATCATCAATGGCGACATCATTATCATCTTCGGCTGAATTTTCGCTGGATTCATTTTTAGCAGGCTTGTTTTCTCCGGGCTGGTTTTCTGTAGACTGATCTTCTCCGAGTTGATTTTCTCCAGGTTGATTTTCAACGGGCTCATCCTGTCTGGATTCATCTTTTTTGACTACATCTTCCTGCACAACTTCTGCGTTTTTTTCTATTCCAGGCTCATCGATATTTTCTGTTGTTACCAGCGGCACAATATTTTCAAGCTCAGTGTCTGCGACCAGCGGTACTGTGCCCACATTATCTTTCCAGTCATTATTCAGATTATTATCGGCACTGAATGATGGCATATCTTTTTCCACATCATGGGGTGAAAAATATTGATCTTTTTTTCGCGCACGACTAAAAAAATATACTGCGGCAACAATAACGACCGCTACACCTGATAATATCCAACGCAAATCATCCATTCTTTATTCTCTGCTTTACGCGCTTTCCACCATTTTAGCGGCTTCTTCAACATCAACCGACACCAGACGTGACACACCCGCTTCGCGCATGGTCACACCGTTCATTTTCTCCGCCATTTCCATGGTGACCTTATGGTGGGTAATAAAAATAAACTGCACTCTTTTTGACATGGCTTTAACCAGTGAGCAGAAACGCCCCACATTGGCTTCATCCAGTGGGGCATCCACTTCGTCCAGCATACAGAAAGGGGCCGGGTTCAATTCAAATATTGCGAATACAAGCGCAACGGCGGTTAAGGCTTTTTCACCACCGGACATCAGCTGAATATGGCTAATGCGCTTACCCGGCGGACGCGCCATAACCACCACACCTGTGTCTAATAAATCATCACCTGTGAGTTCGAGATAAGCCTGGCCACCACCAAACAGGCGCGGGAACATTTCCTGAATTCGGGTATTTACATGCTCGTAGGTTTCTTTAAATTTTACCCTGGTTTCCTTGTCTATTTTTGCAATGGCGGCTTCTAATGTTTCCAGTGCTTCTATAATGTCATTGTGTTGCGAATCTAAATATTCCTTGCGTTTGCCCTGCTCTTCATATTCATCAATTGCCGCCAGATTAATTGGGCCTAAGCGTGAAATACGTTGTGCAACTTCATCCACCTTACGTACCCAGTCATTAATATTTGCATGCTCACCCAGCTCTTCCAGTAAATCTTCTGCTTTAAAATCGGTTTCCGCAAGCTGTTCCTGCACTGTCTGGCTGCGCACTTTTACTTCTGATGTATTTAAACGTGCCTGCTCCAGACTGGAACGAATCATCTGTGATTTCTGTTCAAATTCATTGCGCTTCTGTTCAAGCTGACGCAGATTATTATCAATCGTTTCAACGGAACGACGCGCTTCTGTTAACTGCTCTTCAACCTGCAGCCTTTCCTCTAACAGAATTTCCAGTTGCTGTGTTTTATCTTCACTGGATTGTACTGTTTGCAGACTATCATCTAACTCCTGCCGTCGTTTCTGTTGCTGTTCTAACTGTCGCACCATGCGTTCTATATTTTGTTCTAAATTACGTTTTAAGGTGCGCCGGGATTCTATTTGAATAGCCAGTTCATGCACCGACTCCCGCTCATTCTGTGCTTTATTACGGGCTTCTAATAATTGATTCTGCAGAGTTTCGCGTTTAGCTGTTAGCTCGTCACGCTCGCGTGATAATTTTTCCATTTGCGTCATAGCTTCATTGCGTTTGCGACGTGCTGATTCCATTTCATCCTGTTGATGTTCAATGTTTTTAATCAGCTCTACCGATTCTTCCTGCAGGTTCTGATTACGGCTCAACAGGTGTTCTAACTTTGTCTGCCCCGCAGTTAACTGCGCCTGTATCTGTGCACACTGGCTGTGAGTATTATTTAACTCTGCCTGCCATTGCTCGCGTTGTTGTTCTAAATTCTGTAACTGGGCGCGAGCATCCTGAATTTTAACTTCCAGTTCTTCGGCCAGCATATCCTGCTCTTCAAGCTGCAGCAGTAATTCTTTTATTTCCTGTTCACGTGCCAGCACCCCGGACTTTTCATCTTTATCCCGCGCCACACGCAACCAGGACTGACCTATCCAGATGCCATCGGCAGTTATTACCGATTCATTTGCGCCTAATGAAGCACGCAGTGACAATGCCTGATTTAAATCATCAGCCGTTATTACGCCATCAAGCATGCCGGCAAGTGAAATAGATGATTTTACTTTACTTGCCAGCTTGTTCGCTGTGCTCGTCGCTGCATTAGAAGAAGAGGTATCGAATAAATTTAAGTGCCCCTGATTTAATTCTCCCAGCACCTGGGCAACACTGTCCAGGCCATCCACACATACCGCTTCAAGATGTGAGCCTAATACGGTTTCAACCGCTTTTTCCCAGCCTGAATCTACTTCAATATTTTCAGCCAGGCGTGAGTTATTTGCCAGCCCGTGTTTTTCTAACCAACCACCCACGGCATTTTCATTTTTACCCAGCGCCGCTTTTTGTAAAGCTTCAAGAGATGCCAGACGCCCCCGTGATTCATTTAGCTGACGGCGTGTTTCATCTTCTTCACGATTAAGCTGCGTTGCCTGCTCTCGCTGTTTACGAATCTGCTCAATTACATCAGAAACCTTATCCTGCATTTCTGACTTTTTCATTTCCGCGGTTTCACTCTGCTCACGTAACTGTTCCAGCTCGATTTCCAGATCATCGCCAACTAACTTACGTTTTTCTTCGTCAATTTTTTGCTGACGTTGTTTCAGCTGATACACATGCTTTTCAAGCTGCTCCATACGGGTGCGCTCAACCTGTGCGGTTTGTGAAGGTTCTGCTGCTCGCTCATTGTGATAATCCCATGAACTTTGCCATTCCTGCATTGCCTGTTCGGCTTCATGCAGATGTTCATTCACAGCCTGCTGAGATTCGCGTTGCATTTCCAGCTTTGGTTCAGCTTCACTTAACACTGAATCAATTTCTTCTAACTGCTCACGATCAGATTGCAATGTCTGCTGAATTTCGCTCAGTGCGCTTTCCAGTTCATTTAAATCATTTTGCTGTCGGCTAAGCATTTCTTTTTCGTGCTGAATGGTTTGTTCAATGCGGGAAATTTCAGAGCCTAAACTATAATAACGTGCCTGCACCGCATTTAGAGATTCATTCGATTCAACCCGTTGCTCACGTGAGGTTTCCAGTTCTGACTCAAGCCCACGCTGCTCTGCAATCACTTCCTGTAAACGGGTTTCCTGTTCTTCAATTGCCTGCTCGCGACTCTGCATCTGTGCATGCAGTTCCTGCCAGCGCAGTGCCAGGTGCTCTGCTTTTAGACGACGCTCATCAATTTTTAGTTCTTTATATTTTTCGGCGGTACGCGACTGCCGTTGTAAACGATCCAGCTGCTTATCGATTTCTTCGCGCAGATCATCCAGCCGCTCCAGGTTTTCACGGGTATGGCGAATACGGGTTTCGGTTTCCCGGCGACGCTCTTTATATTTAGAAATGCCCGCAGCTTCTTCTAAAAACATGCGTAATTCTTCCGGCTTGGCTTCGATCAGGCGCGAGATCATACCCTGCTCGATAATGGCATAACTACGGGGCCCTAAACCGGTGCCTAAAAACAGGTCAGCAATATCACGGCGACGACACTTACTGCCATTGAGAAAATATTTCGACTGCCCGTCACGGCTTACCAGGCGCTTTGCCGAAATTTCAGTGAATTTCGCATAGGGGCCTTCCAGCTTGCCTTCACTATTGTCAAATACCAGCTCAACCGTTGCCTGACTCACGGGTTTACGTGAAGACGAGCCACTGAAAATAACATCTTCCATAGATGCACCCCGCAGGTGCCTGGCAGATGATTCACCCATAACCCAGCGTACCGCATCAATGGTATTGGATTTACCGCAGCCATTAGGCCCAACGATGCCGTTTAAATTAGATGGAAAGTCAATGGTAGTGGGGTCTACAAAAGATTTGAAGCCCGCCAGTCTGATTTTGCTTAAACGCATTAATTGCCCGTTATTTATTTAAAAATCCCGCCAAAATCTGTATAGAGCCAACCTGCTATACAGGACAAGATAAAATTCATTATTTTGAGTCGGCGTAGTATATCACTACACGTTATAATGCTGCCAAAATTTACAGATTAATGAGGTTCACATGTCTACCCAGCCCACAAAAACACTAGAAACATTTGATAACCCCCGCCCGGAGCGGGATTACACCATCCGTATTCATACCCCGGAATTCACCTGCCTGTGCCCGAAAACCGGCCAGCCGGAGGCCAGCCGGACTTCGCCACCATCAATTTAGAATATATTGCGGATAAAAAGTGCGTTGAGCTGAAATCATTCAAACTCTATATATGGGCATTTCGTGAAGAAGGGGCGTTTCATGAGGATGTAACCAATCAGATTTTAAGTGATCTTGTAGCGGCCACAGAACCCCGCTTTATGCGCATTACCGCTGAATTTAACGTGCGCGGCGGGGTTTATACCACCGTAATTGCAGAGCACCGGGCAGATGGCTGGGTTGCGCCTGAACCGGTTAATTTGCCTTAAATGATGCATTCGTTTTCAGTATTTTCACCCGTAAAACAAAAACCTGGGCCGCAGAGAGCACAGGGGCACGTAGAAAAAA
>QIDK01000221.1 GCA_003228405.1 Gammaproteobacteria bacterium | reverse complement strand
CAATATCATTGAGCCAGAAGCAATTGCGTAAGCTCATCGGCTGGCAGAGGCCGACTAAAAAAATACCCCTGCACATAACGGCATTTATGCTGTTTGAGAAACTTCAGTTGCTGTTGAGTTTCCACACCTTCAGCAACCACTTTAAGATTTAAACTTTGCGCCATTGCAATAATGGCCGAGGTGATGGCAGCAGCATCTGCATCGTTAACGACATCATACACAAAAGATTTATCGACTTTTAAGGTATCTATTCTAAAACGACGCAGGTAGCTTAACGATGAATACCCTGTACCAAAATCATCAATGGCTATTTTGAAGCCTATTTTACCTAGTGCCTCCAGTGATGTAATGGTGCTGAGCTGATTTTTCATTAGTACACTTTCGGTAATTTCCATTTCTATCATTTCGGGGGAACAGGCATTTTCACAGACAATGGTCTCAATATTATTAACGAAGTCTGTGGCATGAAACTGTCGAGCTGAAATATTTACCGATATCACCAGCTCCGGGAAACCCGCCTTATGCCAGCTTTTAATTTGCTTACAGGCTGTGGAAATAACCCAGTAACCAACCTGGCTAATCAGCCCGGTTTCTTCTAGCAGAGGTATGAAATCACCAGGTGATACCAGGCCAAGTTCAGGATGCTGCCAGCGTATCAGTGCTTCGACGCCGGCAATTTTATTTGTTTTAATATCGAACTGAGGTTGGTAGTGAAGAATGAATTCATCACGTTCCAGTGCCCGCCGCAAACTGTTTTCCATTGCCAGATGCTGGAATGCTCTGGCGCTCATATCAACAGAATAAAACTGATAATTATTTTTGCCCATGTCTTTGGCTTTGTACATGGCGATATCTGCATTTTTCAACAGTGTCCCGGCGTCTGCACCATCATTAGGAAACATGCTGATACCAATGCTTGCGGTAATATACAGCTCCTGCTGATCCAGTTTGAGTGGCCGCTCCAGACCCAGTAAGATTTTTTTTGCAAGCTGGGATGCGTCCTGCTCGGCCTCAATATCATTAAGCAAAACAGCAAATTCATCTCCCCCCAAACGAGCAATGGTATCTTCCTGCCTGATATTTTTTCCCAGACAGCTGGCAACCTGTGTCAACATCTGGTCACCCGTATCGTGCCCCAGCGTATCATTGATAGTTTTAAAACGATCGAGATCAATAAATAAAATAGCGACTCTTTTTGAGTAACGTCTTGCATGGGCCAGAGACTTTCTCAACCTATCCATAAACAGGGTGCGATTAGGTAGCTGGGTTAATGCATCATGGTGTGCCATAAAACTCAGACGTTCTTCGTTTTCCATACGTTGGGTGATGTCGCGACCCGTTGCAACAAAATTAGTAACCTGACCCTGGGCATTTTTTATGGGGGTAATGGTTTTTTCTTCATAATAAAGATCACCATTTTTCTTTCGGTTGACTAGCACATCTCGAAATACCTTGTCCGATAAAATGGTTTGCCACAGGTTGCGGTAAAAATCCGTTCCCTGTTTTTCTGATTTAAGAAATGTAGATGTCTGGCCAATAATATCTTCACGACTGTAACCGGTTGTTTTTTCAAAGGCCGGATTCACATATTCCACTACGCCTTTGTTGTCTGTCACCATCACCATGTCTGCAGACTGCTCCAGAGCACTGGACATTTTCTTCATTTGCAATTCAGATTCATGATGCAGACTCATGTCTCTGGTGATACCTTCAATACCTTGAATATTGCCTGAGGCATCTCGGTAATATTGTGCATTGGTAGAAACCCAGGCAACGGAACCATCTTTGCGCTTTAGACCCGTATCAAAGCCCTGCACCGATCCATTACCCCTGTTCAGCTCTTCAATAAGTTCCTGTTGCCGGTCGGGGTCTATATAAAGGTCACTGATTTTTACCCCCATCAGTTCATCCATTTTATAGCCCAGTAATTGTTCGATTGATTCAGACACTCGAATAATAGTGCCTTTATTATCTGTACGGTAAAAGGTGTCCTGCATATTGTGAAAAATAGTGCGCAACTCTTTTTCTGAGGCCTCGAGCTTTTCACTGGCCTGTTTATTTTCAATATATGATGCAACACGCTGGGCAAAAAGGCCTAATATCGGTTTTGTCCAGGGGGTGATTTCCATGGGCCTGACATCAAGCACGGCGATAATACCCATTTTAGTACCGGAAACAGATACCAGAGGTGCACCAAAGTAACTTTCTACGCCCATTTCTTTTAGCAGGGAGTCTTCTGGATATAATTTTGCTGCATTTTCCAGAACCAGCTCTACTTTCGTATTGAGGACATCACCACAGGGTGATCCATTTAAGTCATATTCAACATTGTCTACCAGCTGACCACTGGACCATACGGCCAGCGTTTTAATGCGTTGTTTTGACTCATCGGAAAACAGGCCGATAAGCGCATATTGCGTGTTGTAGATAGTGGCAAAATTTTCTACGCAGGTACGACAGAATTCTGCAACGCCCATTGACGGGGAAAAACTGGAGATGATGCTAAGTGCATTTTCAAGATATTTACGTTCACTGATATCCTGAATGGTGCCCATCATACGAATCGGCCTGCCCGCTTCATCGCAATGTACCTGCCCCTGCCCATGAACATAACGCACTTCTGCATTTTTCAGTACAATACGGTGATCCATACTGTAGTTATTTTTAGCCAGGGCTTCTTCTACGGCTTTTTTCCACATGCCCTGGTCATCTGGATGAATGATACCCAGAAAAACCTCATAACTGGGCGTTAGCTCTCCGGGTTCAATGCCACAAATGCGGTAGGCTTCATCAGACCAGTAAATCTCTCCGCTAAGCATATCCCAGTCCCAGTGCCCCAGCTGTGCAATTTGTTGCGACTCAATCAGCCGTTGTTGACTAAGGGCCAGCGCTTTTTCCTTTTGTTTCTGTACGGTGATATCAAACATAAATCCACGCAACATGGTGGGCTCACCCACCCTGCTAATAACACTAACACTGTCACGTATCCATACCATACTGCCGTCTTTGCAATACATACGGTATTCAAAAACATAATCATCAGTTTTGCTGGCCGATTCCTCGCAGAAATTTGGTGCCCAGCCGCGATCATCCCGGTGCATATGCTTTAACCAGAAATCGTCTGCATACCAGTCCTGCTGTGGATAGCCAAGCATCGCCTCGGCCTGTGGGCCGACATAGGTAAGGTGGCCGTTGGATGCATCCACTTCCCAGAGAACGGCCTGGGCCGATTCAACCAGCAAACGGTAATGGTGCTCGCTGGCTCGCACAGTGGCTTCGGCCTGTTTGCGATCACTGATATCGCGATCGACACCGCGGTAGCCGCAAAGCTGACCCTGCTCATTAAACACAGGCACACCACTTGTTTCCAGTGTCACTCGGTGGCCATCCCTGTGCAGATTGACGTTTTCAAGGGCATTAAAGGCCCGCTGGCTCTGCACTATTTCAGCAAATTCAGCCTTTACACGTTCTGTTTCTTTGGGGGGCATCAGATCAAAAAGGGTTTTGCCGATAATATCCTCGGGCTTATAGCCCAGAATGTCTTCAACTTTGGGGCTTGAATAGATATACACTCCATTCGCATCAATTTCCCAGATCCAGTCGCTGGTTGCTTCAACCAGGGCACGAAAGCGTGCCTCACTGTTATTGGCAGAGCTATCCTGATGTTCCGGCTTTTCCAGATTAACTTTTCGCACGTGTTTCAAACGATGCTCTCTTAAGAGTATTTCTGCTATCACCCATAAGTATAGGAAAAATTAAAGTATTTTCTGAATTAATAAGATATAAATAGCCGGCTCTAATCTATATTCAGATTAGCCACTGGCCTAAATTTCCGCGGCCTGAACTTCATACATATCTTTTTATCTAAACTACACTTAAACAAAGGTCAGAAAACATCCACAAATCTTACAAACGGGTCACCAAGCTATGAAAATGAATCTACCTGTCTATAATAACGAAGTAGATTTTCCAGAAAATGCTCACATTATTTCAACCACCGATATGAAAGGTGCAATACGTTATTTCAATCAGGACTTTTTGGATATCAGTGGATATTCAGCTGAGGAACTGCAGGGTAAAAATCATAATATAATCCGCCACCCGGATATGCCGCCGGCGGCCTTTCAGAATCTCTGGGATACGCTAAAACAGGGTCAGCCCTGGATGGGAATTGTTAAAAACCGCTGCAAAAATGGCGACTTCTACTGGGTAGATGCTTATGTGACCCCTATCTACAATGGCCAGGAGATTATCGGCTACCAGTCTGTAAGAACAAAACCTGCCAAAGACAATGTAAACCGCGCCAGCAAACTTTACCGACAGATATTATCCGGGAAGAAATCCTGGTTCGGCTGGTTAAGCGGCAAGTTAATAAACAAACTGCTGCTAAGCCATGCATTAAGCGCGATCATTGCATTAACCGTGCTGGCTTTTTTTCAGCAACAAACGGATGAGATCAGCCCAACGAGCTTTGCAGTAGCACTGGGCATAAGTCTGGGCCTGGCTTTTGTGCTTGCCAGATGGCATGCTGCCCCCTGGCAAAAAGCGGCTCAGCAGGCAAAACAGGTTTTTGATAATAGCATTGCTCGGCAGGTGTATAGCGGCAAAGATAATGAGCTGACCTGCCTGCAAAGCACCATCACAGCACTACAGGCCAGGCTGAATACGGTGCTGGTACGCATCGATGACTCGAATACCAGCCTTGCGCAGGCCGCCAATGAAACAGGCCATGCTTTGCACACTGCCCAGCAGGGGGCTCAGCAGCAGCAGAATGAACTGGGTCAGCTAACCACCGCACTGGAACAAATGACCGTAGCAGTTCACGAAGTTGCAACCAATGCAACCAGTACCTCAGAGCAGACAAAGGCGGCCAGAGACAGTGCTCAGCAAGGCGCTTTGGGAGCCGTCGAGGTACTCGGGAGCATGGATGCTTTAATGGGTAAAATCACTGACACTCTGGACGTTATCCAGGTTCTTGAATCTGAAAGCAGTGGCATAGGTACGGTGGTAGAGGTTATTCGAAGCATTGCAGACCAGACTAATTTACTGGCACTGAATGCCGCCATTGAAGCCGCCCGCGCCGGAGAACAGGGCCGCGGCTTTGCCGTGGTAGCAGATGAGGTAAGATCCCTTGCTAAACGCACCCAAAGCTCCACCCAGGAAATCGAAGATATTGTTAAAAACCTGCAGGATAAAGCGGTTACCTCTGCAAGCATGATGAATGAAGCCCATGAACAGGGGAAAAAATGTTCCGACCTTGCAGAGGTCGCAGCCGAATCACTGGGTTCGGTGGCGAGTGCTGTGGGTAATATAAGTGATAATGCGATACAAATTGCCACAGCAACCGAGCAACAGACAGCGGTCGTCGAAGAAATTAGCCGCAGTGTAAACAATATTAATCAACTGGCAATAAAAACTACGGAAGACACGAGCGAGTGCACTGAATCCAGCCAGAAACTACTCGATGAAAGTGAAAAATTAAAAGCGATGGTGTGGCAGTTTAGCTGAGACGTATTTTTTATACCTTTTTAATCTGCTGATAGTATATGCCATTCAGCTCGTCTCCTATTATCTGTATACCTGTATGCGCTTAACTACAGGCATTGTCTCAGTCACTGAGCTATCTCCATGAGATAACGACTAAAATCAAAAGATAAAGGCATTTTTAGCGCAAATAAACGCGAATGTACGCTATTTTTGTAGGCGGTAGCTTTAGCTGACGAAATATTTGTGCAATGC
>QIDK01000055.1 GCA_003228405.1 Gammaproteobacteria bacterium | reverse complement strand
CCTCCGCACTTACTGCGATTGCTGTCACTCAGGCAGGCAGTATTGGTTTTGTGGGTTTAATCGTACCGCATATGATGCGTTTACTGGTCAGCAGCGATCATCGCTGGTTAGCACCGACCTCTGTTTTAGCCGGTGGCAGTTTATTACTTTTATCTGACACCCTGGCACGCACCATTATTGCACCACAGCAATTACCTGTTGGTGTTATTACCGCCTTTATTGGTGTACCGATGTTTTTATATTTATTAAATCGTGGCTATCGACAGCAGCTAATATCTTGAACCTGATTCATAGCTCACAATTAAAAGTTAAAATCGGCAATACGCTGGTGTGCAGGGATTTAACAATTGAATGCAAAGCCGGCGAAGTCTGGGGTGTTCTGGGGCGTAATGGAAAGGGTAAAACCACCTTATTACACACACTCGCAGGATTACGACCTGCGATAAGTGGTGAGATTTTTATTCAACAGAACAGCATTCATCAACTCACTCGCCGGCAAATTGCTCAGCAACTGGGGGTTTTATTACAGCACCATGAAGACAGTTTTCCCTGCAGTGTCATAGAAACTGTTATCAGCGGGCGCCACCCTCACATTAATCACTGGCAATGGGAAAGCAGAAATGACTGGGATATTGCACATAAAGCACTGCAAAGTGTGCAACTTTCACATCTTGCACAAAGACCGGTTAACCAGTTATCTGGCGGGGAACGCCAACGTGTTGCCATTGCTACCTTAATCACTCAAAACCCGCAGATTATGCTATTAGACGAGCCCAATAGTCATCTTGATTTAAAATACCAGATTATGATACTCGACTATTTATTTAAGCTGACAAAATCAGCTCAAAAAACTATTTTAATGACCCTGCATGATATTAATCTGGCTGCTCGTTATTGCGATAAACTGATATTATTAATGGGTGACGGTGAAGTACAGGTGGGTGAAGCCAATGAACTGCTGAGTGAAGATAACCTGCAAAAGCTTTATGACTATCCGGTAACAAGAATAGACTCTGAAAATTTCCCTCTATTTTTTGCTAAATAAAAAACATTCTGATGCTGAGGCGAAGAGAATTTATTTACCTTAATATACATTAATTATTCGATGCTACTATATGCATTCCCACGCAGGAGCGTGGGAACGAGTATCAAGACCGAAATAATCTTAAGGCGCAAACACAATTGCGCCTGGATTCAAGTTGGTTGAAACCATATCAATCATTTCATCGGTGTAGGTATTAATAACATGCACGGTTGCATTGGAGGTATCTGAAACCCATAAACGACCCAGATCATCTATTTCAATATTCGATATAGAAATACCCTGCAATGCAACCACTGAACTTTCTACAACCTCTCCAGTCGATGGATTAAACTTATAAAGATTATTAATTGAATTATAATTAACATCGAATCCCTGTAAGCCTACAAAATAAGCATTACTGGCCGAGTGAATTGTGAATGCTGTAAACCGCCCATAGGGAGCAGCTCCTGTATCACCGTCATCTAATAATAATGAAGTTGCATAATCAACCGGATTAAGGGTTTCAATGCCGCCCGTATAGCCACTAAAATAATCACCTACAGCCTGAATATAAATTAAACCGGTATCCGCATTATATTCAATATCAGAAGCCGGGTTTCTAACCTGCAATGGAATACCATTAAGTCCATTAGTCGATGTTCCAGTATCAATTTCCAGATCCGTTGTTATATCAAATACCGCCACATAGGCTGTGTCTGTGGGTGTGAAAACATTCAACATCTGCAAGGTAATAAATAACTGGTTATTCACAATAATGCCATTATCCATATCGGGAATTCCGTCCTGATCAACTGCAGCATATGAAGTTAAATCCAGTTCACCAATTTTAAAATCAGCCTGCTGGGTTGCTGAAGGATTTACAATCCAGGCAGTGGTTTTTCCATAGCGAAGAATATAGGCTTTCTGATCATTTACAAATACCATGGCATGTGGATTACTGCCGGTATCTGCCGCGTTATTTTTAGTTGTGAACTGCCAGATAATCTCACCCGGATTGGTAAAGGCATACTTGCTAATGCTTTCACCTGAGCGATCAATAATATAATAATGATCACCATATGCGGCTGCAATCACATCCGAGCCAGTCGGTGATAAGTCATTCAATGACAGCAGCCCGGAAGAAGACTGACCGATAACAGCATGCGCGCCACTAATATAACCCGGATCAATAGTTACAACTACCGCCTGTGTATAACCAATACCCGGTAATGGTTCCGAATTATCAGAATTGTCGTTACAGGCCGATATAAAAATCGCCAGGCATAATATTAATAGTTTTTTCATATTGCTCCCCTCAGAGTCTGTATGTATATGTTAAGTAATAAGCGGTGCCCGCAGTGGGCTGTAATCTGAAATTTTCATACTGATTATTCAGTAGGTTATCTGCTTTGAATTCAAATGAATGGCGCTGCCATTTACGCAGTATGCTCAAATTAATATCAGAAATGTCGGTCGCCGGTAATAGATTCGGCCGGTCATAATACATGTTCTTTTTTAGCTGCCAGCTAATTCCAGATATCCATTTCTGATTTGCATAAGAAACCAGCAGGCTATAATCCTGTTCATAAACAGCTGGCAGACGCTTGCCAGTGTATGCGGGTATATCACTGGTGTTTTCGCTATCCTGATAAGTTGCATTTAATAATACCGACCATTTTTTTTGGGGGTATAGTTTCACATTAGCCTCTACACCATTGATTTGTGCATTGGCAATATTCCTGGCCGTGCTAAATCCCTGTGAATTAACCTCTCTTACAATTAAATTTTCTATCGTATTATGAAAATATCCCAGATAAAATTTTGAATTATCCAGCCAGCTATTCAGCTTAAAGATGGTATAGACATAGCCCACATCAATATTCAGACCGGTTTCTTCTTTTAAATTCGATGCGCCTCTGAAAAAACCCTGATCACCAAATAACTCGAAAAAAGATGGCAGGCGCACATACTCGCCCATATTGAAGTTAATATAGGCTGCAGAATTAAATTTATATTTAATGCCTAATTGCGGAGTGAGTATATTGTATTCCCGATCTTCTACATCAACCGGATTATCGAATATATCCCACGCTATATTATTATTATCTTCTGCATAGACATGTCGCAACGAAAATGCGCTGATTAAACTATTATGAAAACTGAAATATTTATATTCAAATACCTGCTCGAAATAATTTCTCTGCGAGCTTTGTGGAGACAAATCATTTTCAAAATCTTCCGAGGTGAAATCCTGGCGCTCAAATAAAAGCCGGTACTTCAACTGATAAAAATCGGCTTTATATTTGACAAATATTTCACTACCTATGTTATCGGTAAAGCTCTGAACATCACTGGGCGAGAACCCGTTTGCCCCACGGGAATCAATAAATCTGTCTTCTAATTGCCCCGCAAATACCTTGGCCGAAAACTCAGCCTGACTGGAATAAAAATGCTTCTGATTATACTGACTAAAAAAATCAAGATTTTTTAATAGCACCACTCCATCAGCATCAGGGTTATTCTGCACACCCGGAATTTGCTGCAGTCTATCCAGCCATTCCAGCTTGCTATCGATATTGGCATTACTGTTAATTTTATATTTCCATTTAGCCAGTGCCGAATCCCTTCTTAGGGCGCTATTATTTCTTTTTTCCCTGCGGTCATCATCAGGATTATTTTCTGTCCCATTATTATTTATAAATTCATAATCATTATCACTTTTTAATGCATTTGCACTAAGGATAAAGCTGTTTTTATCCTTGCCTCCGGAGACGGACAGGGAGTATTCCTGAGTAGTAAAACTACCCAGAGTGGCTTTCAAATTACTATTAAAACCACTCACCGTTTTTTTTGTAATAATATTAATCGCCCCACCTAATGAAGCATTGCCCAGCTCCATAGGCACACTACCCCGATACAGCTCGATACTTTCCACCTCATCCAGCGATATTAAACTCAGATCAAATGCACCACCGGATGCCTGATTTACTGGCACACCATCCACATAGACGGCCACCTGTTCACTACTCGCACCACGTATGCTGGCACTGGAAAAACCGCCTACACCGCCTGAACTCAATATCTGAATACCGGTTTCCTGTTCAATTAGCTGACTCAGTTCTGTATGACGGTTTTCAAAATTATCCGAGGTAATCACTGAGAAACTAGATGTTGTAGACCCCAGGTCTACACGGCCTACGGACTCCTGCTGTTTCGGGGGTTTTGAAACATACACAGTGATACTATCTGCCATTGCAGATAAGCTAAGCAGCACAAATAGAAAGGTAAAAAATAACTGGAATATAGTCTGAAACATTACCGCTATTACAAAAGCAACTAAAAAAACGGTGAATGATTAGAACAAAGCCACAAAACCTGGACAGGTAGCAGACTTTCCCCTGGCCGCCCACCGCAGCATATGGTTATAGTTACAGGCAGGTCTCCGGGCTTATGAATAAAAACTATATGAATCGCCTTCCCGCGTAAGCAGTGGCTGCCCATGTACACATGGGCTTGATCCATTTATATTCAATTACCGTTGCGGGGGCAGCGTCAGATTCAGCTCTACATATTCAGAGGCTCACTGACTTCCCTATTATCCTGATTACTCAGGACCCATAACAAGTGCGTGGAATATACACTAGTTGTAAGACTTTAACAAACCGCCTGATCAATAAAAGGAAAAGAAATTTAGACAGAGACAGGCCCTGTAAAGCTCGAATGGTTTATTTACACAGTTTCAACATGTTAAGCACTATATCAATCAATGGTAATTTGATATTACCGCATAGAATCTCGTACTTGCAGCAATATTTCACACATTTTTTCAGTACCATCGAGAATGCGCGGCGTCTGTCTTACAATAAGCTCCGCATTGATTGCATAGACCTGATTTTTTTTAACGGCATTGATATTTTTCCAGCGTGACCACTCCTTCAGCCAGTCTTCACGCCCTTTAGCCATACCGGTTATTATAACATCCGGTTTTTTCTGAATAACGCTTTCAATATCAACTGTTGGAGCTATGTTATCTAAATTAGCAAACACATTTACACCGCCGCAAAACTCAATCACATCATTTACCAGATGCTCCTTGTTAATTGTCATTAGTGGTTTATTCCACACCTGATAAAAAACCCTGATTTTTTTCTGGCCGGTAATCGCATATTTTTTTCTGAGTTTCTCCAGGCGATCCAGATACGCTGTTGCCTGATTTTCTGCCGCCTTCTCAGTGCCTAATAATTTACCCATAACTTTTATGGATTTCGCTATATCTTCAAAGTCATCAGGCTCATTATTAAAGAGTTTAATTTTAAGATTTTTAATGCCATTAATCATATCTGAAGGGTTACCACTGCCCCAGTAAATAACCAGCTGAGGCTGCAATGCGACTATTTTTTCATAATCTACTTTCACATAACTTCCAATTATCGGTATTTTTTTTGCAGCCTGCGGATAATCGCTGTAATTTACTGTGCCTACAATCTGGTTTGTTGCACCCGCTGCAAATAATAATTCAGTTGCATGGGGCGCAAGACTGATAATGCGCTCCAGCGGCTTTTCAAAAACCAGTTTATTACCGCTATCATCAGTCACTACTATCTCTGAATTTACATTCATCGATACAATAACTAATGCATATAAAACACTATATTTAATCTTCACGTATTAAACCCATATATTTTGGCTAATTGCATTTATACTTCAAAGTCTATACGCTTCACTCTTTTCTCTCAAGCCTGCACATATGACCTGTAAAACACTAATGATCCAGGGCACCACTTCTGATGCAGGAAA
>QIDK01000079.1 GCA_003228405.1 Gammaproteobacteria bacterium | reverse complement strand
CGTAAGTCGTAAGTCGTAAGTCGTAAGTCGTAAGTCGTAAGTCGTAAGTCGTAAGTCAAAATTTTAAATACTTCATCAGGCCTGTCAACATTGATGATATTTCTTTTGTTTCTTTTATCCAGATTTTTCCAGCTGTGCTGGAAATATAGTCAATTTCTATGCCTATGTATATTTGGGTTCTTAGCTCAGCACAGGAGCCTTTTGCATAATTCAAAAAATTACGCTTATCTTTATCAGTATCACGCCCAAACCCCTCTGCAATATTGCTGGGTATAGATAACCCGGAACGGGTTATCTGATCTTTAAATCCAAAGTCTTTCAAATCAGCAAGATGCCGATAAAGCTCAACAGACAGCCTGGAAGACCGCTTCCACACATCCATATCCTCAAACTTCATAATCTCTCCCTGTGTTTTGACTTACGACTTACGACTTACGACTCCACTCAGAAGACTTCTTCTCCCACTCCCACGCATGTCGAATAATCATTTCAAGGTTTGCATACTCCGGCATCCACCCCAGCTCTTTTTGCAACAATGATGCATCTGCCACCAGTCGCGCCGGGTCACCGTCACGCCGCTCACCCATCAGCACAGTAAAATCATTTCCCGTTACTTGCTTCGCCACATCGATCAACTCCTTAATCGAATAGCCCTGACCATTGCCCATGTTATAGGCTCTGCTGTCACCGCCAGCCACCAGATGCTCCAGCCCCAGCAAGTGAGCGGTGCACAGGTCATTAATATGAATATAGTCACGAATGCAGGTACCATCCGGGGTGTCGTAATCTGTACCAAATACAGTGATATTTTCTCGCCGCCCGGAAGCTGCCTGTAATACCAGTGGAATTAAATGCGTTTCAGGAATATGTCGCTCGCCCAGTTCACCCTCCGGGTCTGCACCTGCGGCATTAAAGTAGCGCAGGCTTACAGATTTCAAAGCATAGGCCTGATCAAAATCGGCCAGAATCTGCTCCACCATTAATTTACTGTGACCATAGGGGTTAATTGGCTTCTGCGGGTGAGCCTCATCAATCGGTGTGTACTCAGGCTCGCCAAAGGTGGCCGCAGTGGATGAAAAAATAAAGCACTTAACTCCGTGCTCAACCATTGCATCCAGCAACACCTGGGTATTACTCACATTATTGCGGTAATACATAGATGGCTTTTCAACCGACTCACCCACCTGTATATAAGAGGCGAAATGCATGACACCATCAAATAAGTTTTCTGAAAACAGGCGGTTTAAGAGAGCCTCGTCGGCAATATCGCCTTCTATAAACTCACCGTATTTCACCGCATTTTTATAGCCATTTGAAAGATTATCTAATGTGGTCACATCATGCCCCGCCTTACTGAGCATTTTAACCATATGTGAGCCAATATAACCCGCGCCGCCAACGACCAGTACCTTCATTTTTCCTGCCTTTACCTGGATAAGTGAATATTTACGTTCTAAGAACGTGTTTTAAATATTTAATCTATTTTTGTGATTTTCAAATTCTATGGGTATGATACCGCTTAAACCTAGAAAAATCTTATCGCACAAAACAGGCCAGCCAAAATGTATGATGACCCCCCCGAGCTTGATTTCGACCCGGAAAGCATTGATCAGATGCACATGGTTATGTCAGTTGCTCTGCGCCTGATACTGGAGGGAAAATCTCTGGATGAATTTCTCGACTGGGCCAGGTCATCCATCCCCATGCTTGCACCTTTGATGCTCGAAGATTTTACCGACGAAGAACGCCCGAAAATGGCTTACTGGATGGGGGTAAACCTGTGGGGTTCGGTACCCAGGCTGGACAACCACTATAAACCGGAACCATTAGCTAAACCCAGCCGCAATACTCCCTGTCCCTGTGGCTCCGGTAAAAAATATAAACATTGCTGCGCCCACCTGCCTGAACTTCAGCAACTCGCCGCGGAAACTTTCTGGGTAATCATGCCAGAAGTAGTCTCAAAAACTCAGATTAACCGCCTGATTAAAGACAGGCAGTTACCCGTTAATGCGGTAGCGATTATGGCCAGTCAGTTTTCCAATGAGATGGATGATGCACAGGTTATAAAAATGCTTGAGCCATTATTTGCAGGCAATGCCAGCCGCCTTAATCACAGACACAGTGGCCTGCTGGATATGCTGTGTGACAACTACAATGCTCATTATAAAACTGAAAAAAAGAAAAAAGATCTGCTGCAGCGCATGTGCCAGCATAAAGACCGGGCTATTCGTGCAGAAGCCTGGCAGCGCATTGCCAGCTGGCAACTGGATTTGGGGGATTTTCCTGCTGCCATGGACGCGCTTTCCAAAGCCATGCAGGCAGAGCCGGATAACCCCAGCCACTCATTGCTGGAACTCACTCTGCTGGTTTCCAGTAAGCAGATAGAGCAGGCAAAGCAACGGGCTGCCTTCTGGCGACGCAAACTCAAGCGTTATGAATCTGAATTACCTGAACTCATTGATACCTTACGACATGCAGAAACCGACCCGGCTGGCGCATTGCAGCTAACCATGAGCCAGGCAGATAATGATCCACGCCTGCTGCAACTGCTGGAGTGGATAGAGGAAAATGCGGACTTTCCCATAGCTGGTTACATAGTAGAAAAACTTGAAATAGACGCCCCGGAAGAAACGCTTCCCTACCCGGACCCGATGCAAAATGCGGTCACCCTTCAGCCAGCAGAAGATATTATAAAGCTGGAACAGCAATGGATAGAGCTCAAACCCCTGGGCAAACCATTTTCAAGCCAGCTTGAACCGATGGATGAATCGGATATCTGGGAGAATGTCTCTGATACGCAGTGGCTCAGTTTTTTACAACAGCACCCACAGGCCATCAATAGTCTGGATATACTGGATGACCTGGTCACTCTGATATACATACACCCCAATAATGACAGCATCTGGGGGCCACTGGGACGAATTCAGCCTTTACTACACCGCTGTGAAGAAATTATTAAGCTGGCAAATATTCCTGACAGCTGCAACCTGCCCTGGGTCATAGAGGAAAACCGCCCTGCATTGCGCCTGCTGATACACAATATTAACATAGCGATTAATCAGGATAACCATAAACACTCCATTGCACTGATCAAACTTTACCTGCAGCTCAACCCCCATGATAATCATGGCTACCGAAGCCTGCTGATTAATCATTATCTACAGAACAATCAGGACCAGAAAGCCATAGAATTTGCCGCTAACTACCCTGAAGACATGTTGGCAGAAACCCGCTATGGTCAGGTACTGGCACACTACCGCCTGGGTGATTTACAGGCTGCTGAACAGGCTCTGCCAGATGTATTAAATGCACTGCCACTGGTAGCAGAATACCTGATAAAAACCCGAGTCGCCCAGCCGGAGCTGAGCGAATATGGTATAAGTTACGGCGGCAAAGATCAGGCCTGGTTTTATCGAGAAGAAATGCGAGAAACCTGGAAGCAGGCAAAAGGAAGCCTTGCCTGGCTGAAAAAAAAGTTAAATTCATAAATTTAACTTTTCTCTTTAACTTTTCTCTTTAATAAAGGAGAGGTCTGTCATAGATGGCGCGGACAAAGCCAGAATAACCACAATAATTGATTTTTCGTAGGTTGGGCTGAGGCACGAAGCCCAACAGTTCTGACAGATCTCACCGCTATTGTTGGAGTTCGCAAGCTCACCGACAACCGACAAAATAAGATTAACGCCATTAGGCATGTTATGACCTGATATAACCAGGACTACTGAACAAATAAGCAAGTAGCAAAGCTCAATGAGATCTGATTTGACTTACGACTTACGACTTACGCTATCAGTATTCATTTCCCTTATACCCGCCATAAACACGGCCAGATAAAATATAAAAAATGAGACTGTTCGAGAACGCTCAAGAAAGCTTTCAGATAAATTAAAAATACCGAAGCCCACCATTAACAGCAAACCGGCCAGTGCCATTCGCTGCGCATCAACTGAACGATCTGGTGATTTACAGGCATTGTAAAAAATTCTTGCTGGAATAAAAAACAGCATAATAATCGCAAGTAGAGCAAAAATACCACCGCTTACCATGGCTGATATAAATTGATTGTGAGGGTGATTCCAGTTACCTGCTGATTGATTTCTCTCACCCTTTCTAACCAGCTCCCTGGCATTTTTCTGATAATGCCCCCAGCCAACACCAATAAACGGGTTTTTAATAAATATATCCCAGGAAGCATGCCACATTTCAAACCTGGAAGTAACAGACGTACCACCAGCAGATGATTTTACATCTGCATTCTTATATTTCTGAATATTATCGATGGTAATAACTGTTCGATGCTTCAAGCCCGTTTGCGGTACCTGATAGGCCACAACAAATAACCCAACGATGGTAAGCACCCCAACTAGCATCTTTATCTTCGAAATATGAGCCGAAGAAAACCAGAGTAAGATTATTGCCAGAAAAGGAATAGCGACCCAACCCCCTCGGGATTGCGATAAAATACTCGCCAGAACCCCCGAACATACAGCAACTACAGGCAAAACAAGCAACCAGCGTTTTTGTTGATCTCTAAACCATCCCCAACCAGCAAGAGCCATAACACCTAACAGCAGAGCCAGATCACCAAAAATTATCGGGTGTGTAGCACCTTTTGCCCTACTGGGATAGCCTGACTTATATATATCATTTAAGACTTCATAAGTTCCAACCAGAGCAGAAACAATCGCCCCAATTGCTAAGCCATACCATATCCATGCAGGTTTAACGCGAACCGATTTAAAATAAAAATAAGCAGGAATAATCATCAACAGATAAATAAATTTAGCCAGCTTTTTCGCCCCGGTATAATCCATACCTGACAGGGCTGTAGCAAGCACCGCCACAATCACCATAAAACTAACGGAAAAATAAAACAGGCGTTCTTCCTGATTAAAATGCCGACAGCCTTCAGGGGGAAGAAGATATAAAACAATTGAGCTAAGTACAATAAGCACAATAATCGCCCCAGAAACAGTAGGCAGCACGGTTGATGATAGAGGAAACAGTAGTAAATAGACAACAGACATCAGGCTCATAACTCTGTATCTAACAGAATTTTTCGTTAAAACCTGATCATTTGAATTAAGGTAAATACCCAAAATTATTTCCAATGGTGCTTAAATAAATGAGAAAAAAACTTTTTGCTTCAATATTCAATAAGTATATAGATATATACTATACAACAGTCATATTATGAAAGATGTGAAACCGCATACAAATCATAAATATATTGAACTCTAGCTTGTTTGAAACACTATGCAGAAACCAACTGAACCAGACTGGCTTTTGACTGACGACTAACTTCAATAAGCATTTTTATGAACAAAGCCCTTAAATATAGTCAGAAATATAATCTTCAAATCGAACCACAATGACCAGTTTTCAATATAGTATAGATCATATTCAACCCGGCTTTTCATTTTATTCAAGGTATCCGTCTCACCACGTAAGCCATTTATTTGAGCCCAACCCGTAATGCCTGGTTTCACCATATGGCGAAGCATATACTGGTTAACCTGATCTTTATAAAGTTCATTATGCGCTATCGCATGAGGGCGAGGCCCGACTATTGACATGCGCCCCTGTAATACATTATAAAATTGTGGTAACTCATCCAGGCTGGTGCTGCGTAGAAAAGCACCCAATTTTGTAATACGGGAGTCATCTTTTCTGGCCTGTGTTATCGTTCCATCGAATTCATTATGCACTTTCATGGTTCTAAATTTATATACATTAATAATTTTCCCATCCCAACCATGACGCTTTTGTTTAAATAATACTGGCCCGGTGGATGTCACTTTAACGGCAACCGATATAAATAGAAGCAGTGGACTAATTAAAATTATA
>QIDK01000006.1 GCA_003228405.1 Gammaproteobacteria bacterium | reverse complement strand
ATTTGTAAACTTACATTTTCCGCCTTGATCTAAAGCCCTGCAGGGGCAAGCAGAGCAGTTACCGAGCCTGTGGGCACCTCTATATAAATAGAGAAAATATAAAGGGACGCAATGCGTCCCTTTATTCGTTTATAGAAAGGTAATTTACATAAATTTCATATGGGAATTACATTGTTAACTATGGAGAATCTGGTTGGTAGATCACAAAGCTATAGATAATTCTAATAGCAAAGAAAAAAGCGTTACCGAGTTATACGAAGAGTCTGCTCACTGGCATGTAAATACCGGTGATGAAACCATTCATGCAAAACGCATGGGTGGCCGATACCGTAATCTGAAATGGAAGGCCATGCTGGTCTGGGCTGTGTTTTTCCTCGGCCCCTATTTACGCTGGAATGATTCACAGGCTGTTTTATTTAATATTCCTGAACGAAAATTTCAAATTTTTTCAATTACAATTATGCCGCAGGATGTCTGGCTGCTGGCGCTTATTCTATTGTTCTTTGCGATACTGCTCGCTGCAGTAACTTCTGTTGCAGGGCGAGTATTTTGTGGTTATTTCTGTTTTCAGACCATCTGGACCGACATCTTCACCTATATAGAAGAGCTACTCGAAGGCTCACCGACACAGCGCCGCAAGCTTGAAAAAGCCCCCTGGGATGCAAAAAAGATTCGCAACAAGGTTATTAAGCATAGCGCCTGGCTGGCTATTGGTTTTATTACCGGTTTTTCATTTACTGCCTGGTTTACCGATACCTACCAGCTATGGATTGATGTGCTTACACTTAACGCAGGTGCATTTGTATATATTATGCTTCTCACGTTCACAGTGGGCACCTATATACTCGCCGGTTTTATGCGTGAACAAACCTGTTTCTGGTTATGCCCCTATGCGCGTATCCAGGGTGTTATGTATGACACCCAAACCATCCTGCCCACCTATGATGTTGCCCGCGGTGAACCCCGTGGAAAACTTTCCGCGGGTAAGGTAGTTGAAGGCAATGGAGACTGTATTTGCTGTAACCAGTGTGTCGCTGTTTGCCCTACCGGTATTGATATACGAGATGGGCAACAGGAAGGTTGCATTACCTGTGGTTTATGTCTGGATGCCTGTGATTCGGTTATGGATAAAATTGGCAAACCACGTGGCCTGATTCGCTACGCGTCGATGGATGAAATGGAAGGCAAAGAAACAAAGCCCTTTCTTAAACGCCCACGGGTATTAATTTATACCGCCATTGTAATCGCTGCTGTCAGTGGCCTGCTCTATGGCCTGACACATTTAGGCACATTCGACCTAAAAGTTATTCATGAGCGGCAGCCGCTTTTTGTACAAATGAGTAACGGTGATATTCAAAATAAATATGATCTGAAAATTCTCAATAAAACAGATCAGGAAATGCACGTCAGCATTTCCGTCACTGGCGCTGAAGGAATCATCACCCAGGGCATACGTGAAAAAATAACCCTGCCTCCCAGCAAGTTAACCGCAATCACCGTCTTTTTAAGAATACCTAAAAAGAACATTAAAAAACAGCGTACGCCCATTTACTTCACCATAGATTCCTACCAGGAATATGGTGATACAATTGAATATCAAAGTATGTTTTATGGGCCAGGGTATTAAAATGTAAACTATACCTATATGTGCACCTGAAAGAGCACCTATACGAAAACAGATAACTTACTAATTATCAGGTAACATCATGAGCGAATTAAGCATGAAAAATAACTTATTTTCCCAGGACAATCCCAGAGCAACTAAAAACCCCTGGTTTTATGGCGTCATCGGATTAATCGTGGTTGTAGTGACGGTTAATATAATTTTTATCAGTATGGCCTTTATCACTAATCCCGGCCTTGTCGATAAAAACTATTATGAAAAAGGCCAGGACTATGAAAAAAATATGGCGAAATACCGCGCCGCACGATCTGCTTTAGGCTGGAACTACCAGACTGATTTTCCTGTCAACCCACTAATAAACAAAAGAGAGCTATATCGTATAACGGTGGTTGACAAAGTGGGCCAGCCATTAACCGCTGCAAATATTTCAGTACTTGCCTATCGCCCATCGGATGCATCTGCTGATTTTACAGCAGAATTTTCTGAAATTGGTGCTGGTATTTATGAAGGTCATATCACCTACCCGCTGAAAGGCATCTGGGAAATTACCGTTGATATTAAACACGGTGAAGATAAATATGATTTTACCAGACGTGCGAGTATTGTGACTTTATAATGAAAAAAAATATTGTTTGCGTAGGTTGGGGTGACGAAGGAACCCCAACAAACCCGCTTTGAAAACTATACATGTTGGGGTTCCTTCGTCACCCCAACCTACAATATGTTAAAGTCACCTGCTAAAAATTCATCCTGCTTCCATTGCGGCCTGCCTGTAGATGCAAACAGGATAGTTGAAAAAAATATTCAGAACGTAGCCCGTCATTTCTGCTGCCATGGCTGCAGCTCTGTCTGTGAAATGATTTATGATTCAGGGCTTGAAGGTTTTTACCAACGCACCCCCGATGGCCAGCTGCTCGCCCCTCCTCCTGAACCACCACAGGAAGCCTGCCTGTACGATATAGATGAAGTGCAGAGTGAATTTGTTAGTGAGCTGGCTAATGTTCGTGATATTCATTTAATGGTTGAAGGCATTCACTGCTCTGCCTGCGTCTGGTTGATTGAACGCAGCTTAACTAAACTACCGGGCATTATTGATGTAAAAGTTAATCTTAGCAATAAACGACTCTTTGTCCGCTGGGATAATACACAGAATAAAATTTCAAATATTATCGAGCTGCTGGGAAAAACTGGCTATGCCGCTATTCCCTTTAACCCGGAAACCGCAGAAGCTGCCATAAACAAACAGAATCGTGCTTTATTGCTACGCATGGCCTTTGCCGCTTTTAGCATGATGAATTTATTATGGGTTTCAATTGCATTATACAGTGGTGCTGATCAGGGTGAGTTCAAACAGCTGTTTCACTGGGTTGGTTTTAGCCTGGCCACCCCGACTCTGTTTTATTCCGGCTGGCCCTTTTTAAAAGGTGCCTGGACAGGTTTAAAACATCTTAACCTGACAATGGATGTACCGATTGCTATAGGTGCCACCGCCACCTATAGCTATTCAGTTTTTATTACCATTAGCCAGACGTCTGTGGGTGATGTTTATTACGATACAGTAGTCAACTTTATTTTTGTTATTTTAGTTGGACGTTTTCTTGAGGCAAAATCAAAGCGACATGCGGTAGCGGCCAGTCAACGTTTAATGGATTTACAACCCAGAGTAGCCCATGTAATTCGTGATAATGAAACCCATATTGTACCCATTAGATCAATACAGAAAGATGAAACCATTCTGGTAAAACCCGGTGAAAAAATCCCGGTTGATGGCATTATACTTTCAGGTAACTCATCGGTAGATGAAGCTTTATTAAGCGGTGAGTCTGCACCGCTTAAAAAACAGGCTGGTGATTTATTATCGGCTGGTACGGTGAATATTGAAAACACTTTAACGGTTAAAGTCACCGCCACATTACGCAATACATCACTAGGAAAAATAATTAGCCTGGTTGAAGAAGCCCAGGCCAGTAAAGCACCGATTCAATGCATCGCAGATCAGATTGTTCCCTGGTTTGTTGCGGTGACCTTATTACTGGCAGCATTAACCTTTGGCTACTGGTTAGCTGATGGTATTGAATATGCACTACTGGCTGCAACTTCCGTGCTTATTATTACCTGCCCCTGCGCATTTGGCCTGGCCACACCCATGTCGATTGCGGTGGCTTCCGGTTTAGCGGCGCGCAATGGCCTGCTGATTAAAAATGGTGCGGTGCTGGAATATTTATCTGGCATACACCATTTTGTATTTGATAAAACCGGCACCCTGACCGAAGGTAAAATGCGCCTGAAAGAAATAATTACTTCAGACAATCTCGCTGCCGATAACAAACAGCGACTATTGGAAAAAGTAGCGCATCTGGAGAGCCTGTCTGAGCATTCTATTGGTAAAGCCATTGTGCAGCACGCTAAACTGCAAAATATAAAAGCCAATTCACAAAAGGTTAAACATTTTATTAATAAACCCGGTTTTGGTATTTGCGGAGAGATTGATCAACAGATGATAATAGTCGGCAATAGCCGCTGGCTGGAGAATAACAATATTCCCCTGCATACCCAGTTTCTGCAGCAGGCAGAAGAACGCGAAAATAAAGGCATTAGCTGTGTGCATATTGCTATAGATGGAGAGCATAGTGGTTTTATTTCCATCGCCGATCAGTTAAGACCCGATGCAAAAAAACTGATTACAGATTTACGTAATGCAGGCATAGAACTAACTCTATTAAGCGGCGACAAACGAGCCGTAGCCATGGCGATTGCCAGTGAACTAGGCGGTATGAATGTAATCGCAGAGGTATTACCCGGCGAAAAAGACAGGGTTATACAAAATCTACAATCTCAGGGGCAACAGGTTGCCATGATTGGCGACGGGGTTAATGATGCCCCTGCACTGATTCGTGCCGATGTAGGCATTGCCATTGGCTCAGGCACGGATGTTTCTGTGGAAAGCGCCGATATTGTACTGCTCAGCAATGAACTGGATAAAATTCGCCTGGCATCAGACTTATCAAAAAGAACCCTGCGCACCATTCGGCAGAATATAAGCATGTCGATTGTGTATAATATTATAACGGTACCACTGGCAATGATGGCATTTGTAAGCCCATTATTTGCGGCCATTGCCATGCCCATTAGCTCACTGGCGGTTATTGGCAATGCCTCGCGCATAGGTACACTTTTTAAACACCCCGACTGAGATTTTTATGGATGTTATTTACGGTTTAATTCCTTTAATGTTAATACTGGGCCTGGCAGGCGTGGTCATTTTTATCTGGTCGGTGCGCAGCGGGCAATATGATGACCTGGAAGGTGATGCCAACCGTATTTTGATGGATGATGATGACCCACTGCTACCGGAAAACCAGAAAAAAATAGAGCCGAAAAAGATAGACCCGAAAAAGATAGATGATAATAATGTATGGCCGGATGCTGATTAATAAACAGGGCCTTTTCAGAAAATCAAAAGACTACCGCAAATGAAAAAACCGCATGTTTTATTTGCACTTACTAATGAATCGAATGAAAAGGATACCCGTTATTCAGGACCGTCAGCCGCATGGATGCGGGTGTCGAGCCTACATGGATGTATTTACGGCGTGTCTTTAATAATGGGTATCCTTTTCATGTGTCTCTGTAATATTTGTGGAATTAGCATTAACGTGCATGGATGCACTATGGGTGTACTGCGGTGCACATGTAATAATTAATATTTTAATTCAGTTAGTTATCGTTTCTGAGGAGACTCTAAATAAATATGAAAAAAATTGATAACGAAAAACTCGACCGGGTCGTCGCTAAAGCCCATAAAGATGCACAAACCCGGGGCCATGGATACCGTGAAAAAGCCTTAAAACTTTACCCCTGGATATGCGGACGCTGCTGCCGTGAATTTACTCATGCTAACTTAAGCGAACTCACCGTACACCATATAAACCATGATCATGATGACAACCCTGAAAATGGTAGCAACTGGGAGCTATTATGTCTGTATTGCCACGACAACGAGCATCAACGCTATACCGAACAGCTTGCAAACCATGGCATCGTATTAGGCGAGAGCGAGCAGAAAGAAGCGACTCATAATCCTTTTGCTGATTTAAAAGGGCTGCTGGATAAAAAAACTTAAGCCTTATTTTTGAACTGGGAGTAATCTATATCCCAATTCAGCCGATTCTGAAATCCACTAGCTTAAGCTTAATTAAAAGATCAGGTTTTAAGGTTTTGCAAAGC
>QIDK01000105.1 GCA_003228405.1 Gammaproteobacteria bacterium | reverse complement strand
CCATTCTTCGTCCACTGCAAAAAGCTATACGTGAGCGCGGTGATAATGTTGCCTGGTATATTCATAAAATACCCAACTTTTTAACCGATAATGATGCTGAAGTGCTATCTAGCGTCGAGCAGGTGCAGCAATTTAACCCTGACGCGGTTTTTGTGCCCACCAACTGGGTACCTGATTTTTTCCCGGGCGTTAAGGTCGAAGTGTTTCATGGCTTTAATGTGGGCAAACGTGCTAATAGCAGCCAGGATCATTTTCGTATTCGAGCTCATTTTGATTTATATTGTACTCAGGGGCCAGATACTACACAGCCATTCAGGGAATTGTCGCAACAATATAAATATTTCAGGGTAGCAGAAACTGGCTGGTCCAAGCTGGATCCTATGTTTAATTATGATAATCCCAATCAGTTACGCAACCAACTCAAAACAGACAAACCTGTTATTTTTTATGCATCTACTTTTAGCCCGAAATTAACCTCTGCTCCTGTTTTAGCTGAGCATATAAAAAAAATGGCGGCATCGGGTAAATGGCACTGGCTTGTGACCCTGCATCCTAAATCAGAGCCTGAAGTGATTGACCTCTATCGCAATATGCAAACAGAGAATTTAAGCTTTATAGAACCGGGTAAAGAAGTCATCCCCATGCTGTATGCAGCCGATGCCATGCTGTGTGACACCTCATCAATTTTTATTGAATATTTATTATTAAATAAACCTGTGGTTACTTTTAATACATCCGCACCCGGATCACATTTAATTGATGTACACAATATTGAACAGATTGAACCTGCTCTGGAACAAGCACTATCTCGCCCCGAAAAGCTAATAAGTGAAATTGAAAAATATGCCAGGAATATTCACCCGCAACGGGATGGCCATGCTTCTGAGCGTATTCTGGATGCAACTGAGATATTTATTAATTCGGATAAAACTGACTTAAAATCTAAACCATTGAATTTAGGGCGCAAGTTACAAATGCGAAAAAAACTAAAATATTACAGGTTATAAGATCAATTTAATTTCAAATGGTATTCAGCACCACAATACGGACACTTACCTACACCATTTTTATCAAATGCAATATATACCTGTGGATGAGAATTCCATAAACTGGTTCCGGGCATCGGGCAATGTACTGGCACATCATCCTTTGTTACTTCGTAGCTATCTTTTGCATTGGGTGTAGATAAGTTTTTTTGAGCTGTCATCTGTTTTCTCTTTATAATCACTTGCTCACTGACTCTGTTGAGCTGAAATTTAAAGGACAGCCTCCCTCCGCAGATGAGGGGCTGCTGCTACCCTGCTAACTAACGGTGGTTAACCAGCTTGCATCAATTTCTTTTCTGCCGTGAACCACATCAAAATACAGAACCTGTAATTTCTCTGTAATCGGGCCGCGTGTACCTGCACCAATAATACGATTATCCACTTCACGTATGGGGGTAACTTCTGCCGCTGTACCGGTGAAGAAAGCTTCATCTGCTATATATACTTCATCACGGGTAATACGTTTTTCTATAATCTCAATTCCCAGATCTTTACAAAATCTGAAAATTGTATTTCGTGTAATGCCGTTAAGTGCCGAAGTTAAATCCGGCGTATAAATCACACCATTTTTAACTATAAAAATATTTTCTCCGCTGCCCTCGGCCACATAGCCTTCAGCATCCAGCAACATTGCCTCATCATAACCATCAGTCATTGCTTCCTGCAATGCCAGCATGGAGTTTATATAATGGCCATTGGCTTTGGCTTTGGTCATGCTGATATTTACATGGTGCCGGGTATAGGATGATGTGTGAATTCTCAGGCCATTTTTCAGATTATCTTCACCTAAATAGGCACCCCATTCCCAGGCTGCAACCATCACATGGGTTTTTAAGTTATCGGCACGCAGACCCATACCCTCTGACCCATAAAAGGCCATGGGACGAAGATAGGCGGACTCTAAATTATTTTCACGCACGACCAGGCGCTGCACTTCATTAAGCTCATCTTTATTAAAGGGCATATCCATGCGCATAATATGTGCAGAATCAAACAGACGATCTGTATGTTCATGCAAACGGAAAATGGCCGTGCCCTGCTCGGCTTTATAAGCACGAACGCCTTCAAATACACCCATGCCATAATGCAGTGTGTGGGTTAAAACATGTACCTTGGCTTCGCGCCAGGGAACGAGTTCCCCGTCAAACCAGATTACACCATCGCGATCTGCCATGGTTTGCATACTTCTTACTCCTAAAAATTATATCTATCTATTCTGTATGACTGATATGTTTTTCTATTACATTCAGCCAGATATCTTTTACTTTATGGCTTAGCTTTTCAATAGCCGAGTCTTCGACTAATGATGACAGCTGCTGCAATGCACGTTGGTGACTACAGCTTCGATAGTCTCGATAAGCATCATACAGGCATTCTGCCTGTTCTTTGCTGAGCAATTCACAGCCGCTTAATTGCATCAGTATTTTTCGTGTCGCAGTATGCTGCGTCAGTGCTTTATCTTTTGCTGCACAAACTAGCACCCCAAACTGGGCGATAAATTCTATATCAACCAGCCCACCCGCATCCTGCTTTAAATGAAACGGCCGGGATGCGTTCCCGGATGCAGGGGTAGAGCCGAGGGATTCACGCATCTTACGACGCATTTCAGCCACATCTGCTGCCAGATCGGCTTTATCACGCTGGCGTATTAACACCGAACTGCGGATTCTATCAAATTCTGCCTGTAAATGTTCACTCGAACATAAAATTCTGGCACGAACCAGAGCCTGGTGCTCCCAGGTCCAGGCTTTTTCATGCTGATAACGATCATAGGCCTGCACGCTGCTGACTAAAAGTCCGGCATTTCCATCCGGGCGCAGACGCATATCGGTTTCATATAATCGCCCATTCGCGGTTTGTAGACTCAGCAGATGAATAACCCGCTGTGCCATACGCGCAAAAAAGCTGGCATTATCCAGCGTGCGCTTTCCATCCGTTTGCTGCTGCTTTCCCTGACTATCGTGTAAAAACACCAGATCAAGGTCTGAACCATAACCCATCTCTCTGCCGCCCATTTTGCCATAAGCAACTACCGCCATGGTTGGCTGATAGTTTTTAGCATTAATCACGCATCCGGGCCGGCCATGCTTTGCTATCATCCAGCCCCAGGCCAGATCCATCACTTTTTCCAGCAGGGTGGCGGCTATATTACTGAGCTGTTCACTCACTGCAAATACATCCAGCACGCCGGCAATATCCATGGCTGCTATTTTTAACACCTGCGCCTGCTTAAATTTACGCAGCCGCTCAATTTGCTGTTCTTCATCCCCTGCTACCTGCGCCAGCAGATGATCCAGTTCCTGCTTCAGTGTGAGCTGGGTCGGAACCTGGTATAAGTTTTGCGGATCGAGCAACTCATCTAATAATACCGGGTAACGACTTACTAATTGCGCTATCCACGGGCTGGCCGCAAATAATTTCAGCAGCTGTTTTAATGCCTGGGGGTATTCATTTAGCAAAGAAAGATAAACACTTCGCTTTAATATCGACTGCAGCAAAGCCAGCAGACGCTGTAGAACTTCTGCCGGATCAGGCTGATCAAGTAGCGATTCTAACAGCGCCGGCATCAGGGTATCCAGACGCTGCCGCCCGATTGCGGTCATGGCTTTTAACTGGGATGAATTTTGAAATTTCTGTAACAGATTCAATACTGCGGCTGCATTTGCCATAGCCGAATCTTCTAATATCTGCAGGGCATCATCTGCATCCAGCTGATGTAGCCAGATTGACTGAATAGAGTCCTGCTGTTTTACAGCATGATCAGTTGCATCGTCTGAGTCATGCAATAGCTGGGTAAAAATTGTCTGCACTAACTGACGCTGTTTATCACAGTCACTTAATAATGCAGGCCAGCTAGCATAGCCCATGGCCAGAGCCATACTCGCCTGCTGCATTTTATCTTCAGGCAGTAAATGGGTTTGTGCATCTGCATACATCTGTAACCGATTTTCCAGACGACGTAGAAAATCATAACTTTGTGTCAGTAAATCTGCTTCGTCAGGGCTTAAATATTTTTTTTCTGCAAGCAGTTTAAGTACATCTAATATTCCCCGTGCCTGTAACTCAGGGTCACTACCACCACGTAGTAACTGAAATGTCTGACCGATAAATTCAATTTCACGAATACCACCGGCGCCTAACTTAATATTCTGCAAATTTCCTTTACGACGAATTTCCGCATTAATCATCGCCTTCATTTCACGGATGGATTCAAATGCACCGAAGTCGAGATATCGTCGAAACACAAAAGGTTTCAGCATATCCATAATTGCCTGGCCTTCAATACGATCGCCGCCAATGACCCGCGCCTTGATCATTGCGTAACGCTCCCAGTCTCTGCCCTGGGTTTGATAATATTGCTCCATTGCGCCATGGCTCATTACCAGTGGGCCGCTCTCCCCGTAAGGTCTGAGGCGCATATCAACTCTGAACACAAAACCCTCAGCGCTGATATCATTTAGTACTTTTATAAATCTCTGCCCAAGACGAATAAAAAACTGGCTGTTGGCCAGTGAGCGTGCACCCGAAACTTCACCTTCTTCTGCAAAGCAGAAAATCAGATCGATATCCGACGAAAAATTAAGTTCATAACCACCCAGTTTACCCATGCCCAGCACCACCAGACGCTGTGGATTGCCAGCCGCATCCAGCGGTACACCCAGTTGCCTGCACTGGTCCTGATAGAGTATTTCCAGGCTGGTATCGACACAGGTTTCTGCCAGATCAGTTAAGTTATGCAAGGTCTCAGTGGTGCTGGCTATATCAGCTAAATCTCGCCAGGCGATACGCAGCATCTGTTGCGCTCGAAATAAACGCAGGCGCTTCATTAAAGCCATATCATTGAGCCCCGAATCTGATTCGAGACGCTGCTTTAATTGCTGTTGATAATCTTCAGATGAAAAACTCAGTTCAAGGGATTTTGCCTGAATTAATTCAAACCAGAGCTGAGGGTTGCGCTGCATGGTGATTGCTATAAATTCACTGCAGGCCCATATTTTTCCAAGCAGGGACAGGTCGATATTTGCCTGGGGATTTTGTTGTATTGATTGACAGGCCTCAACCCAGCCCTGCCAGTGCCGGTCGACACGTTGATGTAGAATATCTGGAACAAACTTATAGAGTAAATTTTCTTCGTTTACTGGCACAAGCTAATCCCAAAGCTAATATATTAAAGAATATTTCCAGGGAACCTCTGATCAAGTCTGTAATGCGTCTGCATGACCTGAAGAGTACGGGCAGGGTTTTGACTTACGACTTACGACTTACGACTTATGACTTACGACTATTTTATCCAGCCCGCTTTGTTTTCACCAGCATGTCATAGGCGTTTTTAGCATCCCGAACAATATCATTCGCTTCAATAATTTCAACTTTAGATGCACCCCGTGCAGACATTTTATCTGGATGAAACTTGCTCATCATACGCCGGTATGCCTGCTTGATTTGATGTTGATTTGACCAGCGACTAACACCCAGCATTTTATATGCATCAGCAGGGCTTAAAATTTTTCCGGGTAAATGGCTCACCGGCTCATGTCTGGCTTTTTTTTCTGCTCTTACCCGGCGCTCAATTCGTGCATAAATAGCTCTGGATATATCAAGTCGCTTACACATCCGTTTAATAAGCCTGCTTTCCTTTACACTTAAGCCTGAATCTGCATAGGCCATTTTTAACTGAATCTCGATAAAAATCTGGAGCACACTCACACGATGCCGGCACTGACGATTGAAGCGCCATAACAATGTTTCCAGAGCAAAATCTTCGTGCTTGCCTTCATTAAACAGGCGTATTGCCAGCTGCTTCTGAGTTGAGTTTAACTTCAGATGATCCATAAGCTGTGTCGCCAGATCAATTTCA
>QIDK01000139.1 GCA_003228405.1 Gammaproteobacteria bacterium | reverse complement strand
ATGATGGTGATGGCTGTCGTGATGCTGGTGAAGACACGGATGATGACAATGATGGCATACTTGATGGTGCAGATGACTGCCCTGCAGGGGATATCGGCTGGACCTCCAATGCGGGTACAGATAATGATAGCGATGGTTGCCGCGATGCCGGTGAAGATACAGACGATGATAATGATGGAGTTACCGATGTATCAGACAACTGTTCACTAATACCAAACCCGGACCAGGCAAATAATAATGCTAATGCCCAGGGTGATGCCTGTGATAATGATATGGATGGCGATAGCCTTTCAAATACCGCAGATGCCTGCCCTCTAAACCCGAGCCTGACACCGGGCGCAGGCAATGGTTATGATTCTGCATGCAGTCTTATCTGCTGGCGCCCGCATGCGGGTTTACCGGGTTCACCCGTACCACCCACAATTGATGGTGTGGTTGATGGCTCTACAACAGTGACCTACGACGGTATTACCGCAACCCATGACACGGATATCGGCTGGCGTGGTGCCCAGCGCATTACGTTTGGCAATGGAACTACTGTGCCACATGTTGCTTTTCAGGCATTGAAACATAGAACGGATGATCTGTTTTATATGTCATTTCAGGTTAAAAATGATACTGGGGGTGCAAGCCCAGGTGACACGATTGTAATAACTTTCCGGCCTGATTTTAATATTGCCGGCGTATCGTTCCCGGAAGGCAATGCCAATAATGATATTCGTCTTATCTATAATGTGCAGGCAAATACCACTGAACTTGCAGTTCATAACGGCACTAGCTGGGTTAATACGCCGCTACCGGCAGGTATGAGCGTGGTGAAAAACCCATTGCCAGCGACGGATACCTGGGATGTTGAAATAGTCATGCCTACGACAGGCTGGGCCACATTTTCAAATGACTTCAAGTTTTATTTTAATGTGCTTCGGGAAACGGGGGGCGCTACGGAAGAGTTTGTCTGGCCTGATTTCGGACACCGTATTACGGGTGATGTCACCACCTATAGTTATAACAATCACGAATGGGGCATTGGCCGCACCGATGTGACTGCCTGCAGTGGTGTGTATTTGCTGGCGTCCGATATCACCACTAATAATGTGCCCGATAACAGCATTAATTTATGGTCGGCAAATACCTTTAGTGCGGCGGTGAAAAACGATTCGGGGGTAATCGCGAATGATATTAAAGTCAGTTTCCGAATTGCCGACTGGGGTATTGCCAATGGGGTTAGTAATAATGCTGCATGGCGATTGATACCCGGCACGCCTTCGAATCCGACGGCTACGCAAAATGTACCCACAACCGGCACAACATTTACCATGGACTGGACGGTGGGCGCATCTGAAACAGGTTTATACGACCCTGCTGCTAGCGGTTTCAAGCACCAGTGCATTTTTGTCGAGCTGGATTCCGATTCTAATGCCAATATTTCGGTGAGCAGTGTATACAGAAATATGAATTTCAACCCGCTAGCTTCGGTGTTTGAACGCAAGGCAAAAATTGATGCGCGCGGTTTGCCGAAACCACCCAATGGTAAGTCAGAACATACCTTTATTTTACGGGAATCTATACAGGAATTTAAACCCGCTCGCATCAGGGACATTGATGCGGATAATAAAGCGCATAATCTGGCAGCACTGCGCTTAACTAACCTGCGGGCAACAAAGGGCGATGGAAAGGGTCGTGTGCCACCTGATGCCGGTGAGTGGATATCACAAACCCAATGGCTGATACACGGTTATCGTGAAACAGGTAACTATGTTGAGATTAAAGGTACAAAATATCCTTTAAACGAGCCTGTGGCATCCTTTGGTTATGTGATTTCACATACCGGTAGAGCGGTTGAAACATGGGATTATAAACTCACCGGTGGCGGCATAGAAAAAACAGCCAGCGGTGAATACCGCATTAATATTCCGCAGGAAGGTTTTAAAGAAATTAAAACACGAGTGGAGTCGACTGAAGTGCCATCCTGGCTGGATCGGTTAGTTGATTTCCTGGCTCACTACTGGTGGGCGGTTTTAATACTGCTAATTATTCTGTTTTTCTTCTGGCGCATAAGAAGAAACCCGTAGCTTGAAACAGGCGCGTGTTTGCTACTGTAACTTGTTTCCACGCTTCTGAGACTGTGAAAGTATTATGGAAAGCATGAAAAATGACCGAGCCGCAGGTTGCGGTTGAGCTTGCGAAACCCAACAACTATTCGGTTGCGAGGATACAGTTGTTGGGCTTCGTGCTTCAGCCCAACCTGCAGGAAATACTTTCACAGTTTCTTTAGCCGCGCATCCCCCGGTGCCATTATTGAACTCGTTCCCACGCTCCGCGTGGGAATGCATACAAAATCAATGAGAAATAAAAACCTGAGCAGTGACATTGTCACTGTTTTTACCGGCTCGCTTAACCGCTTTGTTTACCCATTTTTGCAACCCACTTTCTAAATCAGATGCCTTAGCCAGGGATAAAATCTCATTATTGCTTAGCATTTCCCAGAAGCCATCAGAGCATAACAATAGCACCTCATTTTTCTGTAGTGGTTCTGAATGTTGTTTTATAGAGGGTTTAATGTCTTTAGCTGTTGAACTCGTTCCCACGCTCCGCGTGGGAATGCATACAAAAATCAATGAGAAATAAAAACCTGAGCAGTGACATTGTCACTGTTTTTACCGGCTCGCTTAACTGCTTTGTTTACCTGTTTTTGCAATGCATTTTCTAAATCAGATGCCTTAGCCAGGGATAAAATTTCATTATTGCTTAGCATTTCCCAGAAGCCATCAGAGCATAACAATAGCACCTCATTTTTTTGCAGTGGTTCTGAGTGTTGTTTTATAGAGGGTTTAATGTCTTTAGCTGTGGCAATGCTGCGCGTAAGAGACCCCTGTTCGGGATGTTTTCCCATCTCCGCCTCTTCTAATTCACCCGCGTCTACCAGCATTTGCACCACGGAGTGGTCGCGACTTCGCCAGACCAGTTTATTTTTATTAAAACGATAAATTCGTGAATCACCAATGTACAATGTAGTGAGTTGATAATCTGGCACAGAAATCCAGGCGACAGCACAGGTGGTGTGTGCATCAATATCAGGGTGAAGTTTTAGTAATTCGGTTGACATGTTTTCAGCCGACTTCTCGGCCAGGGTTTTTAAAGTGAGTGCTGGTGAGTGGTTTAATTCATTCAGTTGCGTTTGTGCAAACCTTATGAGTGATTCACAAAATAACCTGGATGCCAGTTCTCCAGCGTCATGTCCGCCCAGCCCATCTGCAACAACCAGCAGTGACCCTGCATCTGTGAATAAATGGCAGCAGTAGTCCTGGTTATTTTCACGGCCACCCATATCGCTTATTACGGCATAGCGGGTTTTGTCGCTACTATTAGAACTGAATTTAAAGATGCCATTGAATTTGTTAAGAAGATTCATTAAACTCCAGTATATGATAACTATTTGAAATATATATGAAAAATTGCTTATTGGAAAAGATGTTTATGGGGGAAAACGGCTTATGGTGATTCCCTGTATGAGCCAATATGCACTGTCTTTTCAATCTATAGCGTTGATTATATTGTTGTTTTTCCAGCCAACGTTGCATGCAGAAACACAGTGTACGCCATCAGCAGATGTAGACAAGATAATAAACAAACTGCCAGAATTCGAAAATATTGCACCCCGTATTGCCTTTGTTATTGGCAACTCAAATTATGTCAACCTTGAAACCACGCCTAATGCAGAAAATGATGCCCGTGATATTGCAGCAGTATTAAACCAGCTTGGGTTTGAAGTTGTCTGTGGTATAGATGTTAACCGTCAGGAGTTTATGAGCAAGCTCAAATACTTCAGACAGCGACTTAATAATATGGGTAAAAGTGCTGTTAGTCTATTTTATTACGCGGGCCATGGTATACAGATTAACAATAATAATTACATTATACCACTGGGTGCAAAAGTAGAAACACCGGAGATGTTTGAAAGTGAAGCCATTAATCTGGATCTTATATTAGGTAGAATAGTAACTGCTAAAAATGTACATGGATCTAACCTGATTTTTCTCGATGCCTGTCGTAATAATCCACTGGGTGAGGGCTGGGGTAAACCGAAAACACGATTCAAGATTAAAAATTTATTCTGGGCTTATGGCACAGGTTATGATCAGTTTGCCTATGATGGTAAGGGACGAAATGGCCTGTTTACCAAACATATATTAAACAATATTCACCATAAAGGCATTACAATTGATCAGCTGTTAAAAAAAGTGACTGCGGCTGTTGATCATGAATCTGGCGGTAAACAAATTCCTGAAGTAGGTGGCTCACTTGTTCGGGATTTTATGTTTTTGCCTGGTGAGCGTAAAGCCATCGTCACGACCTACGAGGACACTCCTTTATGGCAAAAGCTACTCTACTATGCGGCGGCGCTGTTAGCGTTAGTTCTGTCTGTATTATATTACCGGCACCTGCAGAAAACCGCATGGACCAAAGGTATAGATTTAACACATAAACTGATAATAGACCCTAAAGTAGCAGAAGAAGTACGTCAGAAAAGTCGCCTGGCAACCGATGAAATAATGGGTTACGTAAAAAACATTAAACAGCAAAAACTCATGGCACTGGTTACGCCTAAATACGATATGATTTTAGGGCGTAATAATAATGTGAATATCGTATGTAAAAATGATAGTGTTAGTGGTGAGCATGCGATGTTAGGCTGGGATAAGGAAAAACAGCAGTTCTGGCTGGAAGATTTAAATTCCACTAATGGAACCTGGTGGGGTAAGGCTAAAAAACTCAACCCGGGTGAGCGTTATTCGTTAGAATCAGGGCAGATATTTTATCTTGCCGATCAGGAAACACCGATGGTTGTTATTGCACACGTAGAAAAACAGAATGGGTAAGCTGTGCTGGGAAAGGTTGCCACAGAAATGCAGAGAACATAGAGCAACAACGTAGGGTGGATTCGCTTCGCTTGATCCATCCTGTAAAAGCGACTGTTGTACTGTTAAAAATAGCGCCTGTAGGAGTTAGCTTTAGCTGACGATGTTCATGGCAATGCGAAGCGAGCCGAAAACCTTAACGGCTCGCTTCGCATCGCAATCATTATCGTCAGCTAAAGCTAACTCCTACAGGAGAAAGTATTTTTGTTATCACTAGTAATTAAGGTTTAGATAGATATATGCAGGCGCTTGAAAACAGTTTAGCCCCGGGTACCATGCTTGATAAGCGTTATTGTATTGAGTCTATTCTTGGTGAAGGTGGTTTCGGTATAACCTATAAAGCCCATGATGAAAAGCTGGACTGTAGTGTTGCCATAAAAGAATATTTTCCGGGTGACTTTGCCTCGCGAACAGCTGATTCCATAACGGTGCAGGCACGTACAAACCGGATTGAAGATTATCAGTACGGGCTTGATCATTTTTTACAGGAAGCCAGAGTGCTGGCAAAGTTTCAGCACAGTAATATTGTACGCGTCTCAAACTTCATAGAACAAAATGCAACCGCTTATCTGGTAATGGAATTTGCCGAAGGCATTCCACTTGATGAGTGGTTAAGAAAAAATGCCACGGATGTAGATGAAAAAGCTATTCTGGATGTTATCACGCCAATATTAAAAGGTCTGGTAGAAGTTCATAAACTGGGTTTAATGCACCGTGATATAAAACCGGGCAATATATTTTTGCGTAAAACCGGCGGGCCATTACTGATAGATTTTGGCGCGGCACGACAGGCACTTGGCGAGCACAGTAAAAGTATCTCCGCCATCATTATTAGTGTAGGTTATGCACCCCCAGAGCAATATACTTCACGAGGCAAGCAGGGCCCCTTTACGGATTTATATGCAGTAGGTGCGGTCATTTACAAAATGCTTACCGGCATTACACCGGTTGAGTCCCCTGACCGAAGCCATGCCCTGGCGGAGGATGAAG
>QIDK01000141.1 GCA_003228405.1 Gammaproteobacteria bacterium | reverse complement strand
CCCGTTATGCGCGGTAGCTTGCTACCGCCAGTAAGCATGGACATTCGCCCACAGGTTGAAGACCAGTTTTCCTATGCCAGCATGCCCGTACTGGATTGGCATGAACTATATGCAGGAAAACTATGCGCAGCACTCGACCGACAACATCCGCGTGATTTATACGATGTTAGTATATTGCTAGAAAACGAAGGCATCACCGAACAACTGATGGATGCCTTTATAGTGTATTTAATCTGCGGCAATCGCCCTATTGCAGAAATGTTGTCACCACACCCTGTACCATTGGCGACCGCATTTAATGAACAGTTTGCAGGCATGACAATAAAAGAAACCACATTACCGTTTCTGGAAGTAACGCGAAAGACATTGATACAAAGAATTAATACAAACTTAACCGACAATCAAAAACAGTTTTTGCTTTCATTTAAAGCCATGCAACCAGATTGGCAATTACTGCAAGCAGGAGATGTCAGTTATTTACCCGCAGTGCAGTGGAAGTCGTTAAATATTAAAAAAATGTCGGTAAAAAAACATGCGTTTGCAATGGAAAAACTTGAGGCGGTTTTAAGTGGGGATTAAAGTGTTTGATAAACAAGACGAAGTCGATGCTCGTTGCAAGGAAATGATACACGCGACTCCTCGTTCCCACGCTCCCGCGTGGGAACGCATGCGGTGTGCGCGCTAATGGCTAACCCCGAAAATAACCAGTCACAATTCATCATTTACCAAACCGAAGCCGGTGATACCCGGCTGGATGTGCGTTTTCAGGATGAAACTGTCTGGCTTACCCAGAAAATAATGGCCGAGCTATTTCAAACCAGCGCAAGCAACATCGGCATGCACTTGACTAATATTTATACAGATGGAGAATTGGACGAAAAAGCAACTACCAAGGATTTCTTGGCAGTTCAACACGAGGGAGCCCGCCAGGTTACTCGCAAGCTCAAGCACTACAATCTGGATGCCATAATATCCGTGGGTTATCGGGTGCAAAGCTTCTTTAAAAAAGGTATTGTAAATAAATTATTAGTTTATTTGTGGGCTAAAATTCAAACCAGAATAGTTGTATTGAATGCTACAATGAGTGTATTTAGTTGATATTAATTATAATAATAATAACATCTTAGGGTAGAAGGAGAGGAATTATGGCTAGTGGCAAAACATTAAGGCAACTAATCAAAGCTGGTGCTTCAGGCGATTCGAGTGCCTTTCGCCGTGCCTCAGAAGTTGTTATTAATGAAGAACGCCAAAAACAGCATCACCTTCTCGCCAATGATCTTGAAAAAATCCTCTATAGTGATGCGTTGCAGCCTGCTGAGCGTAGTCTGTCACGTATATTGCCTAAAATTCCCACAGATAAAGAGCGTGGCCTGCCATTACTGGATATTCACCAGCCCAGAAGAACGATTGAAGAGTTAATTCTTCCAGAAGATAGCCTTCTGGTAATAGAGGAATTACTAGAAGAACATCGTCGGCAAGATGTGCTGCGCAGCTACGGAATGAAAGCCTCAAACAAGGTGATTTTCTTTGGCCCGCCCGGGTGCGGAAAAACGCTGGCCGCCGAAGTGATAGCCAGTGAGCTTGATTACCCATTAGCCATTGTCAGGCTGGATGCGCTGGTTTCATCCTATTTAGGTGAAACAGCCGCTAATTTACGCAAAGTATTCGATTTTATCAGCCAATATCCCATGGTAGCCCTGTTTGATGAGTTCGATGCTCTGGGCAAAGAGCGTAATGATGGTAGTGAGCATGGTGAATTGCGCCGGGTGGTGAATGCGGTTCTGCAAATGATGGATGCCTATCAGGGGCAAAGCCTGTTGTTAGCGGCAACCAATCATGAGCATATTCTGGATACGGCTATCTGGCGACGATTTGATGAAACAATCTCTTTCCCACTCCCTGCACAGGCTCAAACAGCTCAAATACTGGCTCTTAAATTAAGAGGTGTTAGAAGAGAGTTTGAAATAGAAGATAAAAAAGTATTAATCCTGTTTAAAGCGCTCAGTGGTGCAGATATAGAAAGAGTCATTCGTCGAGCTGTTAAGCGAATTATATTGAAGAATCAGGAGTTTTTGACAATCAAGGATATTAAAAAGGCACTAAACCGGGAAGTAAAACATAACTCCATTCAAGGATAAAAATGCCCGAAAACTATAAGCACCTGATAATAGAAAAAGAGGTTTTAACTAATTCTCGTAGAACACAAATAAGAAAGATTCCCAACAATTTACCTGATGATTTACGCAAACATGGTCAACTCCTGTCAGGTAACCTCAAACGTGCGGCTGAATCAGCCCGACAGCAACAGAGCTCCGAACAGGGCAAGTTTATTTTCAAACTGCAATATACCGGTATGCTGGATGTTAAGCACCTATATAAACATGGTGTTGAGTTTATCAGTCAGGAAGATAAAGAAATCTGCATTGTATTTGCGGATGAACAAGGCCTGGCTATATTTTCAGATCATCTGTCACAGCTAGGTCTGGATGATGCAGATTTAACCTACAGGCAAATATTGCAAGCACTTCAGGGCATTGATAACTGGACAGCCGATGACAGAAAAAGCTGGGCTATTCAACATAAAGGCTTACCCGAAACTGAAAAACTAAAACTGGATATTGAGCTTTGGCCAATAGAAACAACTCACCATCCTAAACGCATTCAATTAATTGAAGAGTTTGAACGCTGGATTGCTGAAAACAAGTTAAAAAAAATAGATAGTATTAATCAGGACAGTTTGCTTATATACCGCTTAGGGCTAACACAACAACAGGTTGACTTACTGTTAAATCACCGTGATGTTCGCATGGTCGATCTTCTCCCAGAATCCGGTATCGGCTATCAGCAATTAAATTATGATTTAGACAATATCCCTCAAAATTTACCATCACCAGAACCCGATAGCGCAAGGGTCTGCATTCTTGATAGTGGGATAAATACCAACCATCCACTGCTAAAAACAGCCATAGCCGAAAGCAAAAGTTTTATCAAAGGTCGAGATGAGGATGATGAATCCGGTCATGGCACTGCCGTTGCCGGTATTGCATTATATGGCGATCTTGAAGCCTGCGCAGATAGTGATTACTGGCAGCCTCAGTTCTGGTTGTATAACGGCAAACTTATGTATCAGGATGAGCAAACCGGTGAAACCCGATTTGATAAAAAAACCATTGAAACAACCTTAACTGAAGCGGTTGAATATTTTGCCGGCGAATTGGGTTGCAGAATATTTAATATATCACTGGGCAATGCCAATGCGCCTTATGATGGTAAACATATACGAGGCATTGCCTATGTGCTGGACAGGTTAGCACGAGAATACGATATTTTGTTTATTGTATCAGCGGGTAACTTTTCCGGTTCAGATAATCCACCAGTGCCCGTAGCAAGCTGGCGAGATGAATACCCCGAATACTTAATGGATGATTCTAGTATCATTATTGATCCAGCGACTGCACTAAATGTAATAACTGTTGGTGGTTTGGCAAAACATAATAAACAGACACAGGAATTAAACCATCCTGAAATTAGTGCATTGTCACCAGCAACTGAAGATCAACCATCACCATTTACCCGTCATGGCCCATCCGTAGGTAAGGCGTTAAAACCGGATCTAATGGCCTATGGTGGAAACCGTGCTTCTCCGCTTCGCCATGAAGATAAACAATGGCAAAACGATGAAAGAGGTATGGGTGTGCTCACGCTCAATCATCATTTTGTAGGTGGTACATTGTTTAAAGAAATAGCAGGTACCAGTTTTGCAGCACCCTATATTACCCACCTTGCTGGTCGATTGTTAAATGAATATCCTCAAGCTTCAGCTAATTTATTGCGAGCCATGTTAGTCAACCATGCAAAGCTACCCGATGAATGTACTAATACTTTTCCTGAAGAATGGCGAAAAGCCTATAAAAATGCCACCGGCACAAAAAATAGAGAGCTACCAAGAGAAGTCGCAGGCTATGGAAAAATAGATGAAGATTCCCTCTATCGCTCATCAGAATCAGTTGCTGTACTCATGGCAGAAGACAGCATAGAAAATAATACCCATCAGTTTTATGAGCTGCCATTGCCAGAAAGCTTTCTTCGCACCAATCGTGCAAGCAGGGAGTTAAGAATTACGTTGGCTTATTCACCACCGGTACGGACTACACGTTTAGAATACACAGCAACAAAAATGAGTTTCCGATTAATTAAAGGGCAATCCCTGGAAGAAGTAGAACTGCATTTCAATCGTGACACACAAAAAGAAAATGAAACAAGAAATGATGATGCAACTCCAAACAGAAATATAAGTACACAAATCCGTGATAAGGGGACAGTCCAGTCATCGGTCTGGTATTTTAAACAACGTAACCCAGATGAAAAATGGTTTGTTGTTGTGACCCGACAGGATAGAGACTGGGGTGATAGTTCGCCCTGCCTGGATCAGGAACACTATGCATTAGTGGTAACCGCAACAGATCGGGAAAATGAACAGGCTCAACTTTATACAGAAATACAGCTGCGTATTCGTGAGCAGGAGCGTGTTCGTGCGCGGGTTATATAAGGCCTGGAATATATGAGAATCGAAAAAATTACAATAAAAAACTTTAGGTCGATAAAAGAAGCAATTATAAATCCTCAAAGGTTTAATATTTTTGTTGGTCAAAATAATCATGGTAAATCAAATTTATTTGAAGCTATTGAATAGTTTTATAACGGAAAAGGAAATATTCAGGACATAAAGCATTGTGATGCCGAAGATGAAGATATTGAAGTGGAAATCCAATTTTCTGGTGTTCAGGAAGGCATAAAGCATATATCAAATAGTACAACAAAGAAGAAATTAAAAAAAATACTTGATACTTCCGATGTAATGAGTGTTCGAAGAACATCGGGATCTATTAAAGACCGCTTTCTTTATAATTCAAAAACAGATGGATGGAAAAAACAGCCCACTGGTGCGGATTCTGCATTTAATAACTGTATGCCACGTTTCGAGTTTATTGAAGCCACTAAAAACTTCAAAGATGTATCCGCTTATAAAAACACAACACCAATAGGACAAATGCTAGGTGGTCTGGTTGAAGAAACTTTAGAAAAAGATGATGAATATAAAAACTTTGTAGAACAATTTGACAGGCTGTTTGGTAGTAGTGATTCTAAAGTCAGGCAGGCATTGGATAGCCTCAGTAATAAAGTTTCTGAATATTTAAAAGAACAGTTTCCTGATTGTGTGGATATCAAGTTTAATGTAAAGGATCCAGGTTTTGATGATTTACTAAAAAATTACGACACAGAAGTTAATGATGGTGTAATTACAAAAGCTGATGAAAAGGGTGATGGAATGCAGCGTGCATTAATGTTATCTATTATAAAAGCACATGCGGATTTTCGACGTACTGAAGCTTTAGGTAGATCCTTTCTTTTCTTTATCGATGAAGCTGAGTTACATTTACATCCAACAGGTCAAAGACAATTAAAGCAGTCATTACTAGAACTTACCAGCAATACAGGAACCGATCAGGTTTTTATTACAACACATTCTTCCGTTTTAATTGCAGACGGCGATCAAGATGATAATCAGGCGTTTTTTAGAGTTCACAAGGAAAATAAACAAACCACGGTTGAAAAAATAAGTAGAGAAGATAAGCATACTGTCATTTATGACTTATTGGGTGGCAGCCCAGCTGACCTATTTGCGTATTCTGGTCATTCCGATCATCGATTCTGGTTTTATTCGATCACTTAATCATCCCAATGCGATGGACTTCATAATATCACTCTAAGTGATCGGATTCAGCGAATTTGCTCATTACCTTTCGCATCGACTCTCCTTTAAGTTTTAGTTTGTGACTATTGTGTAATAAACGGTCCAGAATGGCATCAGCCAGTGTCGCATCGCCGATGGTTTTATGCCATTGTGTT
>QIDK01000204.1 GCA_003228405.1 Gammaproteobacteria bacterium | reverse complement strand
ACTAAACGTCAGGATGGTTTACTCTATATTCATCTTGGCTGGATTAGCGCACTGGTGCTGGGTGTTTTCACCTGGTGGGCTTCTCTTTCCCTGATTAATATTTCAGGTGCATCCCGAGAAATTACCGAAGGTGTGGCCGCCATTGTTGCCACTCTGGTTTTACTTTATGTTGGCTTCTGGATGCACGATAAAGCCAGTGCCGCCAAATGGAAAAAGTTTATCGATGACAGTATGCACAAAGCCTTAACCTCTGGCACCTTATGGACCTTAACCGGTTTATCATTTATTGCTGTTTATCGCGAAGCCTTTGAAACCATTTTATTTTATCAGGCGCTGTGGGCGCAAACCAATGAAGCAGGGCAGTCCATGGCATTAAGTGGTTTTGTTTCGGCTGTTTTTGTTCTGGCTATACTTGGCTGGTTAATTATGCGTTATAGCGTACGTCTGCCACTGCGACAGTTTTTTGCTGTCACCGGTGGCTTAATGTTTATACTGGCAATAATATTTGCAGGTAAGGGTATTGCCGCATTACAGGAAGCAGGCGTCATTGTATCCAGTCCGGTGAATTTTTTCCGTATAGACTTATTAGGCGTGTATCCAAATTTACAGGGCTTACTGGTGCAGCTTGGATTAATTATTCTTGCTGTTATTTTATGGAATAAAAAATCCACAAAATCTGAATGAACGGGCATAATCATCATAACATTGGCTCCAGACGCATTGGCGTTGCTTTTTTTCTTAACTTTTCTTTTACTATTATTGAATTTATCGGTGGTCTGTTAACAAACAGTACCGCTATTATGGCCGATGCGGTGCATGATCTTGGTGATACTATATCCATTGGGCTTGCATGGTGGCTAAGCAGGATCAGTGGCAAACATCCGGATGATGCTTTTACTTACGGTTACTACCGCTTTTCTCTATTAGGTGCACTGGTTAATGGCGTGGTGCTTGTTGTCGGTTCCATCTGGGTATTGTCGCAGTCTCTGCCCAGATTACTGTCGCCAGAAATGCCCGTTGCTGAAGGTATGTTCTGGCTGGCTGTTCTGGGAGTGAGCGTTAATGGTTATGCTGCCTGGAAATTAAGCAAAGGCAAAACTCTGAATGAGCGGGTATTAAACTGGCATTTGCTGGAAGATGTACTTGGCTGGGTGGCGGTGCTTATTGTTAGTATTGTATTAATGTTTGTCGACTGGCCGATACTGGATCCTGTGCTTGCTATCGCCTTCACTCTATTTATTCTGGTTAATGTTTTAAAAAACACTTATCAGACAATAAAAATATTTCTGCAGTCTGTTCCTGATAATGCAATGCTGGATGAGGTTCGTAATAAACTGAACGGGCTTGAGCACGTCAATGCTATTCATTCTCTGAATTTATGGTCACTGGATGGTGAGCGTCATGTTCTTACAGCGCATCTGGAGATTGATCAACTGATTTCAGTTAATGAACAGAAATTAATCAAGCAGGAAATCAGTAGACGCCTGGCTGATTTTTCTCTGGCACACACAACCATAGAATTTGAATTTCCTGAAGAAGCCTGCAGGGATGATTGTAAAGGTGGCTGAGTTTATTGCTCTGGGTTGCTAGTTAAAAATATGACTTTAAGTGTGAGGCTTTAGTGTGCTGCATAATATTGTCATTCCCGACAGAGGCATTCGGGAATGACGGAGTTGGCAATCCTGTATGAAATTTCTACTTCTCAATGTAACGATTATCAATCGTTATTAGGCAACCAATGAAATGGACTTTCAGTCCATAGTCGTTGAGTTATTATAACCATCCAGCCAGGCAATGAATTCATTTTCAGGTAATGGTTTACTGAAAATAAATCCCTGAATTTTATCCACATTGAGCGATATTAAATTATCCAGAGTTATTTTATTTTCTACGCCTTCAGCAATTACTTTACAGCCCAGATTATGCCCCAGTTCAACTATAGTTTTAACAACAGCTCTGTCAGTAGTGCTTTCACACATATCAAAAATAAAGCTTTTATCAATCTTTAAAGTATCTACAGGCATGTTTTTGAGTTGATTCAGTGAGGAAAATCCGGTACCAAAATCATCAATGGCAAGATGAACGCCAAGATCATTTAATTTGCTTAGAATTTTTCCTGCACTATTCAGATCCAGCATTAAAGCGCTTTCGGTAATCTCCAGTTCAAGTTTCTCTGCGTCAATGCCATAATTTTGTAGAAGGTTGCTGATTTCTTCTGGCAGTGAAAAATCTTGCAGGCAATAAACCGAGAGATTAATGTTTACGCTAAGGTCGTTATAACCCTGTTTTTTCCAGGCGGATAAATTTTTTAGTGTAAGTTCAGTGATCTGCATAGTTAGTTCGCGAATTAATCCCATCTGTTCTGCCATGGGTATAAATTCATCAGGTGAAATAGCTCCCAACTCAGGGTGATGCCAGCGTGCAAGTGCTTCTACATCGCTGACTTTATTATTTATATGGTTTATTATTGGTTGATAATGAGCTGTAATTTCATTTTTCTCGATGGCTTCACGTAAATCATTCATTAGTTGTAAACGACGTACGCTGTGTGTGTTCTGGGAGGGATCGTATATCGCATAACCGGACTGAGATTTTTTTGCCTGATACATGGCCACATCAGCAAATTGCATCAGTGTTTCTGTGCTATCACCATGATCGGGATATAGAGCTATGCCAATGCTGGCTTTGCTTTCAGTTGATACATTATTAATGGAATAATGTGGCTTCATCGCATTCAATATGCGATTGGCACATAACTCTGCGCCGTCTAAATCTGTCTGAGGTAATAAAACTGCAAATTCGTCACCGCCCAGTCGTGCAATGGAATCATTTTCTCGAATTGCATCAGCAAGACGGCCACTTACCAGTTTTAATAATTCATCCCCGAACTGGTGGCCCAGAGTGTCATTTACTTCTTTGAAACGGTCAAGATCCATCAGAAACAGCGCAAAGGTTTCTTTATTTCTTGCTGCCTGTGATAGAACCTGTTTCATACGATCAGACAGCAGTGTTCGATTAGGCAGGCCGGTTAAATTGTCGTGCAATGCCATTCGTTCTAGCTGGTTGTTTTTCTTATCCAGTTCACGGGATATCTTTGAACTCAGCAACAGACTAATCCATACAGCCAGCCAGATAATAATAAAGCCTGAGCTAATTAATCGCTGCCTGAGCGTAGATGCAATTTTTATTTCTTCATTATGGGCGGGTTCCAGCATGACCAGCTGGTAATCATTATCGGGCAGTTCACTGATGGCCCAGTAATACTGAACGCCATCCATATCGATCAGGCCATGTTTATCTGAATCCGCATAGGCCTTGTTTAAATGTCGAGCAATGACATCAAGATCCTGACCCGGATTGCCTGCAATATATAATATGCGCGAATCTTTCTGAATAATTAATGTTGATTTTGGAGTGGAGAATTTCTTACGCAACTCGTCAAGATAAATCTTTGAAACATAAGGGTCGCCAGGCAGAGTTAAACGCTTGGCAATTTCACGGTTTAGATATTGCAAAAATATAGTTAGCTGATCTCCGCGGCTTTCGGTGATCTGCCGATAAGCCAGAAAACCAAAAACGACCTGAGCTAAAATGGTAATGCCGAGTATTGATAATAGAATCTGTGTTCTTAATTTCATGCCATTGTTGTTTTTTCACCAGGGAATACATGTTTTTTCAGAAACTATTAGCCATGGGCATGGTATAGCCAGTACGGCAGAAATATCATCTTTTAATCAGAGCTATCCCGGCTATTTTTATGGGGACAGGTATTAATGTGCGCAATCACATATAAAGGGCAAAATCGAATCAGAGCAATAACTGTACTCACTATGCCTATCGCTCCAATTATGTAGGAGCTTAAAGGGTCCTGAATAAAATCCTTGTCGATAAGACCTACATATACCAGCCCGAGACTGATGCCTATGCGCAGTATTTGATCAAATCTACCTATATTTACAATCATAACTTTCTCTTCGCTTAAAAAAAATATTAGTTTAATGTAATATTCTAATTTTATAGAGTTGCTGGACAACGCATACATATAAAGCTTAGCTTATATGCTACATAAATGGGGGGTTATTTAAGTAACTATAGAGTGCTTTAAGGCTTAAATATTACTTTGTGGTGTCAGCATTTAAAGGCAGTAAATTGAACCGTTCAGCAACACTCTGGAAGGATTTGCCATATTGCACCTGCCGAATAGTGGATAATACGTCTTTTGTTGGTTGCAGGCTGGTAACAGCTGAAAGTCTTCTGTGGAATGGATAGGATTTATTTTTCAGATTTTTAGCTGATGCTTCAATATTATTTACTTTAATGGCCTTAACATGACTGCCAGCACCAAATTCCCAGGTCGCACCTATATGGCCTATGGATGTATCAAAATCAGTGACCAGCTTAACCATTTCTTCGGCGCTTGAAACATCAAGGCGTTTTTTAACAAAATCACCCGCGTTTGGTAATATCGTTTTCCAGTGCCCGGGGCGTTTTTTACAGTGCAGTCTGGCAGCCACTGCAATAGGTTTGTCCCAGCCACCTACCGTTTTCCAGTTGGTGATCTTGCCGCTAAAAATAGAGCGCACCTGTTCAGTGGATAAATTCTCTACAGGGTTGTTTTTATTCACCAGAATCAGAATGGGTTCATCAGCCAGGGGGTAAATTTTAATTTTTTTACTATCCAGTTCATGCTGGCTTAGTGGGCAACAGACAAAACCAAAGGTCGGATGATCAGCAGTGCTCCGTTTGGCCAGCTTTATACCTGCATTACAGCCCATGCCTAAATTTGAGTTTTTTCCAAACAGTCGCAGTTTCTTGCCTGTTGACTGTTCGAGTTCATCTTTTAGTGAATCAAATATGACCCAGGCAAAATGTGCACCTGCTCCGGTGATAGTGTCTTTCTGTTGGTCTTTATTCTCAGCCAGTGCGGTAATTGGGATGGACAATATTATGGATAAAAACAGATAAAATGATTTTTTTGAAAAATTTGATATTTTGGGCATAGCTAACACTCTTGAATTTTAATGGTTTTTTAAATATAAGTCCTTTATGTTTTTCTGGGCTTTTTATCAGTTAAATTATTCAGTTTCGAAAAACGAATAACCCAAACGAATGATAAGAATTCCTCCAGAGACCACTGGTCGTCAAATTTATACCGAAAATTCTGTTCGCTTGCTAAATACTATTATATCTTAATTGTGACTATGATTCATTAACTGAAGTTCAATGTGTGAAATTATTATTTCTCTATGCCATCAATAATTGGACAGCCATTGCTGCTTCCCCTGCATAGATTTAACAGTAACTGCATTTCATTGCGCAGGGTAGTGAGTTCGGTTAGCTGGTTTTCAATGTGGTTTAATTTGTCAGCAGTAAGCTGGCGTACACTGTCTTTGGCGTGTTGAGGGTCTTCACGCATGCTGAGTAAATTTTTAATTTCATCCAGGCTGAAGTTCATTCGTTGAGCGCGCTTAATGAATTTTAATTTCGAAATATCTTTGTCAGTATACTGGCGAATACCCGAGGCGTTTCTGGAGATATCTGTTATCAGTCCATACTTTTCATAGTAGCGCAGGGTGTCCGCTGACATGCCGGTTTTTTTTGTTATCTCACCAATTTTATACATCGTTTACTTCTTTTTTGTCGAGACGATATAATAATTCTTCACGTAATGTTTTTATTGAAGGCAGTGCAGAAAATACCAGTACATTATCTATAACAATAGAAGGTGTTGATAAAATGCCTAATGATACAGCCAGATCTATTTCTTCAATAACATTCACTTTGCGCCACTGAATTTTATCGGCACCAATTTCATCAGTCAGTTTTTCTAATGCTTTACTGGTCTGCCCACAAATATTGCAGTTTGGTGATAAAAAAAGTTCGACCTTTATGCTCATGTCATACGCAGTTAGTTAATTAGAGATTCTTTTAAGTAATTGTAGATGAATTTTGTCTGATTTTGTGGGAATAAATTGAATTTTAATGACCTGTTGTCGGCCCATTAATAAAGTCTTTAAAATACTGTCTTCATGTGCAGC
>QIDK01000238.1 GCA_003228405.1 Gammaproteobacteria bacterium | reverse complement strand
CCGCTAAAAAATATTAGTTAAGCCGTAAACACCGGGAGCCTCAGCCTCTTTATTTTAAGACAGAGGCAAAAACAACAAAGGGGCTTTAGCCCCTTTATTTATACCACAATTCAAATAACTATTCAGGTTGCTTGTGTACAGCTTCAGGGCAAGGCCAAAAATGGAGCTGCTCAAATGTAAGCTGAGTCGTTATTTTAGTTTTTAGTTTTATCAACTATCTGATTTGCTTTAATCCACGGCATCATTTCACGCAGTTGGCCGCCAACTATTTCGATGGGATGTGCGGCATTATTGCGACGTCGTGCTGTCATTTCAGGGTAGTTAGTCATACCTTCAAGAATAAATCGCTTGGCATATTCACCATTCTGAATATTTTTCAGTGCTTCACGCATGGCCTTACGACTTTCTTCATTGATAACTTTATCACCGGTTACATACTCTCCATATTCTGCATTATTTGAAATGGAGTAGTTCATGTTTGCGATGCCGCCTTCAAACATTAAATCAACGATTAATTTTAATTCGTGCAGGCATTCGAAGTAAGCCATTTCAGGGGCGTAACCTGCTTCTGTTAAGGTTTCAAAACCCATTTTAACCAGCTCAACCGCACCGCCACATAATACCGCCTGCTCACCAAACAGATCTGTTTCTGTTTCATCTTTAAATGAGGTTTCAATAATTGCAGTACGTCCACCGCCAACACCTGAAGCATAGGAAAGTGCCAGCTCTTTTGCATTGCCTGATGCATTCTGATAAATCGCAATCAGATCTGGCACGCCACCGCCACGAACAAATTCGCTACGCACTGTGTGGCCTGGCGCTTTAGGTGCAATCATAATGACATCTAAATCACTGCGCGGCACTATTGAGTTATAGTGAATGGCAAAACCGTGAGCAAATGCCAGTGTTGCACCCTGCTGTAGATTAGGCTCAATGGCGTCTTTATAAAGTGCCGACTGAATTTCATCTGGTGCTAAAATCATAATTACATCGGCTGACGCAACGGCTTCTGCAATACCGGTCACTTTTAAGCCTTCGTTTTCAGCTTTAATCGCTGACGATGAACCCGGGCGCAGGGCAACCGTGACATCTACACCGGAATCTTTAAGGTTTAACGCATGGGCATGTCCCTGCGAACCATAGCCTACGATGGTTACTTTTTTGGCTTTGATTAAGGAAAGATCACAATCTTTGTCGTAGTAAATATTTAAGCTCATAGTTCTATTCTCAGAATAAATTATTAATTTTTAAATCAGTTCGGACATTCAACTGGAAGTGCGTAGTTATATCTACACAGCCAGGTGATGAATCCGGGTTAAATAGTGAGTGTTTTTTCACCCCTTGATATACCTATTGCGCCAGAGCGCACGACTTCGTGTATTTTTATGCTGGAAAGTGACGTTAAAAATGAATCCAGCTTATCCCGCGTATCCGTTATTTCTACGGTGTAGGTGGTGTCAGTTACATCTACCACATGGCCTTTAAAAATATCAACCAGTCGTTTTACCTCGTCACGTGCATCACCGATTGCTTCAACTTTCGCCAGCATAAGCTCTCGCTCAATATGCTCTGATTCGGTTAAATCGACCAGTTTTATTACATCTACCAGCTTGTTCAGCTGCTTCTGAATTTGCTCAACAATCTCATCCGTACCCGTGGTGACAATCGTCATCCGCGACAGTGTTTCATCATCTGTAGGTGCCACAGATAATGATTCGATATTGTAAGCACGTGCAGAAAATAATCCGGCGACACGTGAGAGCGCGCCTGATTCATTTTCCAGTAATAAAGAAATAATATGTTTATTCATCATTAAATCAAAATCATTTCATTTAAGCCTGCACCTGCAGGAATCATTGGATAGACATTTTCTTCACGATCAATAATAAAATCGAGAAATACCAGGCGATCTTTATATTTAACAAAGGCATCTTCTAGAGCCTGCTCTACATCTTCCGGCTTATCAACTCGAATACCCACATGACCATAGGCTTCAGCCAGTGCCACAAAGTCTGGTAATGATTCCATATAGGAACTGGCATAACGGCGATCATAGAAGAATTCCTGCCACTGACGTACCATGCCCAGAAAACCATTATTCAGAGTAATAATTTTTACCGGCAGGCTATATTGTAAACAGGTTGACAGCTCCTGAATACACATCTGAATACTGCCTTCGCCGGTAATACAGGCGACTGGTTCTCCGGGGTGGGCCAGTTGCGCGCCCATTGCCGCAGGCAAACCAAAGCCCATAGTGCCCAGCCCGCCAGAGTTAATCCAGCGTCGGGGTTTATTAAACCCATAATATTGAGCTGCAAACATCTGATGCTGCCCTACATCTGAGCTGACAAAGGCATTGCCTTTGGTTACTTTATGCAATTGCTCAACCACAAACTGAGGCTTAATCGTGCCTGTGTCACGATTGAACTTCAGGCAGTCCTGGGCACGCCATTCTTCAATCTGCTGCCACCAGACAGCCAGCGCAGCACTATCCAGGCGTTGATCAGATGCCTCTATCAGCTGATTTAGCTTAGACACAACTTCTTTAACATCGCCGACAATAGGCACGTCGACTTTTACATTTTTAGAAATCGAAGCCGGGTCAATATCCACGTGCACTATACGTGCACCCGGGCAGAATTTTTCCAGATTGCCGGTTACCCGGTCATCAAAACGCGCACCAATGGCTATTAGCACATCACAGTGGTGCATACTCATATTCGCTTCATAGGTACCATGCATACCCAGCATACCCAGAAACTGCTTATCACTGGCAGGATAGGCACCTAAGCCCATCAGAGTATTGGTAATGGGCGCACCTAATAATTGAGTAAATTTCACCAGCTCATCACTGGCATTACTCAGCACTACACCCCCGCCGGTATAAAGCATGGGCTTCTTCGCTTCCATAATCAGCTCATAGGCACGTTTAATCTGCCCTGAATGACCCTTTACCGTGGGATTGTACGAGCGAATTTTCAGCTCACGGGGATATGAAAATTCTGCTTTATGCGCGGTAATATCTTTAGGAATATCAATGACTACCGGACCCGGGCGACCTGTGCTTGCTATATAAAAAGCTTTTTTAATGGTTACCGCTATGTCATTCACATCTTCAATTAAAAAATTATGCTTAACCACCGGGCGGGTAATACCCACAGAATCGACTTCCTGAAACGCATCATTACCAATTAATGCACGTGGCACCTGACCGGTTAACACAACCATTGGAATGGAATCCATATAGGCGGTAGCAATGCCGGTGACGGCATTGGTCGCGCCTGGCCCAGAGGTTACCAGTACGACACCGGGCTTGCCTGTGCTACGCGCATAACCGTCCGCCGCATGCGTTGCCGCCTGCTCATGGCGCACCAGTATATGCTGTAGTTCATCCTGCTTATACAGCGCATCATAAATATGCAGCACCGCACCGCCAGGATAACCAAACAGATGTTCAACGCCTTCTTCTATCAGACTTCGAACAACAATTTCAGCACCGGTCAATTCCACCTTAAATGTCTCCAGACTATTAATTGAACTCTGAATACAATACCCAGAATTAAAATTGAAAAACCTTATAAATCATAGACTTTAGTTATTACATAAGTTTATGCAAGCCGCGTAGTTTAACCCAGATAGGCCCTCAGGTCACCTCACTTTCCGCTTGAGCCTGCAAACGAGAAAAAGCCCGGTAAACCGGGCTTTTTCTCGTTTGCAGGTTTCCCAGCCAGTGGCCAGGATATCAGTGCAGAACTACCATTCTTCAGATACGCCTGTAACAGCCGCCAGTACATCACGAATGGCATCAGGTGTAGCCATAATGTTCATAAAGCTGTTATCACCCATCATTGCAAGGTCAGGGAAGTTAATCGCAATGCGGAAACGTGCATGCAGTGCTTCTGCTTCATTTCCATTCACCAAAATTTCATAAGGCAGGTGAGCAGTAGAACGCAGAGGTTTGAAATCGATTTCGCTCATAATGAATGTTTCATCCATGTATTTTTTGCCTTCACCAGGTGCTTTCATCGCCACACCGAAAAGAGTCTGCTTAGTACCTGGAATATCGATTCTATATACCTGAGCAGAACCCTGCACTCTGTCACTCAGATTTTTTTCAATTTCAGCAACCATGGCATCATGAGAACCCTTTGAGTTTAGCTCTAAAGGCTCATCAAAGTACTCCATACCAAAGGTATAATGATATTCATTTAGATCTTCCTCATCCTGGCCTTCAGCAGGTCCAAAATCCTGAATGTGACCCAGTGCTTTTTTCAGTGCTGCTGAAGTTTGCGGAAGCTTGTTGTTTATGCGGTAGGCGTAAGACATGTAAACAGGGTTTGTGTATGAAACCTGAACCTTACCACTCATTTCTGTTAAAGAAATACGCTGTGCTGCAATATAGCCACCGCGCTCCTGTGATGCAGCTGCTTTTTTTAGCTCGTCATTGGTAACAACAATGATATGCGCACCTTTGTAAGGCGCGTATTCACCCGCTATTTCAAAACCATTCTCTGCCAGTGCTTTTTTTGTGCCGTCAATTTTATCTGCCATTGAGCCAGCACTATTAGAAGCCAGTGCAAAAGGCAGGTAAGTTTGAGCAGCCTGAACTGTAACTGCGGCCACGCTGATTAACATTGCTACTGCAACATTTGCTAATAATTTTCTCTTCATTTTAATTACTCCGTTCCCTTACTATCGATAAGGTGTGTTTTATTTAGGATCACGCATTTACAACGTGGACTAAAAATAAACGTCCTGACCGGTATTTGTCAACGGAAAAATTTAACTAGTTTGAATATAAGAACTTAAGCAAACTTTAATGCGTAGCTATAATCATAAAACAGCCTGCTTAAATATTTACATTTTAAACCATAAAATCTGACTCACACCAAAAAAAAAAGCCGCTCAATGGCGGCTTTTTTCACTAGCAATGCTTAATGATATTAGAACATCATTGAGTAGGTTGCCTGAAACTCAAGCTGGTCCATTTCGATTTCAATCGTTTGATTTGCATCAAAAGGGCTCGTACCAGACACTGAAGCACTCGGCGCATACATAGCTGCAAAGGCAAATTCAGAGCTTGAACTCAATGGCATGGTGAAACCGCCTGTCAGGTGCGTTTCTATAACCGCGGGTGCCAGAATATTAAACAGGGTTTCTGAGTTTGGTATAGGCTGACTACCATTACTCACGCCTACACGCCAGGTAATATCATTACCCCATTCATAACCCAGTTTATAAACCGTCATGTCTTCCCAGCCAAAACCTGCACCCGCTGGTTGACCTAAACACCCTGCGCCTGTGCCTCCAGTCATACCGGGCACACAACTACCGTCAGTCAGAGGTGAGATGGGATTTGAAATAGAGGCTACACCTGTGTAGTAAATTTGCTGAATATCGAATACCAGCGTAGATTTAATACTGGTTTTCCAGGCCAGGCCAATTGTGGCCGATGCGGGAATATCAAAATCACCGCCTTCAGCAAACAGACCGGCATAATCACTGAACTCACTCATGGATATTTTTGACTGATAAGATGCGCCTAAAGTGATCGCCGGGGTTATCTGGCCCTGCCAGCCTAACTTGGCACCAAAACCAGTTGATGAATCGGGCCCATTGCCACTTAGTTTAGCCCCATTGCTTGAAAACCCGCCAAAATTAGTCAGACCTTTAGATTCAAATGTCTGATAGGCAAAAATGATACTGGCACCAAATGAATGATCTTTATTTATTTTTGTTGCATAACTCCAGTTTACAAACAGCTGCTTTAAATCAACGCCGGTTGTGCCACCACCGAAAGTTCCTGGAAGCGTTACAAAACCAGTACCAGGGTTTAAAGTTGCACTGCCACCTTTGTAATTAGTATTCATACCCCCATTACCATATACGGCCACAGCAGTTGAACTATCGTTATCTAATTTCCAGTTATAAGCAAAGTGTGGAATCAGAAACAGATCCAGATTACTTTCAACCGTTCCTTCACCAAGACTAAATGAGCAATTTTGATCAGGACCATAACTTTGACACAGCTGTGAAGGAGTACCGTCAACCGTATATGAGCGATTAGGGTTAAATAGAGCTGCACCTATATCCATGCGCTCTCCCATGCCGGCAATACCCGCTGGATTATTAGCAATG
>QIDK01000199.1 GCA_003228405.1 Gammaproteobacteria bacterium | reverse complement strand
ATTAAGTCTGGTTGATGAGATTGTTGTCAAAAAATTTCAGATACAAGGCGAAGATTGCAGCTAATAGCCCGCTATTAGCAAGATTTTCAACACAGTAGCTGGACGTTTTTGGCAATAAGATTCACAACCATGACTTGATCAGAGGTTCCATATGTATTTTACAGAACTCTTAATTATTATGGGGCTGCTACTGTTTATCTGGTTCTGGTTAGACTCTATGAGCGTTAATGAAACAGCTCGTATTATCGGAGCCAGAATTTGCAGAAAAAATGATGTGCAGTTTTTAGATGAAACAGTTCATCTGTCTTCAATGCGCATCGGAAAAAATCAATATGGACAAATAAAGCTTCTGCGCAAATATAAGTTTGAATTTACAAATAATGAATATCATCGTTATGCAGGGGAGCTGGTACTTTCAGGCAGGCAGCTGCTGAAATCACATATGGATGTCTATCACTTTAATGATATTGATTAATAATCAATTGTCATTATAATCTGCATTTTTTAAATAAGAAAATTTTTATGCTTAGTGTATACAGTCTATTACATGTTATTTCTGCGGTTATATGGGTTGGAGGTATGGCTTTTGCTCATAGTTGCCTGCGCCCATCGGCCGTTCTGGTGCTGCAGCCACCAGAAAGATTAACGTTATGGGTAGCCGTTTTTAAACGATTCTTTCCATTTGTGTGGGCTGCAGTTATTCTACTGCCTGTAACCGGTTATCTGCTTCTATTTTCTATATGGGGTTCCATGGGTGATGCCCCCGTTTATGTTCACATAATGAATGGAACAGGCCTTATAATGATTTTAATCTATCTGCATTTATTCTTTTCACCCTTTAAGATGCTTAAGCTTGCAGTTGCTGAACAAAACTGGCCTGAAGCCGGAAAATCACTTTCTCAAATAAGACTACTGGTGACCATTAATTTGCTGCTGGGTATCATTGTTATTTGTGTGGCAAGTGGTGGAAGGCTGTTTATTTAATTATTAATCACTGGTTTCCTGGTGGTTGCAGAATTTAAAGCAAAGATTTCATGCATTGATCCGCCCATTGAACTGCAGTCAGGTATGACTGCATATATTCTTCATTATTTATATCCAGGTTTTTTAATTCATCCCAGTTGCTTTTTTCATACTCTAAAACATGCTGATAAATATTGCCCTGGTCGCCCTCTTTATCAAGCAATGCAAATTTAATTTCAGGGCTTAAAGTTACTCTGTCTAATAACTCAATCAGGGGTTGATCCATCAAGGCATCGAGAACAGAAAATAAGCCAATAATGAACATCTGATGCTTTATTTTCGGGTAAGATTTTTCTGCTATTAATTCGCACATTTTTCCACGAATCATGCCGGTAACAATGAGTTCGGCTGGTTTTGACTCAATAATTTTTGACATCATAATTAATGAAATCCAGTTTTTCAGATTATTTATACCCAGTAAAATAATAGCATCTTTTATTGAGTCAATTTCACGTCGCAAAACAAAGGCTGCACTGTTAATATATCTCAGTAATTTATATGAGAGGGTAATATCCTGCACCAGGATTTTTTCGAGTTCTTCAGAGCTAATTTCAGGGTCGTGCAGCTGTTTTAATAAATTTAAAATAACCAGCTTATTGCTAGGCAGGGATTTTTGCGTAAGAATTTCTGGGTAACAGAAAAAATAACCCTGGAAATAGTCAAAGCCAAGTTCAAGGCAAAAGTTAAATAGCTTGTGTGTTTCAATTTTTTCAGCAATAAATAGAGTATTATAGGGTTTCAATAGAGTATATTGTTGCTCTACTTCTGCTTCGCTCAAAGCATGAATATCAATTTTGATAAAATCAGCTAACTCTATAAATGGAATAAATTTTTCCTGAAAAACAAAATCATCCAGTGCAATTTTATAGCCAGCAGATTTTAAACGTTTGATGCCATTAATAACTTCATCATCAGGACTAATGTCTTCAAGTATTTCTAACACCACCTGCTCATTGAACATAGGGGTCAGGTCGGCATCGACGATGAATTCTCGCGGCAGATTAATAAAAGCAACTGAGCTGCCGACGATATTATCGATACCAATATGCATAAAGGAGTTAAGTATTGTTTCACATGAAGCCTGGTCGCCATCGTTTATATTGGCGATGTTAACCGAATTGCTGCGATAAAGCAGCTCATAGCCCATGACGTCTTTATTGCGGTTATAGATAGGCTGGCGTGCAATAAATAGATGATCCATTACAATCCTGATATAATTCTATTTCTGTGACACATGAAAAGGATATCGGTTATTCAAAACACGCCGTATATACACCGATACCTGCATTCCTGCGGCTGATGGTCGTGTAGAACGGCCAGGCTTTTCACTCAATTTACTGGTCTGTACTAAATATAGCCTAATTTTCCATTTTTTGCAGCCTGCGTTGAGGCCATACCCTCAATATAGTTTTGCCACAAAAGCGGCTCCGGCTTAAAGGATATTATGAATAATTTTTTACTTAGCCAATCTCAAAAACAGCAGGTTATTGAAAAGACAGCATATTATATTGAGCAGGCTAATCGTCAGCTAGATCTTCAACTTACAGATATTTTTATTAAATTTGATTTAAAAGGGCGTGCTTCAGGCATGTTTGTAGTTAAACAGAATGAAATTTATATTCGTTATAATGAAATTATATTTTCACAATATTTTGATGATGCGCTGATAAATACAGTCACCCATGAGGTGGCACACTATGTTGTGCACTCAATCTGGGGAATAAAAAAAGTAAAGCCTCATGGGAAGGAATGGCAGCAGATAATGGCTTTATTTGAAGTTAAGCCAGATGTTACCAGTGATTATGATATAAGTAATTTACCTTTAAGGCGGCAGGCGCAATACGAGTATAGATGTGACTGTATGTCGCATCAGCTATCGACAACAAGACACAATAAAGTGCAGATGAAGAAAGCTATATATAAATGCCGTAAGTGTATGCAGTCACTGAGATGGGATGTAGTCAGCTTATGAGTATCCAGGTAACGTCTGATCAGGTTTGTTTTATCGGGGCGGTATGCATTAAGTTGTAATAATTAACCTTATTGAATCCAGTCTGCTGACAGGATTGCTCAGTGCTATTTTAAATGCCTTAAGCTGCAACTTGAAAAAATCAATTTCTTCTTCTCTAACCTGCGGATTAACCATTTTTAATGTGCTTAATCTATCTATTTCATTTTCCAGTATTAATAAATTAGTGGCATAGTGTGAATGTAGGTAGGTAGATGCATTTTCTAAAATGTTATTTGAAATAGCCGCTAAATTATTTTTAATAATGCTTTCTTTAAGCTGGATAATTTGTCGTGAAATCACTCTGTCAACAGAAGTGAGCTTATGGGCATTAAATTGATGGCTTATATCTTCACCGTTTTCTGTGCTGGTGGTTAATATGGGTAGCGCCTGCAATTGTTCACTGCTTATGTCAAGTTGAATTTCAGCCGGAATTTCAATATTAAGAATATGTACTGTCTGAATTAATAACTGACCCGGTTGAAAGTCAGATGATTTAAGGCTGCAAACGGATGTGTTACCCATTTCATTACTTAATATCATGTCCATACCATTGAGCACTAATGGGTGATCCCAGCTTAAAAAGTGCATATCATCATGGCTCAGGGCAATAGTTCGGTCAAAAGTAATGGTCATGCCATCATCACTCAAACCGGGAAACTGGCCGATCATATGTTCTGCAGGGCTGATAATATAACTACCAGATTTATGCTCTTCAATATTCACCCCATAACAGTCAAATAATTCATGCATGTAGGGGTTTAATAATGAATTTTTCTCAAAGGTTTCAATCTTTGATTGAAGTTTTTTAGCTATATCTTTGCGACAGGAGCTGTATTCAAGTAAGCGATCTCTGCCTTCATGCATTGCCTGGTTTAGCCGAATATAATCAGTATGGCATTTTTCAACAAATGCCTGGTACTCTTCCTCTGAGTAATGCTCACAGTTTAAGGCTTTAATAAGTTGTGACTTATTCTCACTAAAAATTTGCGCACCTGCTGGGCAGGTAGTATTAAAGGCATCAAGAGCCTGATGATACCAGTTAAGTAAGCGTTGCTGAGAGGATGATTCAAAATAGGGCGAGTGAATATATATTGTTTCCTTCTGGCCTATACGATCTAAGCGACCAATGCGTTGTTCTAAAAGATCTGGATTGAATGGCAGATCAAATATAACCAGATGATGTGAAAACTGAAAATTTCGACCTTCACTGCCAATTTCGGAACACATTAAAATTTGTACTCCGGTTTCTACATCAGCAAAATCAGCGGCACATTTATCACGCTCAACAATACTCATATGTTCATGGAATACGGAAGAGGCTCTGCCATATTGCGTTTTTAATGCGCTGGAGAGTTGCGTCGCTGTGTCAGCATAATGTGTTATTAAGAGTATTTTTTCAGACCTGTATCTGTCGAGCAACTTAATTAACCAGTTAACTCTGGGGTCAAATAATGTCCAGTCTTTTGACAGGTTTTTAAATCTTTCAGGGTGTAACTGGTCAGAGGTGTTATTATTTGCAAACGCAGTAATATATTCTTCGGGCAGGCTCAACGGGTGAGGCATAAACTGTCTTTCAGGAAAACCTTTAATTGCGGACCGGGTATTTCTAAATAAAACACGACCTGTTCCATGGCAATCGAGAAGATGATGAACAATGTCGGTTTTTTTCTGTCTGGAAAGATTTCCTGTTTTAACCAGATCTGTATCAATATTACTTTCCAGTGATATTAGGTGATTAATTAAACTGTCACTTAGCGTTTCATCAGCACTAATTTTTTCGATTAAATCAGCAATAATCTGATACTGGTTTTCCTGTTGAATAAAGCTGTCATAATCATTGAACCTGTCCGGGTCTAGCAGACGTAATCTTGCGAAGTGGCTTTGTTTACCAAATTGTTCCGGGGTTGCGGTGAGTAATAGCAGGCCTTTACTAATAGCAGCCAGTTTTTCTATCAGTTTATATTCAGTGCTGACATGGTCTGTGCTCCACTCAAGATGATGAGCTTCGTCAACAATTAACAAATCCCAGTCAGTATCAATAACCTGATCAAATCGATCCGGGTTATCAATAAACAGATTCAGGCTACAGAGTATTTGCTGTGACTCATTAAACGGGTTTGTGAAATCAGTGCTTTCAATAATGGCCTGACAACGCTCTTCGTCATAAATGCTAAAAAAAAGATTGAAGCGGCGTAGCAACTCAACCAGCCACTGGTTTATTAATGCATCTGGCACAATAATCAGCACCCGGCTAGCACGACCGCGACTCATCTGTTGATGTAGAATCAGGCCGGCTTCAATGGTTTTTCCCAGGCCTACTTCATCTGCCAGTAATACCCTGGGTGCATAGCGGCTGGCGACTTCACTGGCTATATACAACTGGTGTGGTATTAAACTGGTGCGGGCTCCGGTAAGGCCGCTAATACCATTGTTATAATTTTTTAACTGGTTTTCCCAGGTCTGGTAGCGTAGTTCGAACCATTTATTATTATCTACCTGGCCATTGATTAAACGATCTAATGGTTTGTTTAACTGAATTGATGTGTCCAGATCCTGCTCTTCAAGTATTTCTAATTCACCCGATTCTGTTTTTACAGTATAGTAGATAAGAGAGCCATCTTCGACGGCATCAATGACAGTGAGTTTGCGTTTATGGATGTCAATAATTTCATCACTAGTATTAAAACAAATACGCGTAAGCGGAGCAGATTCTTTAGCGTAGGAACGGGTTTCACCCGTAGCATGAAATATAATGCTTACAATACGATGCTCCACAGAGAGAACGGTTCCCAGCCCCATCATTAATTCAGCATCATTTATCCAGCGTTGGCCTATTACAAATTCAGACACAATTTAACTCAATTCAGTAGTTTTCAATCATAGGGTTGTTTTATTATACTAGGGTATCTCTGATCATGTCTATCATGTCTCTGCGTGAGCTGAAGCGTTCAGCTACAGGGCGACGCTTCGCAGTGAATGGCCCGGTCCTTTACAACAAGCGCAACGCAGTAGATGAATGCTTCAGCTCACGCCAGAGATACTAATGAATCAGATGAAAGGAATACCTGTCATGTTAACAAAAATGGTTTCTTCTGTAGGAGCTAGCTTTAGCTGGCGATAATGATTGCGATGCGAAGCGAGCCGTTAAGCTTATCGGCTCGCTTCGCATCGCCAGGTG
>QIDK01000255.1 GCA_003228405.1 Gammaproteobacteria bacterium | reverse complement strand
CACAGTCTTGAACCCATCACAACCGGATCAGCAGCAGTACCATTGATAATAACTTTTGAACCACGAGTTGCAATAAGAGCTTCCTGAGGACTACCTAGAATTAGCGTACCTGGCTCAACAGTTAGTGTAATATTATCAACTGATGAAGAAGTTGCCAGAGCTGTTTCTCCATTACCAATGTATGTTCCGGGAAAACCAGATGCCAGCGTGTAAATATTGTCATTAGTTAATGTCAGACTTGCAGTAGCCCCTGTGCCCGTCACATTATTATTCGATGCATTACTGGCACCACCACCACCACAACTTGCTAAGCCTGTGATTGCTGTAGCTATGGCAAGTGTTAATAAGGTTATTGATTTATTCATTCTTAACTCCAAACGTATTAAAAAATAATAAGGGAAATACTGACAAAAACTGCAGATTATATTCCTGCAAAATTTTCTGATGCAGGCCAAATATCACTGTAACAGCCATACCTTTAAACTAGTGGCAGGAAGTTTTGGGCAGCAAGATCACCAACATGAATTGATCAGTGTTTCCTTAGTAACAGAGAAGAATATTAATATGAGGTTGTGATATTTATGTGAATCAATAATGAATTATTTGTTACATAATAATTATTGAGTATGTTAATGAATAGGAAAAATAATGTCTGTCATATTATAACAGCAGCATAATTGCTGGATCAGCAATACAAAACATGACTACTTCCATACATACTGCAGTTGTGCGGTTAGCGTAGTGCCTTTATTTGTTGACCTGTCAAGTTGGCCACCACGTAATACTTCTATATCCGGATTTAGAATATTCAGAAGCTTGACTGTAAGTTTTAAATTATCTTCACGACCACGAAAAAATGATTTTTTATATACCAGATCCAGTGTTGGCACCGGTTGCATATAAGAATCAGGTATACCCTGTGTCCCAAGATCAAAAATATATTCACCGGACATATTAAATAACAGGTTGGCTGTTGTCTGTGAAACCAGATTTTCATAACCCAAAGTCATGTTTACAATCCACGGGGCCTGTCCCTGCAGCGCACGATTTTTATTTGTCAGCTGCCCAGAGTTATCACCAATTTCTACGATAGAATCTATCAGTGAAAGGTTTGACTCAATATAAATACCCGAAACAGATCTTCCAAAGAAACGTGATAACCACGCGCGGCCTTCAATCTCAATACCTGTATTAAATGCGGCTTCTGCATTAACAAAACTGAAAATGTCACTATCCCCACCTCCGGGAAGTTTTGTTTTCTCAATCGGGTTTAGGAAATCTTTATAAAATAGTGAAATCGACATGCCTTCGAAATGGGTGAGATACCATTCCCAGCGTAAATCCAGATTGGTAATATTGGCCTGTTCTAAATTGGGATTACCAATAATAATATCTCTACTTATCGGGTCTATGTAAGGGGCACTCGATAATTCCTTAAAATCTGGACGGTTAACAGTTGAACTCGCCGCTATGCGGAATTGCATTTTTTTATTAAAAGCCCAGGTTGCCGATACAGCTGGTAAAACATCCTGACTGATGATTTTTCCTACAACTGTTTCATCCGGATTTGCCAGCTCAAATGTTGTTACGTTCTGATTATTATCTTCCAGACGTGCACCCGCCATAAATGACCACTTTTCATTCGGTTTTATATCTGCCATTAAATAAAATGAATTTAGGGACTGTGTAGCCACATAATTATCAGTAGGCTGGGTTCCATTAAAAAGACTAAAGCCATTCGCATCAATATTCTCATCCGTAAATATATTTTCAGGATTATTATCCTGCAGTAATGCCGGGTCAATATTATTTGGCGATATCCAGTTAAATCTTAACAACTGGCTTTTTCGATCTTTGTATACGCTGGAAATACCCATTTTTATCGTGGTAAATGTCCCCAGAAAATCATACAGGGGATAGCTTAAATTTAAAGCAAGATCCGAGGTATTATCATCCAGCGTTTCATAGCGAATCTGATGTACATTATCACTGGTTAATGCATAACCATTATCATTTTCTACATATCTGTAATATCGGCTATATGGAACATCACGTTTTGCCTGAGAAATAGTCGCATGCCAGTCGAGTTGAAGGTCATTGATTGAAGAAAAATCATGAGTTCCCCTGAACTGTTGACTAAATAACTGAGTTTCAAGCCATTCAAGCGTGGTATCTTTCACATTAATATCGTTCTCAGATAGATATCCCGTATCTACCACGGTCGTATCTAAGCTCTGTCGAGTCAATATAGTATTGCTTTCTATCCGGTTATTTTCTCCTGCCTCAAAAATATAATTAAACAGTCCGCCCATATTAATTTCATTTGCTGTGCGACTCCTGTTTATTTCATTTTCAATAACTACCCCGCCTGAACCATCTCCGGAATAAGTATTTCTAACTTCATCTCTCAAGTCCCAGTTATTTTCAAAATTAAATGCCAGGTTATATCCCCAACCATAATTTGAATTTACTGGTTCAAATGCATCAGAAACAAGCATTTTTAATTTAATACCCGGAGGTAATGTTGACGGGCTAGTTTGATATACCCGTGGAAAGGATTCAGCTGCAGCTGCCGATAATGCGCCCGGTATCATACCGCCATTAGTTTCTTCATTAACCAGGCTCGGTAGACTGCGGCTACCATCATCAAAGCCTATAAAGTCAGTGCTGCCACCTTCATAAACCAGGCCATCTTTAAACGTGGTATTTGAATTATATTTTAACTGTACAGATATATTCGACTCCGGTTCCTCCGGAATTTTCCCCAGTGTTCTTAATTGCACTACACCACCGGAAAAATCTCCTGGCATATCAGGGCTATAGGTTTTCTGGATAACCACTGCACTGAGTACACCGGTCGGAAATAAATCCAGCGGTACAACTCGTCGGGTAGGATCTGGGCTGGGTAAATTAGCATTATTAAGCAACGTGCTGGAATATCGCTCACCTAAACCTCGTACAAAAATATATTTACCATCAACCAGTGTTAATCCGGTTACTCTTTTTAAGGCGCCGGCTGCATCACTTGCACCCGCATTAGACATCTGCCTGGCACCAATAACATCTTTTACTGAAGAACTCTCCCGTCTTTCATCCGCAAGCGCCTTAAATCCTCCTTCTATATTAGGCGCATTAACAACAAATTCACCAAGATTATCACCCGCTGGAGTTAATTCAGTTGACCGGTTAACGGTTACATCTTTACTTACATCTATATCTTTAAATATCTGCGTGCTGAATTCGGGATGAATAAAGGAAACTGAATATAGACCTACTGGAACTGTAATTAGATATTCACCCTGTGAATCCGTTTTTTCTGCCTCAGATATACCGCTAACAAATACCCTAACTCCGGGTAACGGTGTATTACCCTGTAGCGAAGTCACCATGCCACTGATTACACCATTACCATCAGACAGCTGATTATTTTTTCTCTTATTACCGCCTATTATTTTAGTCCCTTCTGAACTTTCAATATCCGTAGAAACAGGAAAAGAGGGTGAAGGCTGTGCCAGAATAATTCGTATACGCTCATCTTTCTTCAGATTAAGATTCAATTTCTTAATCTCCATACCCTGATAACTAACGACTAGCTGGTGCCAGCCCTGTTCTAAAAGAACATGTTTGGATCCATAATCATTTGTCAGTCCAATGAGATTTTTATTTGAATATACTTCTGCACCCGAAACAGGCACGCCCTGCTTAAATACATAAATAGAAACTACTGCTTTCTGATTTTCTGCAAATACAACACTACTTATCAGGGCATATAAAAATACACCAAATATAATACGCACAATGATCATACAACTCTTGTTTTTACGTGAATCCGCATCTTTAGTGTGGATGTAGACATGAATTTAGTTTTTTTAGCTAACACAGCCACTTTTCATTCTCACAGCCCGCCATTAATTTGCGCAACTCTGCGGCTTTTCTGAATACTCTGGAATCCGTTATCTGTTGCAGTGTATCTTCTGCTGCAGTGTAGTCACCTACCTGAAAATGCGCGTATGCAATTGCATACAGAAAAGTATCATCGTCCAGCAACCTGAACCTGAGCAACTCATCCTTCATCGCAAGCACCTGATCATAATTTCCGCTTTGTAGTTGTAAAGCCATTCTCTGACGTAGTTTTTCTTTCTGCTTTACTATTTTTGAGTTATTAAATAATGCCCTCTGAAAATCATTCTCTTCCTTATAAAGTTCTGCTGCATCTTTTAACAGGCTATTCTCATACGCACCACCCTGCTCGAGCATCATTGCAGCCGCATAAGTGTTATGCATATCGATATAAGCATGAGCCATAGCCAGATATACATTTCTTTCCTGCGGAAAAGATAGCCTCGCCATTTCAAGAAACATCAGTGCACTCTCCGGCTTACCACTTCTTCGAAGCGCATCTCCCAGAGAAACATAATCATTCACAGCTGCCTGATGACTGTTTATATATTTTTTACCTAACAATACTGCCTGTTGAAATAGCCCCAGCTCAATAGCATAAAATATCCTGTTTCGTATGAAAGTCTTTTCATCCGGAAATGTTTTTTCAGCCACAGTCAACACCTGCCATGCTTTGTGTTTCTGATTATTTAACCAGTAAGCCTGTGATCGAAGAATCCATATTCCTGGCATAGACTGCTTAAGTTCTGCCGCATTATCCAGTTGTATTAAGGCGCTCTTATAGTCTTTCTGACCCATATATGCCTGCGCCAGATAAACAAATAAAACTTTATTTTTCTGACCCGCTGAAATCGAATTCTTGAAATCGATAATGCTTTCTCTATACATTTCACGGTTTAGTTTAATAATGCCAGCCAACGTATAAAACCGTTTTTTATCCAGTTTTTCGTCCTGCTGATTAACTTTGTCGATGGTTTCATTTGCTCGGATATAATCACCTTCTTTGATCAGTAACGCGGTTAATGACAGATAATCAACCTTCTCTATTTCTTCAGCTCTGACAACGGTGGAAAGAGTAAGAATACAACTGACAATCAATATGCTTAACATGTTGTGAATTAAACAAACCCGCATAATCACCCCAGCTCAAAACGAATAGTCTGGTTCGCCCAGGAATCTACCGCCTTGCCCTTATATTTTGCAGGTTCAAACAACCAGGTTTTTATTGTTTGCAGGGCCTTTTCTTCGAACACACCAGCAGGTTCAGATTCAATAATCCTTGCCGTCGACACCTTACCTGACTTATCTATTAGCAAACTAATTACCACATAACCTTCAATATCTTTGGCTTTAGCACGACGTGGATATTCCACTGGCTTTCGTGATAAAGCCCTGGCTGCGGTATCCACCATATCACTGGTCATTACCACATTACTGGTATTACCTAACAGACCTTCATCATCTATATCAGAGATTGTGAATGCCGGTAAACCCAGGTCAAGTCCCGCTATTTCTGAATTCATTTCAAGCATCAAAGGTGGCATTATTTTCGACTGCGGTTTTACTTTCTTCTTAATTTTCTTTTTTTCAGGCTCTGATCGAGCTGGTTTTTTTACTTCAAACTGGGCACTGTATTCAACCGTTTCTTTTTCAGGACGATCACTGAAATGATTCATTAATACCAGCGCCACGAATACGACCACCGAACCTGACAACATCCAGGTTACAGCAATCATTCTGGCCTGTTTATAGTTAGTTGCTTTCATTGGATCAGCCGCCTTCCTGCTCAGTTACCACACCTACATTAGATGCACCGGCCATTCGACACTGATCAACAACTGCAATTAATTTTCCGGCAGAAACACCTTCATCTGCAACCACTAGCACGGTGTAATCACTACTATTCCTCAGCTTTTCTCTTACATAATTCTGTATCACCCAGCTGCGTACAGGCTGACCATCAATATACACATCACCGGCAGAATCTATATGCACTCTGATCGCTTTTGATGATGATGCCGTACTACTGGACGCTTTAGGCCGATTAATATCAAGATCATAATCTTTAACGAAAGTCGCACTCACCATAAAGAAAATTAACAGGATAAAAACGATATCAATCAACGGTGATATATTAATTTCCTGCTCGGTACTATCTCTTTCTTTATATCTCATTTATTATTCTCTATTATAAGCAGCTCTGTTGCCTGCTTCACGGACAACAAATCTTTTATCTGCGCCAGATCCATTTCTATTCTAAGTTTTTTTCTATTTAAATATCCATTGACCAGTAAGCCGGGAATGGCAACTGCCAACCCAAACTGAGTC
>QIDK01000065.1 GCA_003228405.1 Gammaproteobacteria bacterium | reverse complement strand
AATATGTTGCGATCTGTAAAGAGCCGCGTATATTACTCTTTCCGGCATCATGGGGCAAGCCTGTAATGTGCCAGGAGCCAAATTACGTGCTATAAATATTTTATCTTTCGAGAGATCAGGTCAGGGAAACACAGTATATGAGTTTAATATTCAAAATGATGGTGCCGGTTATCCTGCTGTTGCTGGTGTACGCCTATATGATGCAGGGCGATAAAATATTGAATTTTATGAAGAATCTCCCCGAGGAAAAGGCGAAAGGGATCGAGGGCATAAGCACTGCAGTCACCGATGAAGATGTAACGGTTTATCAATGGGTAGATGAAAAAGGCATTAAGCATTTTAGCAACAACCGGCCAGTGGGTCAGGCGGTGGATGAACTGAAGATGTCACCCAAAGCTAACGTGATTCAGGCGATTAAAGCCCCTGAAGAAAAAGAAAAGCCCAGAAAAGGTGGGCAGGTGACCAGCATAACTAAAAGTCCATATAGCCCGGGCGGGGGTAAGGCGATGATGGATAAAACACAGAGCCTGAAGGATACGATGAATCAACGGGCGCAGAGTCAGCAGGAGATGCTGGATCAGATAATGGGTAATAAGAAATAGTTGGTTGTGACTGTTGTTGGCTAAAAGCAGAAGGTCAAAAGAAAAAGCTTTTTTCCGCAAATAAACGCGAAAACACGCAAATAAAAAACGTAGGATATGGGTTCATTCTACAGTTTGTCATCCCGAGCGAAGCCGAGGGATCTTACGACCCGGGTAGCAAGATCCCTCGGCTTCGCTCGGGATGACAAGGTGTGGGGTAATGCTCGCCTCCTGTATTTATTTTTATTTGCGTGTATTCGCGTTCATTTGCGGACACAATGCTTTTGACCTTAAAGTCTGAAACAGAACAGGCGCTATCATTCTAGCACTCAAAAAGATTGATTAAGTCATTAAGAAAACGATAACCCAGCTCTGTAGGTTTTAAGTGATCATCAGATTGTAAAAGTAAATCTTTTTTAATCGCAAGCTCACAGGCCGGTAATATTTTCTCCCTGTTTAAGCCTGTATGCAGTTCAAATAGTTCAAGATCAAATCCCTGTTTTAAACGCAATGCATTGAGCATAAATTCAAAAATAATATCTTTATCGTCCAGCGTCTGTTCGCCAGAATTACGAGCGTTGGGCTGAGCATGCAGATAGGCCTGCGGCTGACGCAGTTTCCAGTAACGTTTAATAGATTGAGTATCACCACGGGAGATTTTTCCGTGAGCACCTGCGCCGATTGCGATGTAATCACCAAATTGCCAGTAATTTAGATTGTGTCGGCAGGTTTTATTTTGCTGCGCATAAGCGGATATTTCATACTGCATAAAACCCGCATGCTTTAGCAAAGGCTGCCCCTGATGCTGTAGCTGCCAGATTGAATCGTCGTCGGGCAGTGTGGGTGGTTGAGTGTAAAAAAACGTATTGGCTTCAATGGTTAACTGGTACCAGGAAATATGAGCAGGGTTTAAATTAATGGCGGTTTGCAGGTCGAGCAAACCCTGTTGCAATGTTTGCTCGGGCAGGCCAAACATCAGGTCAAGATTGATATTGTCAAAGCCTGCGGCTTTAGCCATGTGTACAGAGTCAGAGGCATCTTCTCCATTATGAATGCGCCCCAGAGCTTTTAGTTTGATATTATCAAAACTTTGTATGCCAATGGATAAGCGATTAATGCCGGCCTCGTTAAATAATTTAAATTTTTCCTGTTCAAATGTGCCGGGGTTGGCCTCCATGGTGATTTCAATGTCGGCTATACATGATATACGGGCGCGTACACCAGAAATTAATTTATTAATTGAGTCCGCTGAAAACAGGCTGGGCGTGCCGCCACCTATAAAAATAGATACCAGACGTCGCCCCCAGACCTCCGGTAGAATCTGTTCCAGATCGATTAATAATGTATTAATGTATTCCTGCTCAGGGATGTCGTCTGAGGTATGGGAATTAAAGTCGCAATAGGGGCATTTACGCACACACCAGGGAATGTGAATATAAAGCGACAGGGGTGGTAAAATACTGAACTCGGGCATTATAGTTGCGAATTAATAAAGGTGTTGTAAGTTTAACAGCATGAAAGATAAAAAGTTAATATTAAGAGTGGCAATAAAATTAATGACTGCTGTAGCAGTCGGAGTGATTGTGTATGTGCTTTTTTCAGGCCTGTTTAGTAACCAGGGAACAGAAAGAGAGATAGTGCATATTGATGTGTCAGCAATAAAGCCGGGTGAAACACGGCTCTTTAATGCATTTAATAAAAAACTCCTGATTTTGCACAGAAATTCAGCAATGATAAATATGCTTGATAGTGACAATAGTAAATTACTTAAAGATGTATCAACGGATGACCTTGCCGATAATTTAAATAAAAAATATCGTTCATTTTTGCCAAAATATTTTGTTGCTTATGCCTACGATCCGTTTTATGGCTGTGAAATAAAATTATCCGCGGATGTTTTTATCCCAGTATGCATTGATCTTAAATACGACCTGTCAGGCCGGGTATACAGATCCAGCCGTGCCGAAGAAAATCTAATCGTGCCCAGACATGATGTCGAGATCGATATGGAAAACAGGATGATTATCAGTATCTATAATAATTAATCAGAGGAGTTCAGGTCATCCATTTTCTTTTTCTGCTTTTGCAGTTTTTCATTTAGCATATCTACAGTTTGATTAGCATGATCAATAAATTCTTTAGGTTTTGACATGGCTTTATTGGGGGCAGCCGATTTCAAATTCCCTGAATCAATATAAATGCTCATGGCGTAGCCAATAATGGCAAGCGTAATAAGAATGCTTAGAAAACGCATAATATGTCCTGCATTATTTTGCCCCGAGAATTACAGGGTGTTATTTCTCAATAGCATAATAGGCTGCAACAAGATCTGTTTCCAGCCCTATGAGGTTTTTTTATCTGTTAATTTAGGCGCGAAACCTCGGCGCAAAGTGTTTTCTGTTACGCAGGACGTGTTCATAAACTGTAATAAATAATCTTCACCGCCGGCTTTGCTGCCCTGTCCGCTCATTTTAAAGCCGCCAAAGGGTTGTCTTGAAACCAGTGCGCCGGTGGTGCATCTGTTTAAATATAGATTGCCCACTTTAAAATTTTCTCGTGCTAGTTGTAGATGGCTCGGCTGCCGGGAATAAACGCCACCGGTTAATGCATAGCGTGTATTATTTGCCAGCTCTAATGCCTGTTCAAAATTATCGGCCTGAATGACAGATAATACCGGGCCAAAAATTTCTTCCTGTGCCAGTGGGCTGTCCGGGTCAACATCGGTAAATATAGCAGGTGGAATAAAATACCCGCGTTCAAAATTGTTATTGTCTTCAAATAATTCGAGGTGGGCTGTTTTTTTACCCAGTTCTATGGCCTGTGATATTCTGCGGTAAGCTGCTTCGTCAATCACCGGCCCCATTATATTGCATGCCTTGTCAGGGGCGCCCATGGTGATGCTTCGGGTGGCTTCAATCAGACGTTCTATAAATCGATCATGTATTTGTCGGCCCACAATCACTCTGGATGCGGCGCTGCATTTTTGTCCCTGAAATCCAAATGCAGATTGAATTGTGCCTGTTATGGCATCGTCCAGATCTGCATCCTGATCAATGATTAAAGTATTTTTGCCACCCATTTCAGCAATCACCTGCTTGACATGATGTTGCCCTGGTTGAATTTGTGCGCCGATTTGAATTAATTTTGTGCCCACCTGTTGTGAGCCGGTAAAAGCAATAATATTGATTTCAGCCTTGCGCGCAAGGTACTCACCTATCCGACTTCCTGAGCCGGGTAAAAAATTAATCACTCCGGGGGGCAGACCGACCTCAAGAAATAATTCCATGAATTGAGCGGCAACAACAGGTGTTAATGATGAAGGCTTTAAAATGGCGGTATTACCGGTAACGATGGTAGCGGAAAGCATGCCGGCAAGTATGGCCAGAGGGAAATTCCATGGGGGAATAACCAGCCCTACACCTTTAGCGTGATGATAATATTGATTGTGTTCGCCGCTGATTTCATTAATGACGGGTTGAGATAAACATTCTGCCTGATCGGCGTAATAATTCATAAAGTCGATGGCTTCACAGATGTCACCATCTGCTTCATGCCAGTTTTTTCCAGCTTCAAAAACCTGCCAGCCAGCAAACTGCATGCGACGCTGTTGTAATAGTTTTGCCGCACGGCGTAAATAATCGGCTCTTTGTCTTACGGGCAATGCCTGCCACGCTGGAAAAGCGGCCAGCGAAGATTCAAGTGCCATGTCTGCCTGTGCAGGAGAGGCAGCAGAAACAAAACCAATAATGTCTTCTGAATTGGCGGGGTTTCGTGACTCGATACTATTATCGCCCTGTACTTTTCTGCCATTTATTATTAGTGAGTAATATTGGCCAAACTGTTTCCTGGTTTTTTTAATAACAGAGTCAAACTCATTGCGTTCGTCAGTGCGGGTGAATCGTAATGCAGCAATATTTTTAAACTGTTTGTTCTGCGGCGTTAAATTTATTTTTGTGGTGCTGAATTTAACAGCTGAGAAATCAATACTCTGTTTTTCTTCAGCTAAACCGAAATCAAGGATGTTTTGCCCCGAGCTATTTTCTAATAATCGGCGCACCAGATAAGCCATGCCGGGTAAGGTTTCACCATAGGGTACATAAATGCGCAGGCGGTAGCCCATATTAACCAGTGCGTGCTTTAAATGATCTGCCATGCCATAGAGCATTTGAAATTCGAACTGATTGGCGCTGAGATTATATTTCTTGGCCAGAGCCATGGCACAGGCAATGCTGCGATAGTTATGCCCTGCAACCGCCGTTTCTATATATGGATGATGATTAAATAATAGCTGCAGGCAGCGCTCATAATTTGCATCGCTATCACATTTATTTTGCCAGACAGGGCAGGGCCAGTTATTTTGTTGAGCGATAACTGTTTCGTAGTCCCAGTAAGCGCCACGAACAAGTCGTATGGTAACCGGAGTGCCTCGTAGTTTTGTCCACTCAATAAGCTGTTGAAGATCATCAAATGATTCTTTTAAATAGGCCTGTATGGCGATGCCAACATCTGGCCAGTGTCTGAACTCATCTTCAAGTAATACGGTTTGAAAACACTGCAGCACAATGTGTTTGAAATCGTATTGTTCCATATCGAAAGTGACAAAGACATTATGCTGGCGTGCTGCTTTTAATATTGGTCTAAGGCGTGCGAGTATATTTTTGGCGCTGCCATCTGGATCAGCTTCATTAATTTGTGAATAAAGAGAAGAAAGTTTGAGTGATACATTAAGTCGTGGAGAGGGGCGGTTATTACTGGTGTCCAGTAAATCATCCTGATGCCAGTTAGCGACAGGTTCACTTAAACTGCGGATCATGTGCAGATAATCCTGCTGATATTTTTCAGCTTCTGCTTCAGAAATAGTGGCCTCACCTAATAAATCCAGAGTGAAATTCATCGATTGATGGCGAAGTTTGCTGACAGAAGTGAGGGCGTGATGCAGCTGGCTGCCGCCCATAAATTTACGTGCCAGACCTCTTAAGGTGTAACGAACAGTCGGTGCGGCAATACGTGCCGCCCAGGGGGTATCGGTGTATTTAAGCCCCCACTCGGCAAACTGGGGTAAATCGAGATCGGCGAAATATTCCTGAAGATGTTCTGCCAGTGCCTGGTCATCGCTGAGTGTGGGCAGAACATCGACAAAGCGCAGAGCCTGAGTTCTAAAGTGATCATCGCTAATGGTGTGGGCCATCAGCGTATCCATCCAGCTTAGCTGCTGCTGATGACTGGCCAGAGATTGCAGCTGCTGGCCAAAGGCTTCGATCTGTGTTTGCAGAGACATAGCATCGACTCAGTAGTGCTGTGGTGTTTCAGTGGGCGTTATTCAAGAAATTCCAGCCCTATGCCGTTCCCTTCCGCTCTAACCACCATGGCGCGGTTAACAGGTGGCTCGTCGCCATCGCCTAATTGATTTTTAAGCCTGACCTGGACTTCTGTGCCCATAGGAGGCAATTCAATGTCATCTAATATCAGGAAAAGGCCGCCATCGCTTATGTTTTTAGTACGAACGGTAATTTGCCCCTGTTCTGGCAAGGTAAGTTCTATATCTACAATAAGGCCTATACGTAAGTGTTTGCGTTGTTCGTTGCTGGAAATTTTACTCATGTGATCACTGTTATATATGTAAGTACCCTATAGATAATAGCGTTGAATTAGAAAAATGCACGTGATGAAGCTATATTTTCAGAGCTGAGCTAAAATAAATTAACAAGCCACCCAAAGG
>QIDK01000069.1 GCA_003228405.1 Gammaproteobacteria bacterium | reverse complement strand
TTTTTATTTGCGTGTCTTTGCGTTTATTTGCGGTAAAAATGCTTTTTGCTTTTTGCTTTTAGAGATATTTGTGGGGATAGCTCAGGGACAGGCTCAAATGGCATTTGTTTAAGCAGGATGCTTATCCTGGCTGTTTTTTCGTAGGTTGGCGGTGAGTTTACGAACCCCAACAATAATGGTGAGATCTGTCAGAGCTGTTGGGCTTCGTGCCTCAGCGCCAACCTACAGCGCAAGACAAGGGCAGTCAGGATGCTTAACCAGACACCCATCTCAATATTTAACCGGCTCTATGCGTCATTTGACGTATACCCCTGCGCCACTTACCGGATTTTTAACTTGTCATGCTGTGTTTAAACTCAGTGCTATGAAATCAGCTAGCCATATTCGATCGGCTTGTTTATGTGCTTTCTCTGGCTTTTGTTTTGATCTTTAACCGGCCATTGGCCGCAGCAACAGGAATTTAGAAATGCAAATGAAAAATGTAGTAGGGCAATCGCTACTTCTAAGTAGCATACTTGCCATCAGCAGCGCGCCGGCCCTGGCCGGTGGGAAAATTGAAATTGATGATACCCGCTGGGTTAGTTTTGGTGCTGGCATACGCACCTCTATTGCTTCGGTAAGTGACTCCGCGCCGAATGGTAGCAGTCGTGCCAGCAATTTTAACCTGGATAATATGCGGCTATACATTTCTGGCCAGGCCTCTAAAAACTTTAAGTTTTATTTCGGCACTGACAAGATGTGGGGCGAATATGGCGTGCTGGATGCCCTGGTTCAGTATGAACCCGGTGAAAAATTTAATATATGGATGGGCCGCATGTTAGTGCCTGCCGACCGTATCGAAATGAACGGCCCTTTTTACGGGCTTACCTGGGGACAGTACACGGTACCTCTTTATCCTTCAGATAATGATATCAATAACGGCGCCAATGGCGTGGCGGGTACTTACGGTCGCGATGAAGGTATCACCCTATGGGGCAGCATGGGTAAATTCCAGTATGCCGTCGGTATATTTGATGGCTATAGCGGCACGGCCAATCAAAAAGATGCCCCCCTGTTTGCCACTCGTCTTGCTTATAATTTTATGAGTAAGGAAGCTAATCCGGGTTATTACACCAGTAGCACCTATTTTGGTAAAGCGGGTGACATTTTAACCGTGGCACTTGCAGCCCAGTCGCAGAGTGATGGTTATGGCACGGCGACACAGTCTGGATCATTTAGCGGTTTTTCCGTTGATTTCTTTTTTGAAAAACCTATGGCCAGCAATGCAGCCATTACGGTTGAAGCCGAATATAAATCTTTCGATGTTTCCAATGCGGCCGGGTTTGGAGCAACCATGTTTGATGGTAACGCCAATTTTGCCAGCTTTGCATATTTGATGCCTGCCGGGGATGGTGCCAGCCAGTACCAGCCCTATCTGCGATTCACCGGCAACAGCCCGTCAGCTGGTGCCAGCAGTTCATTAACTGAGCTGGGTGTTAACTATGTGGTATCTGGACACAACCTCAAGTTAAATCTCAACCTGACCAATGGCGATGCCAATGCCAGCGGAGCCCAGGGTGCGGATAACAATACGATTACATTCGGAATGCAATTCCAGATTTAAACCTATACAGGAACATTTACTATGAAAACAAAAATTCTAAAAAAGATGGCGCTGCTCACGGCCATCACGGTTATATCAATGGCCAGCTCGACTCTGGCCTGGGCCGGGGATACTATTAAGGTTGGTGTTTTACATTCCTTATCCGGCACCATGGCGATTTCAGAAACTACTCTGAAAGATACCATGCTAATGTTGATTGCGGAGCAGAATAAAAAAGGCGGTGTGCTGGGCAAAAAGCTCGAAGCTGTGGTTGTTGACCCAGCTTCTAACTGGCCACTGTTTGCAGAGAAAGCACGGGAACTCATCAGCAAAAATAAAACTGATGTGGTTTTTGGCTGCTGGACTTCCGTGTCACGTAAATCGGTGTTGCCGGTATTCGAAGAGCTAAACAGCATTCTGTTTTATCCTGTGCAATATGAAGGTGAAGAATCTTCGAAAAATGTGTTCTACACCGGTGCAGCACCCAATCAGCAGGCAGTACCTGCTGTTGATTATCTGATGAATAAGATTGGTGTTAAACGCTGGGTACTGGCGGGCACAGATTATGTTTATCCACGCACCACTAATAAAATACTCAAGGCCTATCTAAAATCAAAGGGTGTGAAGGATAAGGACATCATGGTCAACTACACTCCATTTGGTCATTCTGACTGGCAGTCTATTGTTTCGGATATCAAAAAATTCGGCAGTGCAGGTAAGAAAACAGCCGTAGTCTCCACCATTAATGGCGATGCCAATGTTCCTTTCTACAAGGAGCTGGGTAACCAGGGCATTTCTGCCGAGGATATTCCTGTCGTCGCTTTCTCAGTGGGTGAAGAAGAGCTTTCCGGTCTTGATACCAAACCTCTGGTGGGCCATATGGCCGCATGGAATTATTTCATGAGTGTTGAATCTGATGAAAATGAAGAGTTTATCAGCCAGTGGCATAAGTTCATCAAGGATAAAAAACGCGTCACCAACGACCCAATGGAAGCTCATTACATCGGCTTTAATATGTGGGTAAAAGCGGTCGAAAAAGCGGGTACGACTGATCCCTCAGCTGTTCAGGATGCGCTGATTGGCGTTGCCGTACCCAATTTGAGCGGTGGCTATTCTGCGATGATGCCGAATCATCACATTACCAAACCGGTACTGATTGGTGAAATTCAGAAAAATGGTCAGTTTGATACTGTCTGGGAAACTTCAGGCCTGGTCGCAGGTGATGCCTGGTCAGATTATCTGCCCGGTTCACGTGATCTGATTTCCGACTGGCGTTCACCTTTTTCCTGCGGTAACTTTAACGTGAAGACCAAGAAGTGTAGTGGTCAGAACTACTAGGAAACCTCGGATGACAGTGCAACAGGCATATTTTTTTAACCGACCTGTTGCATAATTTGCTACCGTGTTTTTTCAGCCTGGAGTGGTCCAGGTTAAAGTGCAGTCCTCAAATCGGCGTGATTTAACATCATGCTGATTTGAGTTTGGGAGTGCAGGGCATTAGTAAACATGACCCTTTTCAACAGAACCTGTGCTCCCCTTGTTATTTTCCCAGATGAGATTTGTGCATGTGTCGATATGCGATTACCGCTAACTTAATAAAACGTAGGTCATTATCATTACTGCTGTTTTTTTCTATTCTGCTGGGATTTTCCCCGAACCTTTTTGGCGCAGAAGTTTCAGCTAACGAATTGCTGAACGAATCATGGCAGACACTCAGCTCAAAAAATTACAGCCAGAAAGCCAGAGCAATTGAAATCATTGCCAAACAAAACCCTGCCGAAACTAATAAGGCGCTAAAGGCCATGCTGGATGGAGAATTATATTTTTCCAGAAACAGCAAACAACTTTATATTCTGCAGGAAATAGACGATAAATATAAATTCTCTCACCTGTTTGACGAGGAAGTCATTATTCAGGAAAGAAAACGGGGCTTTAAAAAAGTAAAAATTAATAACAGCCTGAGAAGTTTAATTCGACAGTCGCTGGCGGTGATACAGCTTGGCGATGATGATGCAAAAATCAGGCTAGCGGCCGTAAATGAACTGCTAAAAAACCCACAGGCCGAAGCTGCAGCATTTATTAAAAAGCTAATGCATGAAGAAACAGACGCCGAAGTTCAAACTGCCGTGCATACACTACTGGCGATAACCGAGCTTAAATATGGCGATGCAGCCACCCAGATGAAGGCAATAGATATTTTAGCGTCCAGTCTTAACACCTCCGCCATGAATGCGCTAACCGATTATCAGCCATCAAACAGGGCGCTCAAAATAAAAGCCCAGGCTGCAATAAACAAAATCAATGATAAACGCAGTCTGTACTCTAAAGCTGAAATCATTTTTTTCGGCCTCAGCCTGGGTTCGGTGCTGGCTCTGTCTGCCATTGGTCTGGCCATCACCTTTGGCGTAATGGGCGTTATCAATATGGCCCATGGCGAGTTAATGATGATTGGTGCCTACACCACGTATGTGGTGCAGCTAATCATGCCGGAGCAGATTGGCCTGTCCATCCTGGTCGCCATTCCATCAGCCTTTATTGTTTCTGGTCTGGTGGGTATCGCTATTGAACGTGGCATTATTCGCCATCTTTATGGTCGCCCACTGGAAACCCTGCTGGCGACGTTTGGTGTCAGCCTGATTTTACAACAGCTGGTGCGCTCAATTTTTTCGCCATTAAATCGCAGCGTCGTAACACCTCAGTGGATGTCGGGTGCATGGCAAATTAACGAGGTGCTGGCGCTCACCTGGAACCGCCTGTATATCATTATTTTCTGCCTGCTGGTATTCATCTCGCTGATTCTGGTAATGAAAAAAACCCTGTTAGGTTTGCAGGTACGAGCCGTATCGCAAAATCGCATGATGGCCCGCGCCATGGGCGTAAGGTCTGAGTGGGTCGATGCGCTGACTTTTGGGCTGGGCTCCGGCATTGCGGGTCTTGCCGGTGTGGCGCTAAGCCTGCTCACCAATGTTGGCCCTAATCTGGGCCAGACCTATATCATTGACTCCTTTATGGTGGTGGTATTTGGTGGGGTTGGTAATTTGTGGGGCACCCTTGTTGCGGGCATGAGTCTTGGCGTCATCAATAAAATACTCGAACCCTGGGCCGGTGCCGTGCTGGCAAAAATACTGGTGCTGATATTTATTATCCTGTTTATTCAGAAACGCCCCAAAGGTCTGTTTCCTCAACGCGGCCGAGCGGCAGAGGATTAACCCATGGGCATAATAAATATTATCAAAAATGACCGACCCGGCATCTGGTTGCTCTACACACTACTTGCAGTAAGCATTGCGGTGCCGGTGCTTAATTTACTGGTGCCAGAAGGCAACCTGTTTCACATTTCAACCTATACCGTGACCCTGCTGGGAAAATACCTGAGCTACGCCCTGCTGGCACTGGCTGCAGATCTGGTGTGGGGGTATCTGGGTATTCTCAGCCTTGGTCATGCCGCTTTTTTTACTCTGGGTGGATACGCCATGGGGATGTATCTGATGCGCCAGATCGGCGACCGTGGCGTTTATGGCGACCCGATTTTACCGGACTTTATGGTGTTTCTAAACTGGAGTGAACTGCCCTGGTTCTGGACGGGTTTCGACCATTTCTGGTTTGCCGCGCTGATGATCATTCTGGCTCCGGGCCTGCTGGCATATGTATTTGGCTATCTGGCGTTTCGCTCACGGGTCACCGGGGTGTATCTTTCGATTATCACCCAGGCCATGACCTATGCCTTAATGCTGGCTTTTTTCCGCAATGAAATGGGCTTTGGCGGCAATAATGGCCTGACCGACTTTAAAGATATTCTGGGTTTTAACCTGCGCGAAGATAGCACTCGCATCGCTCTGTTTCTGGCCTCGACCACTATCCTTGCCATTGCCTATGTAGTCAGCCGCTATATTGTTAGCTCTCGTCTGGGTCTGGCCTGTGTCGCCATTCGCGATGCAGAAAGTCGCAGCCGCTTTATTGGCTACCGGGTAGAAAATATTAAATTATGGATTTTCGTTTTTTCCGCCGTAGTGGCGGGCATAGCTGGCGCACTCTATGTGCCTCAGGTGGGCATAATTAACCCGGGGGAATTCTCGCCATTAAATTCTATTGAGCTGATTATCTGGGTGGCCATCGGCGGCCGCAACACCTTATATGGTGCTATTATCGGGGCCATACTGGTGAACTATTCCAAAACCTATTTCACCGCCGCACTGCCCGAAATATGGCTGTATGCTCTGGGTGCATTATTTGTACTGGTCACACTTTATCTACCGAAGGGCATTGTCGGATTCAGATTTTTACGGAGCGTAAAAGCATGAGACCGCTTCAGACTTTACGTGAGTTGACACGGCGCGACCGGGTATTTGAATATCTGATTCAGCCCGAGCCACCCAAACTCGACCTTAGCCATAATATTATTCTGTATCTGGAAGGGCTGAATAAAAGTTTTGATGGTTTCAAGGCCATTAACGAGCTTAATCTGTATATTGAAACCGGTGAGCTGCGCTGCATTATCGGGCCGAATGGGGCGGGCAAATCCACCATGATGGATATCATTACCGGCAGAACAGCCCCGGATTCAGGTCAGGCCTGGTTTGGGCAGCGTCTTAACCTGTTGGAAATGGACGAACCAGAAATAGCCGAAGCGGGTATTGGGCGTAAATTCCAGAAGCCGACCGTATTTGAAAACCTGTCTGTATTACAGAATCTTGAGCTGGCGATGGTGCAGGACAAACGTGCATTGCCATTACTCAT
>QIDK01000060.1 GCA_003228405.1 Gammaproteobacteria bacterium | reverse complement strand
TAAATATGCTTTTTTAACTTTCTGTTTAACAGTGCCATTTTTAATAGTTCCGTTAATCAAACCAGTGGCCTTATCGAGCTTTACTATATCTGTGCCATTTGCGCCATAACCAACATAATATAATGGGCTCTGCTTACTCACCTGACTCGGCTGAAAAGCGCCACCTTTAACTCGTGTTAGCTGTATCAGTTTTTTCTGTTTTAATTCATAACGATATATATTGTATATACCATCTCGATCAGAACTAAAAACAAAGCTGTCGCCTGCTTCATTAAACTCTGGCTGCGCATCAATAAATGAGTCATGGGTGATTTTTTGCCACTGTTTTTTTATTATATCAAACAGCTCAATATTCCAGCCTGCACCTGGCCGGAATATAGCGGCAACAATATGCCGACCGTTTGCTGACCAGTCGGGCTGGGCAATAACTTCATTGTCTTTGCCCTGCCATACTACAGACAGTTTTTCGCCACCTTCATTTAAAACATGTAACTGACTAATGCCTTTATCTGTATGCACCGCAATAATCTGTGAACCATCCGCAGACCAGCTTGCACTTCGATAACGCCCACACTCTGTTATCCTTTTTAACTCATCACTACCATGTTGAATAATATATAAATCATAATAACGATTATATTCATCGCAATATTCTGGTTGTGCCAGCAGTACACCTTTTTCTTTATGCACATCCATTCTCGCACCACCGTGTATTTCGGTGATTTCTTTATGTGCGCCTTTAGAGTCAATAGCCATTAGTGCCTGATATTTAAAAGCACCCTGGCGAAGATAATAAGTCAGATTTTTATTTAACGACTGAACATCACGGGTAGAATATCCATTTTCAGTAATGGCTTCGCCTTTAATAAGGCCCTGACTTTCAAGCCCCCTTATTTGTGGCTGATATTTCTGTTTTAACCAGCCTTCGAATTCATCCCATAATTCTGTAATATCTTTATTTAATACCTGCCTGGCATTAGAGTTAATCGCAAATGGAATAACGTTATTACTATAATTATCAATCAACGCGTCTATTGCCTGGCTGCCATAACGCTGTTCAATAAACTGATAAAAATGCACGCCATATAAATAAACCGTAGTTCCCATCGGCCAGGAGCGAAGCCTTACATTCACCTGACTAACCGGTTTAATGCCATGCTCCACTTCCATGCGCATCATCATTTTAAATATACTGCTCTGCCCTCGGCCTGTTCCCTGCGCTTCATCCGTTTCATGATAAGTCGCCAGACCTTCAATCAACCAGCCTGGCTGGAATAGATTTGGAAATAGTAAAAAATGACGACCAAAAATTTTGCGCAGCCTACTGGCCGCACCTGTATTTTTATCAAGGTGTAATATATGAGTGTATTCGTGGGTAATTAAGGTATCCAGCCAGTCGTCAAAATCCTCCAGGCTATTGGTTGTATCCGGTGGCGCGATAAATAATACACTGCGATTAAAAGGGAAAGGTATGGCGTAACCATTTGGCTGATCAGCTTCGTCGCTGATAACCAGATGTGTTTTATCTTCTGGTGTCCAGTTAATAACTGGTGATAATTTACTGTGTACGTTTTCTGCTATATTGGCCGTTTTATTCGCCAGCCCATGACTGCCTTCGGCAAAGTGAATGTAAAAATGATCGGTTTCAATGCTTTTCCAGTTGTGGGTAGGATCAACTGCAAAAGCTACATGGGGCACAATAAGAAAGGTAAACGCTAAAATTATTTTAACCATGCTGACTTAATTATCCTTATAGTTTTTAAAATCCTGTCATCACTATTTTATTACTTTTTTAAACCCAGCCAGAGAAAAAACGAACCTGTTCCAGCCAGCACCCAGCTTGCTGCTGGCATGCCAAGTAAATGCATGCCTGCTACACCCTGATTCAGAGTTAATACACTACTAACCAGTAAAGCAGAACCCGCCAGTACAAATAATCCCTGCCGCTGATTATGCACCAGTTGCTGGCGCAGTTTTTTTAATTCATTAATCTGCTGCTGATATTCTTCACCCTGTGCTGATTTTTTTAGTGCCTCATAGAATAGCTCAGGAAGCTCGGGCAGTTTCTCAACCATATAGGGCAGATTTTTTTTAAAGCCTTTTATTAACGCTTTAGTGCCAACCTGTTCAGCCATCCAGTTTTCTAAAAATGGCTTGGCCGTTTTCCATAGATCCAGATCGGGGTAAATCTGTCTGCCCAGGCCTTCTATATTAAGCAGCGTTTTCTGCAATAGAACCAGCTGCGGCTGAACCACCATATTAAAACGTTGAGCGGTCTGAAATAAACGCAGCAATAAATTGCCAAAGGAAATTTCTTTTAAAGGCCTTTCAAAGATAGGTTCACATACGCTGCGAATGGCTGACTCAAATTCATCAACTCGTGTGCCAGCAGGCACCCAGCCTGACTTAACATGCAACTCGGCCACCCGATGATAATCTCGTTTGAAAAAGGCTAGAAAATTTTCTGCTAAATAACGCTGATCTTCCGGACTCAATGTGCCGACAATACCAAAATCAACCGCTATATATTTTGGGTCATGCAAATTTTCCAGATTTACAAAAATATTGCCGGGGTGCATATCTGCATGGAAAAAATTATGCTTGAACACCTGGGTAAAAAATATTTCCACGCCACGTTCGGACAATACTTTCATGTCTACGCCCATGGCTTTCATTTTTTCTATTTCACCCATGGGCATACCATGAATGCGTTCCATTACCATGACATTACGCCGAGTTTCATCCCAGTAAACTTCGGGTATATAAAGATTATCAATGGTTTCAAAATTTCGTTTTAACTGACTTGCATTAGCGGCTTCGCGCATTAAATCCAGTTCATCAATAATAGTCTTTTTATAATCGGCAACAATTTCTATGGGCCGTAGGCGACGGGCTTGCGATGAATATCGCTCTGCCAGCTTTGCCACAATAAATAATAAGGCAATATCACGTTTAATAACGGGTAATACATCAGGTCGTAATACTTTAACCACCACTTCAGTGCCATCTTTTAATGTGGCAGCATGTACCTGGGCAACCGATGCGGAAGCCAGTGGGGTTTCATCAAAAAAGCCAAATACTTCTTCAACCGTCTGGCCATAAGCTTTTTCTACAATCGCCTTTGCCCTACGGCCATCGAAAGGTGGCACGCTATCCTGCAATAAAGATAATTCTTCGGCTATTTCTTCAGGCAATAAGTCTTTTCGAGTGGATAACATCTGACCGAATTTTATAAAAATAGGCCCAAGATCTTCCAGCGCATGACGAATACGCTGACCACGAGGTGCTCGCCGACGAATAAACCAGTTCCATGGCAGTAGAAACATTAAAAACCGAAACGGCCTGAATAAATGTATGGCAAAAACAATATCGTCCAGCCCATGTTTAACCAGAATATAATTTATATACAGCAATCTTAAAATTTGTGAAGGTCTAATCATAATTTTAACTTAGAAGCTTATTTATTTTTATCTGCAGGCGGTCTGTGCCTTCTCTCAGCTTATCTACATCCTTTATAAATCGGTTTATTTCAGCCTTGCCTGGCGACAGTAAACTTTCTTCTGTCAGATATTCACCAATATCCATATACATAGACTGCTTGCCCCGCTGCAACCAGCTGGAAAACTCACTGGCCATATTACCTGCTTTATGCGCCACCATGTCACCGGTATATTTAGATAAAATTTCTTCCCAGTCGATATTGATTTGCGATAGAATTTTTTTAAACTGACTGCCCAGGCGCGTGTCACCAGATATAATCACTTCGCCCGAAAACAATACCGGCGCCGCATTTTTTAATGCACTGAGTTTGGCCAGTGCCACAGGCGTGCCCTGAAGGCGAGTATCCGCTTCGCCATCATAATCTGACATAATCATCAGCCCATCTTCGCCGGGAAATAAATATAAACTTTGATTAACGCCCTGAATATCAATGGCAATAATTTTGCCTTCCATATCAGAAAACTTTTGTAACGCTTCAGGATCTAGTGATAAATACTGATTAATGGCCGTTTCAAAAGCGGCGGTGATTAGCTGTGGTACGCTCATGCTGTTAAAAATTTGACCACATTAAATTTTGAAGCCTTTATGTAAAGCCACAACACCACCGGTAAGATTGTGATATTTAGTTTGCGAAAAACCCGCATCATCCATCATTGCCTGTAAAGTTTGCTGGTCAGGGTGCATGCGAATAGATTCTGCAAGATAGCGATAACTTTCTTCATCATTAGCCACCAGTTTTCCTATTAAAGGCAGTAGCTTAAATGAATAGGTATCATAGATGGGTGCCAGTCCTGGCGTGACAGGCTTGGAAAATTCCAGTATCAGCAATCGACCGCCCGGCTTTAATACTCGATGCATTGAACGTAATGCACTGTCTTTATCGGTCACATTACGCAGACCAAATGCAATGGTAATGCAGTCAAAATAGTTATCTGGAAAAGGCAGGCATTCTGCATTCGCCTGCACATAGCGCATATTACCTGCAATGCCTTTATCGATTAAACGTTCGCGACCTCGATTTAACATGGAAGCATTGATGTCGGATAAAATAACTTCTCCTGCAGAGCCAACCATCTTTACCATTTTAGCCGCAAGATCACCGGTGCCGCCAGCAAGATCCAGGGCTCGTTGGCCTGCTTTAAGCCCGGTCTGACTCAGAGTAAAACGTTTCCATAAACGATGCACACCGAATGACATTAAATCATTCATTACATCATATTTATCCGCCACAGAATGAAACACACCGGCAACCCGCTTTACCTTGTCTTTAACATCAACCTGTTCGTATCCGAAATGTGTTTTATTACTCATGCTTTATTCAACTGTAAATAAGACGAAATTTAATTGCTCTGCTCTTTATGCTCGATACCCGCATCCTGCAAACGTTTTAGATAATCCTGCCAGTAATTATCATAATCTGCGCCCAGTTTATGCAGGTATTCCCATGAAAACAGGCCACTGTCATGGCGATCATCAAAAACCAGCTTCACTGCATAATGACCAACCGGTTCAATGGCATTGATATTAACGCCTTCTTTTCCTGTTTGCAGCACTTCTTCACCCGGCCCATGACCTGCAACTTCTGCTGATGGCGAATACACACGTAAAAACTCGCAGGTGTATTTGTAAGCCGCGCCATCATCAAACTCTATTTCAAGAACACGTGATTTCTGGTGCAAATTAATACTGGTGGGTTTTGGCATTGCTTGTTACTCCGAACTTTATTTTTAGAGCCTGCAGGGGAAGGTTGCTCTATGGTGTTAAATACTACGGATTATTAATAATCCGACTCGATATTCTACATGACTATGGCTTTAAACTCGATGGCTTCGTTATTTGGTGTGGGCTGCTTTTGTCCTGTAATAAAAGATAAAAAAAATAGTTTTCGGCCGTTATTTTACCTGGGGACAGACCGCCGTTTTTTGGCGCTCTGTCCCCGTTGTGAGACCACGGTAGTTGTACGTAATAGCAAAAACCACTCCGTACAACTTTGAGTGGAATCACAACAGGGGTCAGAGCTCAAACATATGTACAGGATGTACGGTATTAGAGTAACGCAGGAGCAGTTACCGAGCGAGGTCTGACCCCGAGTAAGATAACGGCTGAGCTCCCACTTCTGACTATAAACAACTACAAAATATAGCGACTCAAATCTTCATCTTTTACCAGATCACCCAGACTGTCTTCCACATAGCCTGAATTAATGGTCAGCACCTCGCCAGATTTATCCGCTGCCTCAAACGATACGCTTTCCAGCAATCGCTCCATCACTGTGTGCAAACGTCGAGCGCCGATATTCTCGGTCTTTTCATTTACATCGTGAGCGACTCTGGCAATGCTCTCTACACCATCTGCTTCAAAATTAACTGTAAAACCTTCTGTCGCCAGTAAAGCCGAGTACTGAGTGGTGAGCGATGCATCGGGTTCGGTCAGAATGCGGACAAAATCTTTCGTTGTCAGTGCCTGCAGTTCAACACGAATAGGCAAACGACCCTGTAATTCAGGAATCAAATCAGAAGGTTTAGACAGATGAAAAGCACCTGAGGCAATAAACAGGATATGGTCCGTTTTCACCATGCCATATTTAGTGCTCACAGTGCAGCCCTCTACCAGTGGCAGCAAATCTCTTTGTACCCCTTCACGGGAAACATCCCCACCTGAACTCTCGCCCTTTTTGACCACCTTATCTATTTCATCAATAAACACGATACCATTCTGCTCTGCATTGTGCACTGCATCGAGCTTTAGCTCGTCTTCATTGACCATTTTTGCGGCTTCTTCTTCCACCAGAAACTTTCTGGCTTCTGCAATGCTTAACTTGCGTTGTTTTGTTTTGTCGCTGCCCAGATTCTGGAACATGC
>QIDK01000225.1 GCA_003228405.1 Gammaproteobacteria bacterium | reverse complement strand
ATTCGTTTATCACGCGGCGGCGCTAAGAAAAAGCCTTTTTATCATGTAGTTGTAACCGATTCACGTATGCCACGTGACGGCCGTTACATCGAACGTGTAGGCTACTTTAACCCTATGGCCAAAGGTGCTGAAAAGAACCTGGAAATGAGCCTGGATCGTATTGAACACTGGGTAGCACAGGGTGCAGGTACGTCTGATCGTGTTAAAAACCTGATCAAGCAAGCACGTAAAGCGACTGACGCTTAACGCTATTGCAGGTTGTAGTGTGGCAGGCTAATGGCTGAGCAGGCGACAACCGATGCATTAATTTCGCTGGGTAAAATATCCGGCGTTTTTGGTGTGAAAGGCTGGGTAAAGGTGCATTCCTATACCGACCCGAGAGAAAAAATAGTCAAATACGGCAGCTGGCAAATTAAACACCAGGGGCAATGGCGTGAGGTTGAGCTGACTGGCGGAAAATGCCAGGGTAAAACGGTCGTTGCCAAAATAGCCGGGCTGGATGATCGTGACGAAGCCATGCTTTATCACGGAGATGAAATTGCGATTTATCCGAAACAGCTGGATAAGCTGCAACAGGGTGAATACTACTGGCATCAACTGACAGGCCTGAAAGTTGTGACCACAGAAGGCGTGGAGCTAGGCACTGTTCATCACTTGCTGGAAACCGGAGCCAATGATGTGCTGGTGGTGAGAGGCGACAGAGAACGACTGGTTCCCTTTACTGTCGGGCATGCGGTTATCGAGGTAGACCTTTCAGCTGAGCAAATTATAGTTGACTGGGATCCAGCGTTTTAAAGCAGAATATGAAAATGAGATTTTTCATTTTCGTCATCCCCGAATGCTTGTGCGGGGATCCAGTGACTTTAAGGCGACAGGTAAAAAATGAGATTTGACATCGTAACACTCTTTCCTGAAATGGTAGAAAGCGTTGCGAATGTAGGCGTTCTGGGTCGGGCCGTTAAAAATGGCCAGATTCAGCTAAACAGCTGGAATCCCAGAGACTACACAACAGATAAGCATCGTACGGTTGATGATCGCCCTTATGGCGGTGGTCCCGGCATGTTAATGAAGGTGGAGCCCCTTAAGGCTGCCATCGAAGATGCTAAAAAACAATCGGCCAGAAGCCGAGTGATTTATATGAGCCCACAGGGCAAAACAGTCACTCAACAGGATGTTAAAAAGCTGGCCGAGCAACCGGGGTTAATCTTAATTGCCGGTCGCTACGAAGGAATCGATGAGCGTATTATCGAATCCCATGTTGATGAAGAATGGTCGATTGGAGATTACGTACTCAGTGGTGGTGAGCTGCCCGCACTGGTACTGATAGACGCTATTGCAAGAATGCTCCCCGGCGTGCTGGGGGATGAAAATTCAGCACAGCAGGATTCTTTTATGCAGGGTTTATTAGATTGCCCGCATTATACGCGACCGGAAGAATTTGAGGGTCGCACAGTGCCACAGGTGCTGCTGAGTGGGAATCACCGCGATATTAACCGCTGGCGATTAAAGCAGAGTCTGGGGCGAACCTGGTTAAGACGACCGGATTTACTGGAAGCCCTTAACCTGACAGAAGAACAGAAACAGTTGCTAGAAGCCTTTCAACAGGAACAAACAGCTGATTGAATTTAAATATTGGTGGAGTAATACCATGAGTAACATCATCGCAGAGCTTGAAGCGGAACAGATGAAGAAAGACATTCCGGAATTTTCATCCGGTGATACGGTTATTGTGCAGGTAAAAGTAAAAGAAGGTGAGCGCGAACGTTTACAGGCCTTTGAAGGCGTTGTTATTGCAAAACGTAATCGTGGTTTAAATTCTGCTTTTACCGTGCGTAAAATTTCAAATGGCGAAGGCGTTGAACGTGTTTTTCAAACACACAGCACGATGATCGGCAAGATCGAAGTGAAACGCCATGGTAAAGTACGTCGTGCCAAACTTTATTATCTACGGGGTCTTACTGGTAAGGCGGCTCGTATTAAAGAAAAGCTTTAATTGCTTTTTGCTTTATAACGAAGAAAAAGGGGTGCATATGCATCCCTTTTTTTATGCGCAGAAAGAGTGAATCGGATGGTGAGCTTAGGTATTGGTCTGCTAATAACGGGGTAGCGGATATCCGCAAAATGCAGGCACGATTTTTTATGGTATACCCATGGATAGGTGGTATATTGCTCTGTATACATGAAATTGAGGTGGGGCAATTTTCAATCTACTGGCTAAGGCTAAAATATGCAAATCGTCAGGCTATTCCCGGATATGATAATTTAATATGAACATTTTCAAACCTGCATTTTTCCTGATTTTTCTGTTTATTCAGCCCCTGCAGGCAGAAAATATTCAGCATGAGCCAGCAGAAAATAGACAGGCTCAAAGAGACCTGCATTTCAGAAATATAGATGAGCTCGTTACTTTACGTGCCCCGGGTCTTGCGTTGAACTATCTTAAACGTGAACAGCCAGAATATAATAAAGAAGACCCGGTAGAGTGGCTTCATTGGGAACAAAAACGTATATCCTTATTAAGTTACACGCATCAGTGGCAGGCTATTGACCAGCGAGTCAGGCTGCAGGCAGAAAACCTTGCAAATTTTAAAGTTGCAACAGCAGATAGAAACTGGTTTCTTACGCAACAGGTACGAGCCCTGGTAAAGCAAAAAAAGTATCCCGCCGCACTAGCAAAAATACGGCAACTACTATGGAATGCCAGCAGTCTGGTGCGCACCGATACATTTTCCACATGGCGTCGAATTATTATTCAGATATATTTAAATCAGGGCCGGATAAATGACGCGCAAACTGCAATGCGCCGCTACCAGCAGGATTATGGTGAATTAGAAAATGAAGATGGTGTTGGCTGGCTGCAGTTGCAGGCTGAATTATTAATACAGCTAAAACAATATAATGAAGCAATTGCCTTACTCAGACAAATTAATAAACCTGAAGCTCAGGCACTGGTACTACTGGCAAAGATTAAAGCAAAGTTAATTACACCTTTAAATGCGCTGGATAGTGCGCAGCTGGTTTTAGCCAGCGTTGATGAAGATAATACCCGGCAAAAACTGTTTCAGTATGTGGCACTGGTTTCTGCGGTAACCGCAGATGAAATTGATCAGGCTATTTTACTGCATGAAATTTTATTATCTAATGAATCGCAACAGCTTTCAGATTCATTAATTCAAATTGGAAATATTAAAATTGATGCAGACACCCTGTGGGAGCTGTACCTTAAAAAGGGTAATGATGCTGCAAATGAAAATGGCCTGTTAAAAGGAAATGATGCTAGCTGGTATGCACTAGCCAGTAATTTGTTTCAGAAAGAGCCTTTAACAGCCAAATCAGTTTTTGCAGTGTTGTCATTAAAAGCGAAACAGGCTGAACATCGAGAGTTAGCTATGCAGCAGCTGGTGAAATTAATGAGCATAAATCAACAGCCGCTGCAGCTGGTAAATAGCCTGTTTACACAGTCAAAATATATTGAAAATATGTCAGATGTTGCCGCCGAGGTACGTTATAGCCTGATTGATTTCAATCTTTCAAAATCTAATATGAAAGCAGTTGCGGCATTAATGGCTGATCTTAAACAGCCTCCGGGTGATCAGCCACAATTTGACTGGAATTTACGTAGAGCAAGAGTATTAATTTTAAGTGGTTCTTTTGAAAAAGGCGCCAGGGTATTACATGAAATGCTAAGCGTGGATGAAATAGAGACATTACAGGCAGATAAATATCTGCAGGTAGTATTTGATTTGCAGGCGGTGGAACAGTATCAAATTTCGCTGGATTTATTTAACCAGCTGCAGAGTCTGGTAAAAGATGTGAGATTACAGCGGGAATTAATGTTCTGGAAAGCCGAGTCTTATCACGGCCTGAAACAATATGAGCAGGCTGCATTTCTATTTTTAAAATCAGCACGTTCACCGGATCACGTATATGATCCCTGGTACCACACAGCCACTTTCAGAGCTGCGGAAAGTATGTTTGCAGCAGGTTTATATGAAGACGCCATGCAGCGCTATTTGCATCTGCTAAAAATTACCGAAAATGCAGCCCGTAAAACAGTAATACGGCAGCGCTTGCAGGCGATACAGCTTAAGCGGTCTGTTTGATTAGGGTGGGCTGAGTTAGCCAGAAGCTGAAGTACAACAGATTCATTTGTTCGTTGATTAGTTGCCATAACAGGGTAATCAACCTCATCAAAAGGTTTTTTAAATATGACTTATGTTTATTATAAAACCCCGTTCTGTATACTAAAAATAACCGAGCTAGATGGCCATCTGCACAATATCGATTTCGTAAAACGAGCTGGTTTGGCGGTAACGCAGGATAAGCTGCTGGCAGAAGCCCAGAAGCAAATTCAGGGTTATCTGGCATCAGGAAAATTTGTATTTGATTTACCACTTAATCCAGAGGGCACTGAATTCCAGCGTAGAGTCTGGGCCGAATTACAGAAAATCCCGGCGGGTGAGGTAAGAACCTATGGTGATATCTCCGCCATTTTACACAGCTCCCCCAGAGCGGTGGGTAACGCCTGCCGTAAAAACCCCATTCCATTGATTATTCCCTGTCACCGGGTCGTGTCCCAGCAGGGCATTGGTGGGTTTGCCGGGCAAACTCAGGGGCACAAAATCACTATAAAACAGCAATTATTACGACATGAAGGGGTTGAAATCTAGTAGCAGACCCCAATCTGTAAATACAAATTTATATATTTCATTGTGGAGCACATTAATGACCGTCGAAGCTTATAAAGAAACCCTTGAATTTCAGGCAGAGGTGAAACAGCTGCTCAAGCTGATGATTCATTCTCTCTATTCTAATAAAGAAATATTCCTGCGCGAGCTGGTATCCAATGCATCGGATGCCTGTGATAAATTGCGTTTTGAAGCGCTGGGCAATGATGATTTATATGCGGGTGATCAGGAACTGAATATTCATATCGAATATGATAAAGAAGCAAAGACCGTGACTATTTCTGATAATGGTATTGGCATGACCCGTGAAGAAATTGTCGATAATATCGGCACCATCGCAAATTCTGGCACGAAGAAATTCATTGATTCGCTTACTGGTGAGCAGATGAAAGATTCACATATGATCGGTCAGTTTGGTGTAGGTTTTTACTCTACTTTTATTGTTGCCAATAAAGTAACCGTGAAATCACGTCGCGCAGGTCAGGCTGCAGATCAGGCTATTTTGTGGGAATCTGAAGGCGAGGGAAATTATACTCTGGAAACCATTGAAAAAGAGTCGCGTGGAACGGATGTTATTTTGCATATTCGTGACGGGGAAGAAGAATTTCTCGATAGCTGGCGTTTAAAAAATATTATTCATACTTATTCCGATCATATTTCCCTGCCCATCACCATGCCTAAAGATCCACTGCCACCGGCTGAAGGTGAAGAAGAATCTAAAGATGAAGTCGTTGTGGCTGAGAATGAAGTGATTAATAAGGCTTCCGCACTCTGGGCGCGGGCCAAGAGTGATATTAAGAAAGAAGAATATAACGAATTTTATAAGCACATCGCCCATGACTTTGAAGAGCCAATGAAGTGGAGCCATAACAAGGTTGAAGGTAAACAGGCTTATACTTCACTTTTATATATTCCCAAAAATGCACCTTATGATTTATATGAGCGTGAGCGCAAGCAAGGTATTAAACTGTATGTGAAACGGGTATTCATTATGGATGATACCGATCACATCATGCCTCAATACCTGCGGTTTATTCGCGGAGTGGTGGACTCAGATGACCTGCCATTAAATGTATCCCGTGAAATTTTGCAACACAATAGAGTCATCGATAAAATCAAAACAGCCTCGGTGAAAAAAGTACTGGCTATGCTGGAATCAATGGCAAAAAACGATACTGAGCAGTATTCCATTTTCTGGAAAGCATTTGGTAATGTCATGAAGGAAGGTCCGATTGAAGACTTTGCAAATAAAGAACGCATTGCTAAATTATTCCGTTTTGCAACAACTGAAACCGGCGGTGAAGAGCAGACAGTATCACTGGACGATTATATTGGACGTATGAAAGAAGGCCAGGAGCAGGTATATTTTATTGCCTCCGATAGCCATGTATCCGCTAAAAATAGCCCACATCTGGAAGTTTTTAAGCGCAAGGGCCTTGAGGTATTATTACTGTCTGATCGCATTGATGAATGGCTGGTGCAACATCTGACAGATTTTGAGGGTAAACAGCTACAGAATATTGCCAAGGGTGATCTGGATCTGGGTAACTTTGAAGATGAAAAAGAAAAGAAGGCTCAGAAAAAAGCCGAAGGAGATATGAAAGGCATAGTTGAGCTAATGAAAGAAAAGCTTGGTGACAAAGCCAAAGATGTGCGTATCACCCATCGTCTTACTGATTCGCCATCCTGCCTGGTGTTAGATT
>QIDK01000241.1 GCA_003228405.1 Gammaproteobacteria bacterium | reverse complement strand
TTTTCGTAGGTTGGCGCTGAGGCACGAAGCCCAACTGTGCTGATAGTACACACCGTTATGTTGGGGTTCGCAAACTCACCCCAACCTACAGAGCTTGCTTAGCCTGATAACTGGCGCTCAACATAAAAAATTTGCGTTCATTCGCGGTTATTTGCATCCATTTGCCTTGTCTTTTTCTTTTTATTGAGCTTAAGTAAGTGCCATTAAAGTCAGACCCCGTCAGCCTTTGATTATCGCGCAGGATGCCATGGATTTTTCTTTAGACTTTAGACTTACGACTTACGACTTATGACTTACGACTTTTTTTATGACTGACTTAATCATCCAGCCCCCAGCTAACATTGCAGCAGGCAACGCCCCGACTGACAGCCCGCTCATCGTTCTAATAATGGGCCCGACTGCCGCTGGCAAAACGGATCTGGCTATCGAATGTGTTGAGCAATTAGGCTGTGAACTGATCAGTGTCGATTCGGCTCTGGTCTACCGTGACATGAATATTGGCACGGCCAAGCCCGATGCTCAAACCCTGCAGCGCGCACCGCATAAACTGATAGATATTATTGACCCCAGTGAGACTTATTCCTCTGCCCGTTTTCGCGAAGATGCTCTGCAAGAAATCCAGTCCAGTTTAAGTCGGGGTAAAACGCCGGTTTTAGTGGGTGGCACCATGTTGTATTTCAAAGCTTTGCAGGAGGGGCTGTCTGAGCTACCCGCAGCCAATGAGGGCATTAGAGCTCAGCTGGATGCCGATGCTAAACTGGCAGGCTGGCAGGCTATGCATGATCGACTGGCGAAAATAGACCCAGTATCTGCAATGCGCATTCATCCGCATGATCCACAGCGAATTCAGCGCGCTCTGGAAGTGTTTGAAATTAGCGGTAAAACCCTGACTGAGTTCTGGCAGGCGCAGAAATCCCGGGCTTTACCCTATAATGTAATAAAAATCGCCTTTTTCCCGCAGAATCGTGATTTGTTGAAACAGCGAATTGCTCAACGTTTTTATCAAATGCTGGAACTTGGCTTTATAGATGAAGTCGAAGCATTAAGGCGCCGGGGTGATTTAAATTTACAGATGCCCTCGATGCGCTGTGTCGGCTACCGCCAGGTATGGGAATACCTCGATGGTGAAATGAGCTATGATGAAATGACAGAAAAAGCGATTATTGCCACACGACAGCTGGCCAAACGTCAGCTAACCTGGTTGAGAAAAGAGCAGAAGTGTAACTTTTATGATATAAATAAAGCCAGTTATCCAAAAATACTGAAAAATCTAAATAATTTACTAAAATAACATTATATAGGCTTGAATTTTGTGACCGTGCCTTAATATTAAGATTTTATAACTATAAATGAACATGCGAACATTTTTGCATGTAATTATAAAAATAAATTTCAATTTGGGGAGAAACACCATGCCAAAAGGGCAATCACTACAAGAACCCTTCCTTAACGCGCTACGTAAAGAACGAGTTCCCGTATCAATTTATCTTGTGAATGGTATTAAACTTCAGGGGCAGGTTGAGTCTTTTGACCAGTTTGCAGTGATGTTGCGCAATACCGTAAGCCAGATGGTATATAAACACGCTATATCTACCATTGTTCCCGCCAGACCTATTCGTTGGGCAAATACCCATGATGATGATCATGCCCATAATAACAATGGAAGTAGCAATGGAAGTAGCAATGGAAGTGGCAATGGAAGTGGAAGTAGCAATAATGAGAATGGCGGCGGAAATATCTAGGGAACCTCTGATCAGGTTTTGACTGTGATCTTGCTGCCTTAAACTTTCGGTTACTGTGTTTACGCCAGAGCCACGTGTTCTGTGCCCGTGACATAAGTACATTCTGTACCTGAAACTTTTGCACAGCAATCGCATCAGGTTTGATCAGCGTATCCCTGGTTTACTTTTATATTAAACGGCTGCTCCCTGTGGGGCAGCCGTTTTACGTGCAGGGTTTATGCATTTTTCTCTGCGTAGGGTGCGCAGGCTCACCATGAAAAAACTGATCTACCGGGGTTTTGGTGCGCGTGGTGCACCCTGCTATGACATGGATTTTCCTTCACTTACTGGCATTGGGGCCAGATCAAAGTACTCTCAGGTTCAATAACACCGGTAACATGTTACCCTGCTCAGATAAACTGAAAACTCACTTCTGCCGGATCGAATAACAGATGCTCAATATTATGCCTTTTCTTGCTGTGCTCGCTAACATGCAGCCGTTCACGGTCACCACTGATGAGTTGCAAATTAGTTTTACACCGCGAACCCCGGATCAAATGGGCTCATTTTATGAGGCGCGTGGTTTCCCCGGAAAAATGCGCGAAATACTTAAACAACAGTGCTTTATTACGGTCGGTATTCGCAATACCAGTAATAAGAAAATCTGGCTGGATGTTTCCAGCTGGACATTTACGGCTGCAGGAAAAACTCTAAAACGTGAGCATCGTGATTACTGGAAAAAACGCTGGCAGGAGATGGGTATACCGCTTAGTAAACAGTCCACGTTTCGCTGGACACTGATTCCCGAAACTCTGGATTATCTTCCCGGTGAGCATGAAGGTGGCAACATTGTGCTGCCCTTCACGGATAAACCAATTTCAATGACCGCAACCTTTGCTACGGGTGATAACAAACAGGGTAAACCAATAACCATAACAACAGATAAGCTATTTTGTGCCGAGGATGCGCAATGAAAAAGTATAACCTCCGACTCATACTGTTAATGTTTACAGCCACTTTCTGTTTTGTTTCATCTGTATTTGCAGATACTTCCTCAACCAGTATCAAGCCGCCATTTGGTATTCGGTATTTTGATGTCGGAGTTGCCCCTGACTTTACCCTGCAGGACATAGATGGTGAAAACTTTGCATTAAAAAGTACCAGAGGCAAGTGGGTGTTTTTGCATTTCTGGGCAAGCTGGTGTGGCCCATGTAGAAAAGAGATGCCCGTGATTCAACAATTAGCCAATAATTTACAGCATAAAAATTTTCAGATTGTCATGGTCAATACGGCAGAAGATGAAGACACTATATTTGAATTTTTAGGCAAAATTGGTGTTGAGTTGAATAGCCTGATGGATAAAGATGGTCAGGTAACAGAGGTCTGGAAACCTCGCGGGTTGCCAACAACATTTTTAATTAACCCGAAGGGCGAAGTAAAATACCAGGCCATAGGTGGTCGCGACTGGAATAGACCTGAGTATATTGAGTTTCTTAAAAAACTTTTATCGTCCGCAGATAAAAGTAAATAAATTTAAGTACAGGTTTCTGGTATATCAACCGGTGTGAAAAATAACCGACTCAATTTAGCCAGGCACTTTACGGCATGTTGTGTTTGCAGCTTGCTCATTACCTTGTCTGCTTGCGTTTATCAGAAGCCGCCGGGGAGATGGGCGACAATAAATGCCTCCACCCTTTACTTCTCTGGCGTTAAATTAAGCGACAGGGCGATCACCTCTGCTTACAGAGATACCTGTATAGAAGCACAGCAGGAAATTGAAAAAGAACTAATAAACAGACTGCCAGCACAGATTAAACCGCTCCTTCTGTATGCTGCTAAAAAACCACCTGCCGCCGATAGCAAAACGGCAGAGTTAAAGCTGCTGATGACACAATGTGATATCAATGTGGATCAAAGCGGTGATAATTTCACCTATTATCTGTCACTATCGCTGCGCGTGACCCTGATGGAGGATGACCAGAGCCTGCTGAACTACCCTGTGAAAATCGATGAGCAGTTGCAAACAGATGTACCCAGCCCGATTTTTGAGTTTAGCTTTGCCGATGCAGTGAGCCGCACACTTTTGCTGTTTAAAGGAAAACAAATATGGCTGGTGGATAAATCATTGCCTGAATAAGCCGGAATGATTTATGCAACGTTTATTTCACCTGTAGATCACGCGCCAGTGAACGGCTGAATTTAGCAAAGCCGGCGCCGTCATCAGTGTTTCCCGCCTGGCCGCTAATGCCAACCAGGGTTGTGGCTTTGTTTTCACTTAACGTAATATGGTAGCTTATGTGCTGTGGTTTATTATCGCGGGTGATCTGCTCAGGAAACCCGCTTTCCTCAAGATCACTATTATCGTCAATTTCCCAGCCTTCATCATCCGCAGCAGCCAGCGTTGGCAGTTTGCCGAATGTAGCGATAATTGTTCCATTAGCTCCAGTTTTGATATCGGCATTCATGCGGTCTAATACCCTGAGCAGTTTTTTATGCACAAAGTCGCTAGAGCCGGGAACACGAATCTGATATAGATTATCACTGATTTTTTCTGCCTCTAATTTAGTTACAGTAAAGGCTGAAACCACCTGTGTGATTTTTGACTGATTTGCACCGCTATACAAAGCAAGACGTGATAGCATTTCTACTTCGAGTTCAGGGCTGGCCGGTAGGTAACCGGTATATACCGCTTCTTCATCAAACAGAATGCCGTATGCGCTATGGTTAATAAAAACCCGAGTGCCTTTATTATCCGGCAGTCGCTCCAGGCGCAGACGAAAACGTTCACGTCGCTCAGGTGCCTGATCACTTAACAAAATTGAAAGTAACTTATCGGTCTGTAGATCCACAGTCCATTCTGTTTCCATAAAACCAAGCTGCGGCATTTCTTTTTTCAGGGTCATGCCTTCATTCGCCCAGAAATTTTTAAATTTTGGCCACAGCGAATCGGCATTCTCGTTAAATTGCAGCCAGTATAAAGACCCTGCAGACTGAAGTGATACACCGTTTATTTCGGGTAGCACCCTGTCTTTATTTGCGCTGCCGGCCTGGGCAGCATAGAACACAGAGTTAAAAGTCAGTAACACAATAAATAAAACACGTAACGGGTACATATCAAAGATCCTGCTTACATCGGTTTCTATATAGAAAGGACATGATTTTACCTGATTTCTGTGCGGATAACCCTGCTATTTTAAATGCCATGAGAAGTGCAGGCTGCTGCTGTAAAATTAATTGCCAGCCTGATCAGTTTCAGGCTTCTGTGATCAACTGTATTACGTGTATAATAGCCATCTGTAAAGCTATATAAGAGAACTATTTTGTTCGAACGTCCGGATTCTGGCGAGCAGGCCATACTGGTTCACCTTGATCTAAACGCAGAAAATCAGCGTGAATATATAACCGAGTTTGAAGAACTGGCGGTATCCGCCGGCGCTCATGTGCACGATATCGTCACCGCTAGCCGTCATACACCGGATGCCAAATATTTTGTTGGCCGCGGCAAGGCCGATGAAATCGCCCAAAAGGTTGAGGCAGAAGGCATTGAGCTGGTGCTGTTTAATCATGCGTTAAGCCCATCTCAGGAAAGAAATCTGGAGGCTTTATTTAAATGCCGGGTGCTCGATCGAACCGGTCTGATTTTAGATATCTTTTCACAACGCGCCCGCACCTTTGAAGGTAAATTACAGGTTGAACTGGCACAGCTTAAACACCTGTCAACCCGTCTGATTCGGGGCTGGACTCACCTGGAGCGGCAGAAAGGCGGCATAGGATTAAGGGGGCCGGGTGAAACCCAGTTAGAAACCGACCGACGTTTGCTGGGAATGCGTATTAAGCAAATTAAAAAACGCCTGGAGAAAGTCCGCAAGCAGCGGGAGCAGGGCAGGCAATCGCGGCGCAAGGCCGAAGTGCCCACGGTTGCTTTTGTGGGCTACACCAATGCGGGTAAATCAACCCTGTTTAATGCGCTGACCAATGCAGATGTTTATGTACAGGACCAGCTATTCGCAACCCTGGACCCGACATTAAGAAAGTTAAAGCTGGAAGACGGCTGTGATGTCATTCTGGCAGATACGGTAGGCTTTATTCGCCATTTACCCCATGATCTGGTGGAGTCATTTCGGTCAACCCTGCAGGAAACCGAGCAGGCGCATCTGTTGTTTCATATTATTGATGCCTCGGATGATATGCGTCAGGATAATATTAATGCGGTGGAAAGCGTATTACAGGAAATTGGTGCAATGAAAGTGCCGCAGATTCAGATAATGAATAAAATAGACCGCCTGGAAATGGCGCCTCGCATTGACAGGCGGGAAGATGGTACGGTTGAAAGGATCTGGGTTTCCGCCATACACAAACAGGGGCTGGAGCTGGTGAACCAGGTGCTGGCAGATTATTTTAAACAGGATCTGGTGAAAGGTACGCTTTTTCTACCACCTGCCAAAGGCAGGGTGCGGGCTCTGCTGTATAGTATTAACGCGGTGGAAAATGAAACAATTGATGAAGCGGGTCAGTTTGTTTTACAGATTAATATTCCAAAACGGGACTTGCTGCAAATGGCCAGCCGGGAGTCTATAGATGCTCATTTACTGCTGCCTGAAGGTTACGAGTCACCCCTGGCCGATGCAATATAACCCCGACCCTGTGCACTAAGGCTTTAGAGTTTGCAGGTCTCGTATACACAGCAGGCTTTTTAAAACTAATGTAT
>QIDK01000278.1 GCA_003228405.1 Gammaproteobacteria bacterium | reverse complement strand
CAAAAGAAATGGGTTTTGAGCAGGTCGCCAGTGCGCCAATGGTAAGGTCTTCTTACCATGCCGACCTTCAGGCATCGGGTGATTTTTAAAGTTGTAAGCTCTCCTTGACCATAAGCTTATTTACTTGAGGGAGTGTACGATACAAGCAGTATAAATTTATTCTAAAAATCTGGCACTCAATGGGTTCAGCTCTAAATGGTGTTCATTTAAGACTAATTTAAAACAAAAGTCCCACAGAGACGCAGAGATTACAGAGAAAAGGGTAGAACAGACAACGTGTATCCTCGACCCTTGATCCAGCCTGCGTTTAGTAATGTACTCTGTGCCTCGGTGGCAGGTGGCAGGAGGCTATATGATATTAAAAACTAGAATTCAAACTTTATGCCCACATGCGCGCCCTGATCTAATTCGAACTTGGTGCCGCTTTCAAACTCATATTCCATTTTTCGATAACCTAAATAGGCGCGTGCGCTAGGGGTGACTTCCAGTTCAATTGCAGCGCTGTATTCTGAGTAATTTTCTGCACCACTGAAAGAGGTGATGCTAGGGGCATAAGCAATGCCAGCGACGAAGGCGATGGGGGTTGATGAGGCTATAATATAGCGAAACTGGCCGGCAATGGCGACTGCACCTGCTTCATCATTTGCGGCATCCAGTGATACCATCATCAGCTTGCCACCTATACCAAACTGAAAAGCCTTGCTATTACCTGCGGGGTTACCCGTAATCATTAACTGGCCATGTATCTGATAATTATCATTTTCAGTAAAGAGTACACCAAAGCCAATATCTGCTCCGCCATAGCCGAAGGTAGATGATTCGGTTAAATAGGTGAATTCGGCCATTTTATTTGCCAGTTTAATATCAAAGCCACGGGCATGGCCCTGGGTTGAAATTGCGAGCAGTGTGATCGCAAAGGCTAATTTTTTTAACATGATTATTCCTGCTGTAATGAATGGGTACTGTCAGTATTGAACAGTTCGCGCAGGAGCATGATACACAATCTATAGGTGAAAAAAAACATAACAGGCCGACAGAAAGCTTAAGTTTGCTGTGTTTGCGGGCTGGGTTGGATGTTTTCTGGCAAAATTCAGCTTTGTGCCGGCAGAAGAATCGGCTTAAGACTGCACTAAGCCGACCTGCTGTAGCATTTATACCGTCTGGTAGTAAATATTCTGTGGATGATTCGCCTGGGCAAAGAAAAACCAGCGTTCAGCAATTAGCCCTGCATACTGCACAAAAAATGCGCCCAGTAATAATTCTGTGTTTCCACTGGAAATGGCTATAGATAATAGTATCAATGGCACCGGGAATACCAGAACCATAAAAATATACTTGATAGATTTGAGGAACATGGCTGTTTTACCGTGGAAGTATTCACGGGTATTAAATGAGCCACCCATTGCACCCTGTGATTTCTGTTGAATTTTATTATGGCGCACACCAATTGCAGTTTGTACGGATGATTTGTATTTTATACGGCTGTTTCTGTAAAGTGATGCAGAGCGAGTGATAAAAACCAGTGAGGTTAAGGCAATGGCCCAGGCGCCCAGAAAATGGGTTTGCTCGACAAGTTGAAGATAACTGGCCAGTGCAGTGGCCAGGCTAAAACCAGAGGCCATGCCAAATAAAGTATAATTTATAACCGTTAACGGGCTTGACCATTCCTGCAAAAATTTAATGCAGGCATAGATCATGGCGGTGCAGATAAACAGAGCAAATGTAGCGACAACAGCAAACAGGCCGACAAACATACTGGCGCTTAAATTAATATTTCCGTTATTGGTGTAGGCAATAAAATCGAGCTCACCAAAATGCATTAGACCATAGGCAAAAACTGCCGCCATCATGGTGGGCAGGGCAATAACCTCACGCGATAACCAGGAAGTGCGCCACATGCTGGCAGCTCGCCATGCTCTTTCCGGGTGGCCTAAATGAAACATGGATGAAACTAAACCCGCGCCTAATAGTAATAAAGAAATAACTGATCCCAGAAAATAAAAATTTGAGTCACTTACATCTGCTAGCAGATTAAATTCTGAATAAACCTGTGCTGAAAACAGAGCCAGAAATAAACCCTGGGCTACACCAATTAATGTGGTTAAAAATATGACAGAAAATGCGGGGTGCATAATTCTCTCCTTAAAATAAATTTAAATTGTTTGTCTATAAATAAAATCCGAGTACACCTCATCGCGGGCTAAAGCTGCGCTCCTACAATAGGAAACAAAGACATGCAGGCGTTAGCTTTAGCTGACGATTGATTTTAGATGAATGAGTTATCATCCAGTACCGGCGCATCAACAGGTTTGTGATGTTCTTTCTGCTCTTTATTGAGCGGATTATCAACCCGTACCAGTTCATCCTCGTGTATGCGAATCTTGTTCTTTCGACGTGGCAGATAATGGTTAGATGGCTGGGTGCCCCATTCTGGCATTAGCTGGTAACCGCCTTCTTCGCGAATTAATTCAGACACTTCGGAATCCGCATCATGCACATCACCGAATATTCTGGCACTGGTCGGGCAGGCCAGAACACAGGCGGGTTTGCGCTCTGTCTCCGGTAATGTTTCATCGTATATACGATCAACACACAGGGTGCATTTTTTCATTACCTTCTGATGTTCATCAATTTCTCTGGCACCATACGGGCAGGCCCAGGTACAATATTTGCAACCAATGCATTTGTCATAATCCACCAGCACAATGCCGTCTTCTTTACGTTTATAGCTAGCGCCAGTGGGGCACACAGGCACGCAGGGGGGTTCTTCACAATGCAGGCATGATTTAGGAAAGTGCAGGGTTTCTGTTTTCGGAAACTCTCCTATTTCATAGGTTTGTACACGGTTAAAAAAAGTGCCGGTAGGGTCTTTCTGATACGGGTTATCATCCGACATAAAACCTGCCGGGCCGGAGGTGTTCCACTCTTTGCAGGAGGTTACACAGGCGCTACAACCTACACAGACATTTAAGTCTATAACCAGAGCTAGCTGAGTCATTATTTAGCCGCCTTTTTATTTTCAAATTTACCCGCAAAGAAACCCAGCCACTTACGGGGCAGGCTCATACCAGGTAAAATTTTCATCGATTTAAACTGTGGCAATGTGTGGTCGGCATCATCTTCTGCTTTATACACTCGCACTCGCACGTCATACCATGCGGCCTGACCGGTGACCGGATCGGAATTTGAAATATGATCACCACAGTCATTTTTAGGCAGTTCTTCAGCAATTAAGTGATTTAATAAAAATCCCTGCTGAGATTCATTGGCATCATCACTTAAGTTCCATGCACCTTTGGCTTTGCCGACTGCGTTCCATGTCCAGATTGTGCCCGGCTCTACCGCTTCTGAAAAACGTGCCATGCAACGTACTTTACCGTGCATGGATTCAACATAAATCCAGTCGCCATCTTTAAAATTATGTTTTTCACCTAATGATGGATGCACATGCATATAGTTATGTGAATGAATCTGGCGTAACCAGGCATTCTGTGAATCCCATGAATGGTACATGGCCATTGGGCGCTGAGTTATCGCGCTTAACGGATACTTCTGTTTATCCGTTAATTTGCCTTCTAAGGTATCAGAATAAAATGGCAGTGGGTTAAAGTGTTCTTCAACCCGTTTGCGTAAATGCTGCGGTGGTTGTTTGCCAGGGCGTTTACCCTGAGCTGCCAGACGAAACTTCTGCAATACTTCAGAATAAATATGAATATTAATCGGTTCATTATATCGGGTTAAACGATGATCCTGGGCCCAGGTTAAATAACCCTGGTTCCAGTTACGCATATACTGAAATGACACCGGCAGGTGATACTGGTATACGCAATTATTTTTTTCGTACATTTCCCACTGGTTCGGGTTAGGCTCGCCCTTCATAAACTTCTCGCCACCCTTGCCACGCCAGCCGGCAAGAAAACCTATACCGGAACCTTCTTCGGTTTCAAAGTTGGTGACAAATTCAGGGTAGTCGCGATATTTACGCGAGCCATCTTTATTAACAAATACCGGCAGTTTTAAACGGGAACCTAATTCAATTAAAACTTCCTGAAACGGTTTGCAGTCACCCTTAGGTGGCACCACCGGAATACGCACCGAGTCTACCGGGCCATCAAATTCAGAGATGGGGCGATCCAGCATCGACATAACATCGTGGCGTTCTAAATAAGTGGTATCTGGCAATACCAGATCTGCAAAGGCGACGGTTTCAGAATGGAAGGCATCCGCGACAATCAGGAATGGAATTTTATATTCACCATTCTCATCTTTATCATTGAGCATTTTGCGAACTTCCGTGGTATTCATCGAAGAATTCCATGCCATATTGGCCATAAAAATCATCATGGTATCGATTTTGTACGGGTCGCCACGCCAGGCATTGGTAATCGCATTGTGCATTAAACCGTGGGCCGATAGTGGGAATTCCCATGAGAAACCTTTATCAAGGCGCACCGGCTCACCATCTTTATCTACAAACAGATCATCTGGCTCTGCAGGGAAACCCAGCGGCATGCCATCTAATGGCGTATTGGGTTTAACCCCTTCCGGGCCGCGAGGTGTTTTCGGGCAGGGAGGAATGGGGCGCGGAAAAGGGGCTTTATGGCGGAAACCACCGGGGCGATCAATGGTGCCCAGAATAGACATGAGTATGGATAAACCACGAATCGTCTGGAAGCCATTAGAATGAGCCGCCAGGCCACGCATGGCATGGAATGAAACCGGGTTGCCGGTAACTGATGCATGCTCACGGCCCCAGGTATCTGTCCAGGCAATGGGTAATTCGATTTTTTCATCCCGCGCCACTATGCCCATTTCATGTGCCAGGCGGCGGATGGTGTCAGCCGGAATACCGGTGACAGACGAAGCCCACTCGGGTGTATATTCTTCAACGGACTCTTTTAATAACTGAAATGCAGGCTTAACCGGGGTGCCATCATCCATGCTGAATTCACCCATTAAAAACGGGTCTGTATCTTTGCTATGGGTGCGCACAGCTTTATTGGTGTGGCGATCCCACCACATCTGGTTCTGGTGGTCGAAACAGCCTTCTTCGGGATTGTTTATATCCATGCGCACAAACATGCCGTGCTGATCTGAAGACTCATCGCAGTTAACCAGCTGGCCAGCGTTTGAATAATCTTTTACGAATTCACGATCGTATAAGCCGGTTTTAATCAGCTCCCGCACCAGTGCCAGAATCAGCGCATTGTCTGTGCCGGGCTTAATCGGCACCCATTCATCTGCAATCGCAGAATAGCCGGTACGTACCGGATTAATCGAAATAAAACGGCCACCGTTGCGCTTAAATTCAGACAGGGCAATTTTCATCGGGTTAGAGTGATGATCTTCCGCAGTGCCGATCATAATAAACAGTTTGGAGCGTTCCAGATCCGGGCCGCCAAACTCCCAGAAAGAGCCACCAATGGAGTAGATCATACCCGCTGCCATATTCACTGAGCAGAAGCCGCCGTGGGCAGAATAATTAGGTGTGCCGTAGTTTTTGGCAAACATGCCGGTTAAGGCCTGCATCTGATCACGGCCGGTAATCAGTGCAAATTTCTTCGGGTCGGTGGCGCGGATATGCCCCAGACGCTCTTCCATAATATCGAAAGCTTTATCCCAGGAGATCTCTTCAAATTCCGCATCACCACGCAGAGCGCCTTTCTTGCGCAGCAAAGGTTTGGTCAGGCGAGCAGGGGAGTATTGCTTCATAATGCCAGAAGCGCCCTTGGCACAGATAACGCCCTTATTTAACGGGTGTTCCGGGTTGCCCTGAATATAGCGCACCTCGTTATCGCGCAGCGTTACGCGAATGCCGCAACGACAGGCACACATATAACAGGTGGTGTTTTTTGTCTCAATACGGCCTTCTGGCTGCTGGGTTGCATCATGTATTACTTTGGAAGCCATACTCTAATCCTGCTTTTAAAACTGAGGGGTGATTATATTGATATATGTCAATAAATCTAATCAGCTTTGTTAAGAGATTCATAAAATACTTATATACTGGATTAGCTTCATTAATAAGGCAATGGTATAGCAAAGCTAGCCAGAGAATTACATGCTCATGATTTTACCCCCTTTTCTGACAAAGAGGTGTTGAGAGAGATGGTTTTTTCAGTAAAGCATTGAATATAAACAATATTCAAGCTTTTGAATGGCTCTTCTCCGCTTTTGTGAGGTATGTATTGGTATGTCTGGAAACCTATACTCTGTCATTCCAGCATGCTTCTAGCTGGAATCCAGTGACTTAGCAGTGTTAAGGCCGCTGCATCCCCGATAAAATCTTTGTAGAAGATTTTATCGGGAACGACAGAGTTTGTTATTCTGGATTGTATACACAAGACCGGAGAAGAACCATTTGAATTACACCTGAGCTGTTTCCTGAAACCACAGATGAGGCGCTCACTATCCTGTTTATGCCCCCTGTTGCCTATAAAAACAGGGGCTATATTACAAATATGTTCATAACCCCTGTGAGTCAGTGCCAGTAAGTAAAGGCATAATATCTTTGCAGACAGGGCTTTAGCCCCGCTTCCAGATAACATGAAGCTTAACTTACTGGCATAGCCCTGTGAGCTACACGAAAAATACCCTTACAGAAGAAGATGTAGTAAAGTCTTTTTTTGCTATATTATTTAAAGCTAATATTCAGACCAGGCCAAAATATTATGCCTGGTATTTGACTAATGGCAAAGACCCGAATGCTACTCTATATATACTATGCAGAACGAAATCGTTTAAATCGGGTCATATTCGTGCGCAGCATTTACAAAGCACGAACTTTGCGCGAGGAAACCAGGCCATGACACAGACATCACTCA
>QIDK01000243.1 GCA_003228405.1 Gammaproteobacteria bacterium | reverse complement strand
ATTATTAAATCTGTGGCCGAAACCGGCGGGCATTTAGCTGCGGGGCTGGGCACCGTGGAGCTCACCCTGGCGCTGCACTATGTATACAACACACCCGAAGATAAGCTGGTGTGGGATGTGGGACATCAGACATATCCCCATAAAATCATTACCGGACGGCGTGAGCAAATGGCCAGCATTCGCCAGCATAACGGCCTCTCCGGCTTTCCCAAACGTGATGAAAGCCCCTATGATGCATTTGGTGTCGGCCATTCGAGCACCTCAATCAGTGCCGCTCTGGGCATGAGCATGGCCGCTAAAATGAATGGCAGCTCGCAGAAAACCGTCGCCATTATTGGTGATGGCGCCATGAGTGGCGGCATGGCTTTTGAAGCCTTAAATCATGGCGGTGATACCGATGCAGATATTCTGGTGATTCTGAATGACAATGACATGTCAATTTCGCCCAATGTGGGTGCGCTCTCCAAACATTTATCAAAAATCATGTCCGGCAAAATGTATTCAACCATGCGCAGCGGCTCCAAGTTAGTGCTGGAAAAACTCTCCATGTGGGATCTGGCACAGCGCACAGAAGAGCATGTTAAAGGCATGGTCATGCCCGGCACACTGTTCGAAGAACTGGGTTTTCATTATTATGGCCCGGTTGATGGTCACGATATTCCAACCATGATCACCATGCTGCAAAACCTGCGCACCCAGACCGGGCCCAGGTTATTGCATGTGGTGACCAAAAAAGGCAAGGGCTATAAACCAGCCGAGGAAAACCCCTGCATGTATCACGGCATCGGTAGCTTTGACCCGGAAACCGGCAATAAGCTGGACACCTCTTCCGCCAAGCCCACCTACACCCAGGTATTTTCAGACTGGATATGCGATGTCGCCGCCCATAATGACAAACTGGTGGCCATTACCCCGGCAATGCGCGAAGGCTCCGGCCTGGTGGCCTTTTCAGAACAGTTTCCCGATCGATATCACGATGTAGGCATTGCCGAGCAACACGCAATCACCCTGGCGGCGGGCATGGCCTGTGAGAAAATCAAACCGGTGGTGGCAATTTATTCTACTTTTTTACAGCGTGGCTATGATCAGCTGGTGCATGATGTGGCCATACAGAACCTGCCGGTCTTATTTGCTATCGACCGGGCCGGCCTGGTGGGTGCAGATGGCCCCACCCATGCGGGCAATTTAGATTTAAGCTACCTGCGCTGTGTACCCAATATGCTGATAATGACCCCATCGAATGAAAACGAATGCCGGCTGATGCTAACCACAGGTTTTCAGCATAATGGCCCGGCAGCTGTTCGTTATCCACGTGGCCAGGGGCCCGGGGTTAAGATTGATAAAACACTAAAAGTGCTGGAAATTGGTAAGGCAGAAATAAGCCGACAGGGTAAAAAAGTGGCATTGCTGGCCTTCGGCAGCATGTTATCTGAGGCCCTGATTGCAGCCGAAAAAATAGATGCCACGGTGGTTAATATGCGCTTTGTAAAACCACTGGATGCACAGATGCTGCAATCTATTGCCGGCGAACATGAATTAATCGTCACCATTGAAGAAAACGTAGTGGGCGGTGGTGCTGGCAGTGGTGTAAACGAGTGGCTGCTGGCACATCAAATTAATATTCCGGTGATTAATCTGGGTCTGCCAGATCGTTTTGTAGAACATGGTGCCACCGACCAGCTGCTCGCCGAATGCGGGCTGGATGCGAATGGCATTATCGAGTCTATTCGCAAGCATTAATATATTTCTATTCACTGCCTCTTTCATAAGCACAATCTCTTAGCACAGAGGCGCAGAGCACACACTACTGTCCGGAATAAAACATAAGAGTCTCATGAAATACCAGATGTAGAACAAAATTTAAACAAACATGTCATCCCAGCATGATTCTGGCTGGGATCCAGCGACTTTGAGCAAACAAAAGTAACTGTGTCTCTGTGGCGATCTTCTGTTTTAAATCAGCTTAACTTACTAATGAATCAGGTGAAAAGAATAGCTGCCTTATATTAGAAAAATAGTTTCTCCTGTAGGCGTTAGCTTTAGCTGACGCCTACAGGTGCTATTTTTCTATCCTTTATTGTTGATTCAGTAATAAGTGCCATTCAATCCAGCTCAACATTTCAGCCTACTATCTCAAGGTGAGTTTGATATTCCTTTTCATTTTCTTCAGCATACCTCTCCTTTATCTTAGTCAACTCAGGCACCAGAGCCAGAAAAATATCGACCAGCCGTGAATCAAAATGTTTGCCTTTTTCTTTTTCCAGAAGCGCATAAGCATCTTCCATACTCCATGCTTTTTTATAGGGACGCTCTGATGTGAGGGCATCAAATACATCGGCCACGGCGACAATACGCCCCATTAACGGAATATTTTCTCCTGCCAGACCATTGGGATATCCGCTTCCATCCCACTTCTCATGGTGGGTCAGCGCAATGGTCTGCGCCGCATTTAGAAAATCACAGTTGTCACCTTCCAGAATTCTTGCGCCAATCTCTGCATGACTTTTCATAATGGTCCATTCTTCACTATCCAGCTTGCCCTTTTTTAGTAAAATCCGGTCAGGTATGCCTATTTTGCCAATATCATGTAGCGGGCTTGCATTGAGCATGACCTCACATTCTGCTGCATTCATGCCTGCAGATTGAGCCAGTAATAATGAGTAATGACTCATGCGCATAATATGCATGCCGGTTTCATTATCTCTGAACTCTGCCGCACGGCTCAGGCGTTGTATAACCTTAATACGGGTTTTATATATCTCTTCAGTTCGTTGCCTGACCAGCTCCTCCAGCCTTTCATTCGTATTTCTTGTTTGCCTGTATAGAAGGTGTGTTTCCAGTACATTTCGAATCCGACTTAACACCTCGGCCTGATTAAACGGTTTAGTCAGAAAATCTCTGGCACCTTCCTGTAAGGCCCGGTTACAGATTTCCGAATCTGTTAAGGCGGTTAGAACAATGATCGGTATTTCTGCTTTCTGATGATCTTCACGCAAGCCCGCCATAACTTCGAAACCATCCAGAAAAGGCATATGAATATCGAGCATGATCAGATCAATCTCATGCTGATCACATAATAATTCAACCTGTCGCGGGTCTGTGGTGGTATGAATATTTTCATAGCCATTAATATGCAGAATCTTCGATAACAATTTAATGTTTATCGGCTCATCATCCACTAACAACACAGTTGCTGCCTGTACTGATAAATCGGCGTTCATATTTCTACCTTTATATAACCTGCTACAGACTAATATCCACTATTAGTCCAGTATTTTCATACTCATACATTAGGATTCAAGCTGTAATTTATACTCTTCTGCAATCAAATAATGGCTAATAACACTATTCAACTCGGTAATATCAATCGGCTTGGTTAGATATTTTTTGAAGCCATTCTGCAATGCCTTTTCGATTTCCTGTTGCATAGCATCTGCACTCACCGCCACTACGGGAATGTGCCCTGTTTTCTTATGTTGCAGTATCAGGCGCAAAAGTTCATTGCCGTCCATATCAGGCAGGTTTATATCAAGCAATATGAGATCTGGCTGATAAGTGATGGCGATATCCAGACCTGAGCTGGCCGTTTGTGCAGTCAGAAACTGTATGTCCTGACGGCGCTTAATAATCTCTGACATCAACTCGAGATTCGCACACTTATCTTCAACATAAAGTAATGTGTATTTCTTTTCTTCAGCTAACGGGTTCTGCTCATTTGTGGCTAGCCCGAGCTTTTGAGTGATGGGTACATTCTGCCCAAGCGGCAGTTCAAAGCAGAAAGTGCTGCCTCTACCTGGCACACTAGTTACACTAATTTCTCCTCCCATCAACTCCACTAACTGTCTGCTCACCGCCAGGCCAATACCACTGCCCCTGATTTCTTCATGGTGCGGCAGGCGCTCAAAAGGTTCGAAAATCTGTTTGTATTCATGGGGGGCTATGCCCTGCCCTTCATCAGAAACTCCAAAATGAACCCGGTTATTATTTGTCACATTGCATCTTAAAACGACACGACCGCCTTCCTTATTGTATTTAATCGCATTGCTTAATAAATTAATCAGTACCTGCTTGAGTCGCACTCTGTCGGCTTTTACATAGCAGGTTAAGCTTTCCTCACCCTCAATAGTAAACTCAACCCTGCTCTGTGCTGCAACCGGCCTTAACAAAGCCAGACACTCCTGTAATACCACTCTGGCATCGACATCTTCAACCTGTATGCTTGTTTTTCCGGCATCAATTCTGGCCAGATCCAGCACTTCGTTTATAAGCCCTAAAAGATGTTCTCCTGCCTTTAATACTGTCTTCTGATAATCAGCATGCTTTGCCGAGAGCGGCTCGTCTTCATCTTCCTGCATTAACTGGCCAAACCCCAGAATCGCATTCAACGGGGTGCGTAATTCATGGCTCATACGAGCCAGAAATTTTGATTTTGCCTCTACCGCCTGTTCCGCCTTCTGGTTCGCCGCTTTGAGGGCATCATTTGCTGCATTAAGTGAAGCGACCATTTTTTGCAGCGCAGCTGTTCGCTCATGCACCTTGTCCTCAAGGGCAATGGCTGCCTGAAACAGGTTATAACTATCGCCTTCAAGGTCCATACTGTGTTCAACACGTTCTACCAGAACCCGGTTAATGGTTTTGAGTTTAAGGAGCTCCCTCTCAAGTTTTCGGCAATGTGGGCAAGTATCATCCTTACTCATTTTTTTTACCCGTTTGCCTTGAGCTAATAGCGACCCCGGTAAATGTATGGTTTACATGCATGCCATTTATCTGTTCTCCATAGGTACTGAAGCCGATCATATTATTCGCCACTGCCAGCCTGTTAACATCCTGGCCTATGCCTGTCTCTTCAATTTCCAGACGTCGAAGAATACAGTCACAACTAATAACAATCTGTGGAGGACCAATTTTCTGATGTATTTTGTCAAACGTTTGCTGCATATCATCAAGCAGATTTCCTCCCTTAGCTATACGCATAACGACGCCCTTGTCTATTGCACAGTAAAAGGTAAGGCTATTGTCAGGATTAACTTTTTGAATAGAGCGAACAAAATTCTGCCCACTGATGCGGATAACGACGGGGTGGGTTGCAAATACCGCTGGATTCAATTGCTCCACACTCATACCCAGCAGTCGTGCATACTCATCCGCTGCCGGCTCAGCATTGAATTCATGTACGATTCGATACTTTACATTCGCCGCGGTTACCACCAGCATATCTTCTGTCGCCGTAAAGTGTTCGCTTTTAAATACCATAAAAGGTAATGAGGTATAGATAAGGCTAAACACGGCTCGGCCTTCACGGAACTCACCTCCATGGTAGATAAACGTCTTACCAAAATCTGTGCCATCACCTGCAGAACCACCAAACAGGGGAATATCGCCTAATCCACCATGAAAAGAACTAACCATAATTTCTTCACACAGGCTTAGCCCATCGATCAGCATAAAACCAAATGTATTGTTGGCAGCAGGCTCTTTACCTGCCTGCCTGAGACTGGATAGCATTTCACGAGTCGTTTCAGCTCCCTGAGCAAAACCAAATGTGTCCAGGTTATCAATGCAGCTAGTGACTACTTCAAACTCTTCTGAGCTAACACTCATCCCTGTCAGTGAACCACTCAGATAGCCATTTGGGGTGATTTCACCGGCTGTGGTACAGCCTACAAGATTAGCATCGCCAAAGCGCCGCTTTAGTTCACGGCCCAGAACATCAAGATCGTAATCGGGCGAACAATAGAACACGGCAAACGCAATATCATCCTGATAAATCGCATCGTATAGCTCCTTCGCGGCTAGCTCAGAATCTGCTGACTGTGAAACACCCTTGCGAATTTTCATATTTTCTCATGCCTGTAGCGACTCAATAATCCATGACCTGAAAGCCATAGCCAAAGCAAAATAAAAATGTCAGGTACCCACATGCTTTCAAAAGCCTGCCTTGATCACGAACAAGTCTGTAAGCCAGAAGTATCATAGACTTAATCAGAGGTTCCCTGGTATTTTAAGGAGTATCTCTATTAATTTCCTGTACCTGTGGCATTAAACCCGGTGCATAAATGAGCGTAATCGCTCCTTCCACTAGCTCATTAAACGTGTCTGTTGAGACTCGTTCCATAAATAGCGGACAGCTATCAGAAGAGCAATCAGCAGTGCTGATGATACTGCAGTAAACCTTTAGGTCTGTGGGGGGAGTGAATATGTGTGATCATTTAAAGCCGTTTTTATGCTCAGATGGCATTTTTGTCCATCTATGATTTATAAAAGAAGCATGGCTAAATACCTCTTCCAGTTTAACTAGTTATAGTAAAAATATGCATATTGTCAAAAATACAGGGTATTTTCTATTACTTTCAGCAAAAACAGCCCATTCAGCCTGATCTTACACCTGCCATACCACTGAAAGGCCATCAGACAAGTGATACAGCACTTTTTTAAACCCCCTGATATAATCTAACCAGTCGGAGGTTCATTAGCCCCATTCCGCAAATAGCTTAGAGATTGCTAACAGAC
>QIDK01000100.1 GCA_003228405.1 Gammaproteobacteria bacterium | reverse complement strand
TTTGTGTTTCCCAGTCAGTGTTAACTATGACCTTTATATTAATATTCTTCTTATTGGCAAGATCAGTTAATTTCGTAAAATCTGTTAATGCTGAGTCAATCTTCTGCAATGACAGTAAAGCATTTTCAATTGATAACCTCTGGGCCAGCATTTCAAGGGGTCACATTTCAAGGCATTTCAAGGCATTTCAAGGGGTCAGACTCGTTGAAAAGCTTTTTCCATGCAGCAGCATCCCTTTCACTAGCATTAATCAGCAATATTGAACTGATTCCAGAACTCCAGAAAGTTTTTCTCTGACTTTTTATACGCCTTATATCTTTAGACGAAACATTTTTTATTTGCAATGCTTCATATTCATATTTTTTCACTGCTGTCCCGTTAAGAAAGCAGAATACGAGTTAATGCCCATGTGCATTACGCTTAACAGATGCATTAAATTATAAACGACATGAAAATAGACTTATGTCGCAATATTAATATTTATTTAAACTGTCGTCCCCGATAAAATCTTCTGGAAAGATTTTAAACAGGCTTTGCCTGGCCCAACGGGAGGGCAAGGAGCCCGTAGTAATGCTTGTGTCGGGGATCGAACCCCAAAGCCACTGGGTTCCCGACACAAGCATTCGGGAACGACAGAGTTTGTTATTCTGATGCTTTATACACAAGACCGGAGAAGAGCCGATAATTTTTAAGTTAACGGGACAGCAGTGATATTTTTTATAAGATACTCCTGCTTTAATAGAGTGCCTTTAATAGCTGCAACCATTTTAGGGAATCCTTAATTTTGTGTTTCCCAGTTTGTGTTTCCCAGTCAGTGTTAACTATGACCTTTATATTAATATTCTTCTTATTGGCAAGATCAGTTAATTTCGTAAAATCTGTTAATGCAGAGTCAATCTTCTGCAATGGCAGTAAAGCATTTTCAATTGATAACCTCTGGGCCAGTGTCTGGTGCGTAATTTCATCAGGATGACGCTGCTGCATATTCATCTCTGCAGTCGCAGACATATTGAACTACATTAATATAGTGAGTAGCTTATATTGCATGACATTCCTTACTATTAGTAACTATAATTTGGTTTATTATTTTGCTTTAGACCAGCGAGCCTTCGAACCACAAATATCAAAATGAACAAAAGAGTTATACAACCCTAAACCACCCTGTGTCATTGATCCCTTCTTTATTAATCCTTCGATTTTAATATGTAATTCTTTAGGCGTCATAGAGCTCCCGTAACATCTGAGGCCTTGGCATATCAGTGTTGACCTGAAGTAGCACCACCAACTTTTTTATTATGTAATATCGTTTTGTAGCTGCTATTAATATGAATTTATTTTTAAATTTCAATGCGCAAAACTTGTAAGTTTTTTTGCCAAGGACAGCACATTATCCTACAGGTTATCAGGTACAGGTGTACCATCCTGACATGAAAAATCACTTATAGAATAATCAGCTGTTAAATCGCCCATTAGTTCCATTCACCTCAATTTATCTTTGAAAATCTGGCCTACAAACTTTAATATTAAAAACCCGTACCGGAGATCAATACTCCCTAATATTAGAAATCAACAACACGTCTGCTCAGGTTTTTTTATCTCAGTATTCTTTGCTCCAGGAGCGACACCATATCTCGGCGACCATCAACACACAAATGAACGATGACTGTATGTCCTGTTATTTCGTAAATCGCTCGATAAGGCTTTAATAAAACTTCTCTAAATTCTTTGATTCCCTGAATACGCAGTTCTTGCGGGTAGTGACCGCGCTCAGGGTTTTCATCCAGGGACAGAATCAACGACTCTAAATTATCCAGGACATATTCAGCATTCTGCAAGGTATCTTTCTTCGCGATATAGTCGTAAATATATTCAATATCTTGCTCAGCTTCCGATGTGAGCTTAACCTGATATTTTTTCAATCCTGTGCAGCCTTAATATTCTTTCTGGTATCAGAAAAAGATTTTTTAGCTGTTTTAACGTTTCCAGCCGCATACGCCTGTTTACTTTGCGCGATCATTTTAAGCATGGCCAGCGATTCCTGATCTTGCTCATATAACGCCACATCAATCAGCACTGCTTTCGCTTCACCATTTTGCGTAATAATCATCGGTGAAAGGTTGGCTTGCACTTCTTTAATGGCCTTAGCCGTATTCTGCTTTAAGTAACTGATAGGTTTGACTGATTGACTTAATCTCATGCTTTTCTACTCGGCTACATTCTATTATATTGGCACTAAATATAGTCCATATTTGGCACTATGTAAATAACAAAAAAACCGTGCCAGTGATCAATATTCAGCAATATTAGAAACAATTGTTCTCTGTCTTCCATCTATCTTTCACCCATTAGCGCCCCCTCCATATACAACATATAATCGCATAGTTGCGCATACAACCATTATTTGCTATTCTCATCCCATGTTTGAAAGATGCCTTTATTTTAATATCAATAGCCTGACCCGTAAAATAAATAAAATATGGGATCAGGCATTTTCAGAGCTGGGGCTTTCCCCGGCTCATGCTTACCTGCTACGTCTGGTTTTAGAGATGCCTTCTATTTCACAAAAAGAAATTGCGGAAGAGCTGAATCTTGAAAAATCTACGGTTACGCGATTTATTGATAATTTACAGCAACGAGGTTATCTAAAACGCACAAAAACCGGGCGTGAACAGATTATTAAACCCACTGCTGCGGCAAAAAAACTGGAACAACAACTCAATGAAAAAGGCGATCTTCTTTACAGGAAAATGACTAAAGCGATAGGTCAATCAAGCCTGATAGAGCTAGTTGGTCAGTTGCGTCATTCCAGTACAAAGTTAACGTAAATATTTTTTTCACTCTATAGTTGTATATACAACATTAATACTAGTAAGGAGATATACAATGAAACATCTTGAATCTATAAATGGATCAGAACTTATTACTGATTTAACAGATCCAGAAATAGCATTAATTGAGTTCTACCAGGCGTTTAATAATCAGGATTTTATAAAAATGCAGAACAACTGGCTGCAAACTGATAGTGCATCTATGTCTAACCCGCTTGGCGGCATTAAACGCGGCTGGTCTGAAATAAAACAGGTTTATGAAAAAATATTTAATGGTCCTGCTGATGTTTTTGTTGAATTTTATGACTTTAGCATTCATCAAACAAAAGATATGTTCTGTTCTGTTGGTCATGAACGGGGGTATTTAAAATTAGGCGACAAAAGCATTAACTTAGCCATTCGCACCTCACGTATTTATCAAAAAGATAACAATCAATGGAAGCAGATTCATCATCATGGATCTATAGACCAGGCCGATTTACTTGCCAACTATCAATCAACTGTTTTACAGAAATAACCCCTGGAGAAGACTATGTTACATGCAGAACTATCAGCAGAATTATACTGGCTAACATTAACCACAATAATGACCTCACTATTGTGGATACCCTATATTCTTAATCGAATGCTTGAACAGGGCATCTTTAATGCGATGTGGGACAGGTTTGGCAGCACAGAAACACAAGCTAAATGGGCAAACCGCATGATGCAGGCACATGTTAATGCCGTTGAAAATCTAGTTGTTTTTGCACCCTTAGTACTGCTAGTTCAACTCACTGGAAAGAACTCTGAAATAACGGCAATGGCCTGCATGATTTTTTTCTTTGCACGGTTAGTTCATTATTTCGTATTTACTTTCGCTGTGCCTTTATTGAGAGTAGTTACATTTTTAACTGGTTTTGGGGCACAGATAACCCTTGGGCTGGTGGTTTTAAATTAATTATTTCTGACTCAGTAAAAAAGGAGCCTGCTAATACGCGTTAGAAAAATAGCACCTGTAGGTGAAACTGTTTCTCTAATATAAGGCAGGTATTTTTTTCATCTGATTCATTAGTAGCAGCAAATACAGCTAAATATTTAAAATTAAAAATAATATTTGGCTCTAATGTAGCTGCTTGACTGGACTTTCTATACCTGTCAACAGCTAATAAAATATCCTTATTTACACATGTCCATTTTTCATGTAGTTCACCTATTTTTCACATAGCTTTACATTACTTTGATCGGATGCACTTTTTAAGTATAATATAGCTTTTGGTACATCTCTACCAGACCAGCTCTTTGTTAAACAAATAAGCCCAATAACGTCTAGATTGTATTTCGATTATGTAAATGAGAAAATGGCACCATTCTTTTATGAAGCACAGCAAAAATCACCATCTGTTGATTACATAGAGTGTAATAAATTACATGACTAGCATGGGGGAAACTAAAAATATTTATGCCAATTTCTTCCCGCTGTTTTCCTATCTCAGGCGTTACAGATAAAGCTTTAATAGTTTGCCGCATTTCAGATAGATATTTCTTTGACTGATCTTTCCCCCATTGAATGCTTGTGTATTGGTGAATATTAATGAGATCTTCTTGAGCTTCAGGAGTAAATCGATATTTAGCCTTGCTAATCATGCTGCCCTGATTCTAGCTCGTCAAAAAATGACTCTCCATCTACCGTATTGCCGCTATCAATATTTTCTTTTGCTTGAGCTACCCTGGCCTGTAAAAAACTCAGTTTTAGATCTTCTACGCTTTTATATTCATCCACAGAGATTACGACAGCAACAGGTTTACCATTCTTATTAATTTGAATGGGCTCGCTCTGTGCCTTCATTAACAGTTCGCCAAATTGTGTTTTGGCATCATTCGCTGACATAGCCTTCATTAGCATCACCTTAAAATATCGTTCGATTCATTTATTATAGACGATTCATTCGATAGATACTATAAGCCCTATTAACCCAGGGAACCTCTGATCAATATTCACTAATATTGAAACAATTGTCTCTGGCAAGCATTTTCACACATATTCAATCTTATGCTGTATGCGAACCCCAACAATTGCGGTGAGGCATGCCAGAGCTGTTGGGCTTCGCGCCTCGGCCCAACCTACGAAAAACCAGCTATTGTGAATATTCTGGCTTAAGTTAAGTGCCATTCGAGCCTGAGTCTATAATAAAGGGTGCGCAGGAGCCGATATTTGAGGTAAAAAGCTTTTGACTCTCATCCCCACAATTTCTTTGTTTTAGCGCCCTTTTCCTGTAAAATACCCGGCCCCTTGTCCGACCTCCACTATTTCCGTGGTGAACTTCTGGATAGCTAAATTGATGAAATACCTGACAAATCTTATATATTTGGGCAGGTACTAAGAGACTGGTAATGAGCGAAAACAACAATATCTTCAATCAATTCACCCGCCCCAAAAAGCATGGTTTATATGACCCGGCGAATGAAACTGAAAACTGTGGTGTGGGTTTTGTGGCCCATATTAAGGGCCAGCCCAGCCACCAGATAGTTGAAGATGCCGACCATATTCTGCGTCGCATGGAGCACCGGGGTGCCTGTGGCTGTGAAACCAATACCGGTGATGGCGCGGGTATTATGACCAGCCTGCCCTACGAGTTTCTGCAACGTGTGGCAAAACAAGATTTAGGTGCTGAACTGCCTGCCAAAGGCCAGTATGCAGCGGGTAATGTATTTTTACCGGTTGATGAAAGTGAACGTGCCCAGTGTAAAAAGCGGGTTAATGAATTAATTGAAAAATCTGGCCAGATGCTGATTGGCTGGCGCGAACTGCCGGTAGATCCAATAAAAGCAGACATAGGCCCCACCGCACGTGCAGCACAACCCCATATAGAACAACTGTTTGTGGGTGCTGCCGATGGTGTTTCAAGTGATGATTTTGAACGTAAGCTGTATATTCTGCGTAAAGATGCGGGACACACCATCCGTAATAATCAGAATATCCAACAACGCGAGCTGTTTTATTTCTGCTCTCTGTCTACCAAAGTCATTGTATACAAGGGCATGCTCAACCCGGACCAGATGATCCCTTTCTACCCTGATCTAGCTGCCGAAGATTACACCGCGCATCTGGCGATGGTTCACTCGCGCTTTTCGACCAACACTTTTCCCTCATGGGATCGTGCCCAGCCCAAGCGTTTTATGAGCCACAATGGTGAAATTAACACCCGCCTGGGTAATGCCAACTGGATGAAGGCTCGTGAAGGCACCGCCGAAAGCGAGTTATTCGGTGAAGACATTAAGCGCATTTTGCCGGTGATAGAACCCGATGTATCTGACTCGGGCAGCTTCGATAATGTTCTGGAGTTTCTGCTGATGGGTGGCCGCAGCCTGCAGGAAGCGGTGATGATGATGGTGCCGGAAGCCTGGCAGAATGATGCCAGCATGTCAGAAGAAAAACGCGCTTTTTATGAGTACCAGTCTGCCTTAATGGAGCCCTGGGATGGCCCGGCTTCTATCGTATTTACGGATGGTCGTTATATTGGTGCCACCCTGGATAGAAATGGCCTGCGCCCCAGCCGTTATTATCTTACCCATGATGACCGGGTCATTATGGCATCCGAAGTCGGTGTGCTACCGGTTGATGCAGATAATGTAAAATTCAAGGGCCGCTTACAGCCGGGCAAAATGTTTCTGATCGATTTTGATCAGGGCCGTATGATTCCCGATGAAGAACTGAAACACGAGTTTGCATCGAAGCAACCCTATCATCAGTGGCTATCTAACCAGCGCATTGCTTTATCACAGCTGGAGCCCAATCAGGAACCCCATGGTTTTAATCAGGATACCCTGTTAGAGCGTATGCGCGCCTTTGGTTATACCTCGGAAACTATGCAGTTTATGCTGCTGCCACTGGTTAAGGAAGGCCGCGACCCGGTGGGCTCCATGGGCAATGATGCAGCGCTTGCCTGCATGTCCGATAAATCACGTATGATTTATGACTACTTCAAGCAGTTATTTGCTCAGGTCACCAACCCGGCGATTGACTCCATTCGTGAAGAAGTGGTGATGTCGCTGCAGTGTTACATTGGCCCGGAGAAGAATTTACTGGCCTCATCGGAGCAACACGCTCATCGTTTATTAGTGCCGCACCCGATTTTAACCAATGAAGAACTGGCCGCATTAAAACATATGGATTTTCGTGGCTGGACTACCGCCACTATCGACATAACATATGAAAAATCGCAGGGTACGGCAGGTTTATCTAAAGCCATAGCGCGCATTTGCGATGAAGCCACCCGGGCGATTAGTGACGGCCACAGCCTGATTGTATTATCCGATAGAAACATCAGTACTGATCGCGTTCCTGTCAGTGCATTACTGGCCACCGGAGCTGTTCATCAGCACCTGGTACAGAAACATTTACGTACTCGCATTGGCCTGGTTTTAGAATCGGGCGAAGCCCGTGAAGTTCACCATCATTGCCTGTTAACCGGTTATGGTATTGATGCGATTAACCCGTATT
>QIDK01000083.1 GCA_003228405.1 Gammaproteobacteria bacterium | reverse complement strand
TAAATCCTGCTGTTGCCCGGTAACTGCTCCAGGGCCAGTCTTTAGCTGTCCTTACCATTCGTGCACGAACAGGGTTCAATACAATGTAACGTGCCAGCTCTAGCAGGTAGCTTTCTTTTTGTATCAGTATTGCTTTATATCTTCCCTGATACACATGTCCTACTCGTTTATTTGCTCGATTGAAATATTGGGTATAGGTTCCATTAAGATATTTCATTCCTTTAGATAAACTTGGTGTATTTGTTTCTATCAGTAAATGATAGTGATTTGACATCAGGCAATAGGCATGACAATACCAGTCACTTCGTTTACAGGTATTACTTAATAGTGCTAAAAACTTTAATCGATCTTCATCTGATGCATAAATATCACCCTGAGCATTACCTCTTGCCGTTACATGATATATCGCTCCTGAAAACTCTATCCGTAGTGGCCTCGCCATGGCTATCTCCTATTTTTAATTTCATTTTAAACTACACTTAATGTCATATAATGTCAATTGTAAGGCCTGACCCTAATGCTCGCTAATGCTCGTTTTCCTACACTTTACATCCCCCGTTCAGGCGATGAGATTTTGTATACGTTTGTATATAATTAATAAGGATAACTGACATGAAGTGGCCTGGCCAGACGTAAGCGGTAAGCCATAATATGGAAGGCATGTGAGCCGATGCGAAAGCTTATTAAGGCAAGCGGTACACCACAGAGGACACGGAGGACGCAGAGAGAAACCTGTGTTTATGCATTTACGCACGACGCAAATTATAAAAAAACCTTCGTGTACTCTGTGGTTCAATCTTTCCTGCTTTTAAAAGTTCGAGGACCATATATGGCACCCCGGTTAAGTGTTGTTATGTCAGTTATTTATAATCTTCTATAAAAATGAAAACAGGGGCTCGGGTTGAACCCCTGATCAATTGGCTTGATCTCAGGCCATCAAATTTATTTGCTCGAGTCTGGTTTTCATCAGACAGGCGACGCAAATTTTCTACCATTATTCAGGGATATTATTAAGACACATATTAATGTGTCGTTAAGAGCAGGAACAGTAATATTGTATAGAAAAATTAAACATTTCCCGGTTTTTATAGCGCTGTTATTCCATGGGCCCCTGGTGTTGGCCGATGTCAGTATTAGTGGCTATTCATCTATTGTTGCTGGCAAGGTGACGAGTGGTGATAAGTTTCTTGCAGATTATCCGAAAACGGGAATATATGACAATGACTGGTCATTTTCACCGGATACTTCGGTTGGTGTTCAGCTTAATGCCGATATAAACGACCAACTCGATTTTGTTATTCAGGTTATTAGTAATGGTGCTTCAGGATATGACATAGAGCTTGACTGGGCCTATGTCAGCTATCAGCTGAATACAGAGTTTTCAATTCAGGCTGGGCGCAAACGCCTGCCGCTGTATTATTATTCCGACTTTTTTGATGTGGGTTATGCCTATTACTGGATCAGACCACCGGTGGATAACTACACCTGGCAAATATCTAATTACAATGGATTAAGTTTATTATACCAGCCCGAACTGGCTGAATGGGATGTGTTATTTAATTTATATGTGGGCAGGGAAGATTCAAAAAATAATGATCTGTTAAGCATGCTGATGGCTGCTGAAGTTGATGAAACATGGAAAAACATGGTCGGCATAGTTGTAGAAGTATCAAAAGGCTGGATCGAGCTTCGTGCTACCTATATGCAGGGGCAACTTGATCGCACAGTAAATAATATTGTTACAGATGAAGATGTTAAACAGGAATTTTCAGGTATATCAGCCAATTTCTATGTTTATGATTTTATAATTTTATCTGAATTTAATGAATATGAACGGCCACAAAGTAATATTGATGTTGATACACGTATGCTTTCTGTCGGTTATCAGTTTAATAACTTCACACCACATATTACACGTTCAGATTTTCATCAGGATTTAAATCAGGCGGGAGGTGATGAGAAACACCAAACAATAAGTATCGGGCTTAGATGGGATGTTAATAAAACCACAGCATTAAAAATACAGTACGACAGGGTGAAAGATATAGGCATCAATATTCCAGTGCTTGGTGATGCAGACGCTATCTCACTGGGTGTAGATTTTGTTTTCTAAACAAAAATTATGAAGAAAACTAATATCAATCCCAGCCGGTTTATATATTTAATAATTGTAGTGTTTGCATTTAATGTGAGTTCTTCAATTATAAATATTTTGTATGCAGATAACGCTAGAGGTGTTCTTGTCGCGGCAGAATCTTCTCAGGTGCAGAAAGTCAGTGTATTAGAAATAAGGAGAATATATCTTGGCCTGCCATCTTCTGCAGAAAGTCTAATAAAAAGTCCAGTTATTAACTCGTCAGATTCAGTTGTGTACAAATCCTTTTTAAAGAACATTATGCATATGACAGAAAAAGGTTATCAACGAAAAATAGTGAAAAGAATATTTCGACAGGGTGGTAGAAAAGTAAAAGACATACAAAACATTAGTGAGCTTGTGAAGCATCTTGAGAAGAATATGAATGATATCAGTTTTATGGACGAGCAAACCGCTAAAAACACAAAAGGTATCAGGGTAGTTCAGGTGTTATGGTAGATAGTCGTATTCAACGCAGAAATTTTAGTATTACATCATATATGGTCGTCGCTATCATACTTATTCATATGGTGGTTTTGCCCTTTTTATACCAGACCATTACTCATGGTTATAAAGATAGTTCATATGAACAGTTTATTAGCCATGCTACAGAAGTTTCCGGTTTTCTGGCCGATGTTCTTTCCAGTAAATCACTCGAACATGATCGTGAAGACATTATAAATATACTGGAGACGTCACTTCTTGGGGGCAATATACAGTTTGTAGAAGTTGTTGATAAGCAGAATAAAATCATCTCACCTCGAGATGGCATATTAGATTCGCCAGGCAAGTTTAGAGAAGATAATGGCGTTAATCAAAATGATGATGATATTTATTACCTGAGCATTCCCGTTTATTTTACAGAAAAAAACGATAAGGTATTCAGTTTAAGAGTGGGTATAGATGAATCAGCCATTATCAGTGATTACCTGTCAATTAGAAAAAAAGTGGCTTATGTTCTTGGTGCTTATCTGCTAGCCATCGTGCTGTTTTTTGCGGCAATACTCCGTGTTATTCATAAGCCCTTATATCAGCTAAGAGATCGTTCAAGAGAAATAGCCAATGGTAATATAGATATCCCCCTGGGCTTAACATCCCGCTTTAGTGAAATTCAGTATCTGGCCGACGATCTGGACAAAATGCGATTATCGCTGCTCAACCTGGCTGAGCGTATGCAATATAAAGCCACCCATGATGAACTAACTAATTTACCGAATCGGTATTTATTTAATGATCGCCTTGAGCAATCTATTGCTATGTCAGGCCGCAATAAAAATAAGTTTTCAATTTTATTGCTCGACCTGAATCGGTTTAAAGAAATTAATGATACCTTAGGGCATGGCGTGGGTGATGAAGTATTAATTATTATTGCACAAAGAATGCTTGAAGGGCTTCGTGAATCTGATACGGTGGCACGTATTGGTGGAGATGAATTTAGTTTTATATTAAGAGGTGTTGGTCAGATACTGGCTGAAAAAATGGCGCGAAAAATTATTGATATAATAGAGCCTAAATTTGATGTTGGTAATCATACGCTGAAAATAGGTGCCAGTATCGGTATTTCTGTTTTTCCTGATGATGGTGAAGATGCCGACCTGTTAATGAGAAGAGCTGATGTGGCTATGTATAATGCCAAGCATAATAACCTGAAACTGGCTTCCTATTATCCTGAAATGGATAGCGATCATTATGAAAATCTGATGATGGCAAATGATTTAAAAAACAGTATTGTTAAGGGCCATTTTGAGCCGCTGTTTCAGCCGAAAATAGATATGCTCACCAATCAACCCTGTGGCTGTGAACTTTTACTGCGCTGGCAGCATCCAAATTTGGGCTTAATCTATCCAGATAAATTTATCCCTATTGCTGAACGTGAAAATTTAATTGGTGATTTAACCTGCTGGGTTATCAGTAACTATCTGCATAAGTTTAGTGAGCTGGTAAAAATAAATAAAGACTTTCATATATCGATTAATGTCTCACCGGTAGATTTGCTGGATAATACCTTACTAACATCTATGCGCGAATCTGTGCAGGCCACTCAGTTTCCAGAAGGAAATCTTTATATCGAAGTAACCGAAAATGCCATTATGAAAAACCCACTCAGGTCGGCCGAGATACTGGGCTCATTTCATGATGCAGGTATTATGGTATCAATTGATGATTTTGGAACAGGCTATTCCTCACTGGCTTATTTGCAGAAATTTCCAATAAGTGAACTTAAAATTGATAAATCCTTTGTTACTGATCTCAGTAAAGACTCCGCTAATTTTGCAATTGTAAATGCAACCATTACCATGGCACATGATTTAGATATTTTAGTGGTGGCCGAAGGTGTTGAAGACGAATCTGTGCTCACTTTACTTAAATCAATGGGCTGTGATCGTGTGCAGGGTTTCTTATATGCCAGGGCAATGGAGTTTGATGCTATGGTTGAATGGTTGAATTCATATAATGAGGCTGATGCAGAATAACTGGAACAGGTTAAAACAAATGGTGTAGCCCGGAGGAAGCGAAGCGGAGTCCGGGTATGAAACGAAGTGAAATCCTTAAACTCTACACCTGCACAAGGTGTAAACAAAACATATTCACAATAGGTTAAGGACGGTCTAATTCTGTAGACACATGAGTGCGGATGAGTAATTATTTGTGTTAGTTTGCGTTTTTAGCGCTTTCTTTTGACTTTGCCTGTATTTTACACATAAACAGTCGAGGGATGGCTCAGTATAATAAACTTAACGTACAGGCCCGGGTATTATCACGGGCAGATTGAGGTTAGCTGAATCTGCGGTTACCGTGATGCTTGCTGTAAAACTGAATATAATATTATCATTAGTATCCGGGTCATCCATATCTGCCTGACAGGTGAAAGCCAGGGTATAGTCACCAGCTGGAACATAGCCGATGATATATCTGTAATTTCCACTGCGTGTATTTAATCTAATTCTGGCTGACGTTACAGGGCCTGGGTTAGCATTACTCAAATCATCTGGTATCGCAGTGGCTCCTGCAAATAAATATATCGCATTGCCGGTTGCCGGGTCGGTATCAGAACAGTTTGGGGCAGTTAAAAGTGTAGGGCTTATGATGCCGGTGATGGTGCCAGTATTCCTTTTCCTCATCATTCTCAGGCTGGGGCGTAATTTGTAGTTTCCATTTCTTAAAATAATAGATTTTCTAAGATCAAAATCAACTATCAAATTTAAATTTTCATTCGCAAGCAGTTCAAAACCACTATTTATTTTAAGGCCTGTCTGTCTGCCACTGGGTATCCACAACTCGTAAATATTGCCATTATTGAGCATAATATAAGTGTCATTAATACCATCGTTAGCTGCATTTACATCCAGCCTGATCCAGTTATAACTGCCAGTAGGAATGACTATATTGCTAATAAGGTCGGTAAACCGGGTGCCCTGCAGGTCGAGCAGGTTAATGTTTTTTACCGTATCAAAAGTGAAGTTAATAGCAGGGCTAGCAGCAGGTTTAATGCTTAAGCCGGTAAACTGAACCCATACTTCCCGGGCATTATCTACAGCCGCATCGGTTAGGCTAATAGTTATAGTGGCAGGTGAAGAACCGCCTCTACCAGCTGCTGTTATAGTGTTACTGGAGTCACCACCACAGGCGACAAGTGTCAGAAGCAGCAGACAGCTGAGAGTGGTGTGTATAAGTTTTGGCATAGCCCACATGTTCATACTTAATTAAAGCCTGGTTTGTGTTTTACCATTTGAAACGGCTCTTCCTTAAAACAGCGGCTTCTACATTGGAATTTTTCTGGCTTTTATCATTTGAACTTATTATGGACACTGAAATAAGGCATTAGCCAGACATCTCAGCTGACCGGGCAATAATGTGCTAAGTGCTTGAGAAATAAGAATATGGTTTTGTGTCTAATCAAAACTTAAACTATTTAGTTGTCAATTATTGGGCATAGAGTAAACATTGTAATCCCCCGTTTGGGTAGTTTTTTATCAGGGGGTGACGGGTGGGTCAATGTAAGTAACTGATTTTGTTATATAAACACCTGATTTATAGTATAAAGTGCCTATTTTGGCTGATAAAAGGCTGTTTAAAGGTTATCCGGCCTTTCTTAATGCATCGTTTTTGCTATGAAATGAAGATGCCAGAGTCAAATATTGGGGCAAATATTGGCCAGAGGTTCACTGGTCTTAAGAGTATCAGTCAAACAAAGCCCTCCTCAACAGATAATCCCTCTACATTGTTGAGCGACAGGTGCATTGCTCTAATGCCATAAAGTTAAAGCAACGGTGCCATGAGGGCGCCATGAGCGCCATGAGAGCGCCATGAGGGTCAGGCCTTACATTTCATACGCCATGAGGGTCAGGCCTTACATTTCACATTAGCCTTACATGATGTCAAATGTAAGGCCTGACCCCGCCTTCC
>QIDK01000164.1 GCA_003228405.1 Gammaproteobacteria bacterium | reverse complement strand
CCTACCCGTTTACACTGATTCCCTCGGTTCAACTGGGGCTGTATGACGGACGCCACGCCGACCTGCCCTGGATGCAGGAAATGCCCGACCAGATCACCACCATTGTCTGGGATAGCTGGGCTGAGATGCACCCGGAAACCGCCGCAAAGCTGAATGTAAAAACCGGTGATATTGTAGACATTAAATCGTCTCAGGGCAGTATTCGGGTGAAGGTTTATGAGTTCGATGGCATTCACCCCGAAGCAGTCGCTGTGCCCATGGGGCAGGGTCATAGCATAGGTCGCTATGCCGCAGGCGTGGGCGTCAATCCCATAAAAATTCTTAACCCTATATTTGAACGCGACACCGGAGAACTGGCTCTGTATGCCACCCGGGTTGCGATTAAAGCCACCGGCGAAAAAGACTCCGTAGTCACACTGGCGGGTTCTGATTCACAGCATAAACGCCGCCTGGTACGCACCATCTCCACACCTTCATTTAACCGCAATAAGGGCTAGCCATGACCGTTAAACGTATGATTGAAAACTGGACGGCATTTCGTAAAAGTGGCCAGGTGGGCGATGAATATTACGACCACAAAGATTACCGCTGGGGTATGTCGATTGACCTGAACACCTGCATTGGTTGCAATGCCTGTGTCACCGCCTGTTATGCGGAAAATAATTTAGCCGTAGTCGGCCGTGAGCGGTTTGGCCGTGGCCTGGGCATGCACTGGATGCGCATTGAACGTTACTGGGAAACAGGCGAAAAAGACGAAACCAAAACCCGCTACCCGGATCAGGGTGCACAGTATATACCGATGATGTGTCAGCAATGTGAACATGCCACCTGCGAGCCTGTATGCCCCGTAGCCGCTACCTATCACACACCGGACGGGCTCAATGCCCAGGTCTATAACCGCTGTGTTGGCTCACGCTATTGCTCTAATAACTGCCCCTACAAAGTGCGCTATTTCAATTTTTATTCCTATCTTGAAACCTGGCCTTCACCACTGGAGCAGCAGCTAAACCCGGACATTACCGTGCGTGACAAAGGCGTAATGGAAAAATGTACCTTCTGTGTGCAGCGATTGCGCCGCGCTAAAAACGAAGCAAAAAACGAAGACCGTCTGGTGCGTGATAACGAAGTGCAGACAGCCTGCCAGCAGTCCTGCCCGACCCAGGCAATTGTGTTTGGTAATTTATCTGACCCGGAGAGCAAAGTAGCGAAGCTGTGGCAGCAACACAAAATGGAGTTTGGCCATGCGGAAGATAAAAAACAGCCTAAAGACGAGCGCGGCTATCGAGCCCTGGAAGAACTCAATACCGAACCCAGCGTAATGTATCTCGAACGTGTGCGAGACGAGGAGATATAAGCGATGGAAGAAGAAATCAGCAAAGATATAAAGTGGGCACAGATCAATGCGAATGTGCTGCACAGTATGGAGCGGCCACGCCGTGTCTACTGGATTATGATCAGTGTCTGTATTGCACTGGTAGCGGCGGGCGCATTTGCCGTGGCCTATCAATACAATTACGGCATGGGCGTAGCCCTGCTCAACCGGCCGCAGATGTGGGGCCTGTATATCGCCACTTTTGTGTTCTGGATTGGCGTGAGCCATGCCGGCACGCTACTGTCAGCCATTCTGCACATTACCCAGTCGGACTGGCGCAAACCCATTTATCGTAGCGCCGAGGCGATGACCGCCTTTTCAGTCATGACCGCAGGCCTGTTCCCGCTGATTCATCTGGGCCGTATCTGGGATTTTTACTGGACCATGCCCTACCTCAATGAGCGTGGCCTGTGGCCCAATTTCCGCTCGCCCTTATTATGGGATCTGGTCGCCATTATGACCTACCTGACCTCATCCCTGCTATTTCTCTATATCGGCATGATTCCAGATCTGGCTATTTGCCGGGACAATGCCACTGGCTGGCGGCGCAAGTTATATACGGTGCTGGCCGTAGGCTGGCAGGGTTCTGACCTGCAGTGGCGCAATTTCCGCCGCACCTATTTAATTATGGCCTGCTTCCTTATTCCTCTGGCGGTGTCGGTGCATTCTATTGTAGCCTCAGATTTCGCCATGTCGATTATGCCCGGCTGGCATGTAACCTCATTCCCGCCCTATTTTGTTGCCGGTGCACTGTATTCTGGTTGCGCAGGCATTATTACCCTGTTTATTCTGCTGCGTTACACCTTTCGCTACGAAGATTATCTGACCTACCCTATTCTCGACAAGGTCTGCAAACTGACCTTCGCGATTGCCATGGTGTGGACTTATCTCAACCTGATCGAATTCGCCAATGTCTGGTATGGCCATAATATGTTCGATAAAGAGGTACTTATCGAAAAGGCCACCGGCCCTTACGCACCTTTCTGGTGGACGATGATTATATTCGGCATGGTGCTGCCATTTACACTGTTATTTCATAGCATCCGCCGCAATATGAAAATACTGATGACGGTTTCATTGTTGCTCAATGTGGGCATGTGGCTGGAACGCTGGATGATTGTGTCACCCACTCTAGCCAAAAATCACGAGCCTTATACCTGGATTTACCACTGGCCAGGCTGGGTAGAACTCACCATTCTACTCGCCAGCTTTGCCTGGTTTACCCTGCTGTTTCTAATTTTCGTGAAGATATTCCCTTCAGTGTCGATGTACGAAGTTAAAGAAATGCTATACCACCGTCGCCATGTCAGTGACCGGCTGGAGCTGGATGATGATAATGATGACAGTCATCCACTGGCAAAAGGGGAGGTATCATGAGCCGTTACCGCCTGTTTGCCCTGTTTGATAACTTTGATGAAGCGCGCGAAGCCATTATTGAACTGAAAGTGATGGATCTACGTGAAGGTGGTGTGGAAGAAATGCGCATGAAATCACCTATCCCCCACCCCGAGCTGGAAGAAGTCATTGGCGCACGGCCGGTGATTATTCAACGCTTTACTTTCTTTGGCGCCGTGTTCGGTGCCATCGGCGGCTTTCTGCTCGCAGCGGGTTTATCACAGGCCACATTTATTGTGCAGCCCCAGGGAGGCAAGGCAATAATACCGATCCCCAGCAATCTGGTGATCGTGTATGAAGGCACTATTTTAATTGGCATACTGGCGACGGTACTGGGATTTATTCTCGGTGCAAGATTGCTGCGCAAAGGCAGCACACTGTATAGCAGTAAGGTAAGCGAAGACCAGGTAGGACTATGGATTGAAGTGCTCGACAGCCATTATGAAAAAGTAAAAGACCTGCTATGGCAACACAAGGCGAGTGAAGTGATGGAGGAGAAGGTACCGTGAAAAAAGGCCATCTAATCACTTTAATCGTGCTGAGTTCGGCATTAACTCCGTCATTAGTCATGGCCTGGCCCTGGTCACGAGATTTTATGAACCAGCCCAGCATTAAACCGCAGGAAGGGGAAATGCCACCTGCACCAAAACGCTCCGTACCTGTGGGTGGCTATCCAACCCAGATAAAAGATCGTCTGCGTGCCTACCGGCTGGCTAACCCGGTTGCCGCCAGTGCAGAATCCATTGCCAGAGGCAAGCAGTTCTATACTATTTTTTGCACACCCTGCCACGCAGATAGTGGCAAAGGCGATGGCCCTGTCGGCAAAAAATTCCCCGTGCAACCCATGGACTTAACCAACCACTTTATCCAGAACGAAGCCTTTGATAACTGGATTTTTACTAACATCACCTTTGGCGGACGACTTATGCCTTCCTATCGAAATGACCTGACACCCGAGGAACGTTGGGATGTAGTGAATTATGTCAAACATGGGCTGGTACCATCATCTGACCAGGCCTCCACTCAGCAAACTGCACAGCAGAAAGGAGACAATGATGGAGTTCGGTAGCTGGTCATTGCTGATGGTAGCATTTTTACTGGTGGTGTATATCGCTCAGGGTGGCATCGTTTTGTCTGCTGTAGTACATCTATCACATGTTTCCGGTGCACGCTGGCGTGCAGATATTGCCCCCCACGCACACAAAACAGGCTTTCTTTTTCCGCTGGCTTTTGCCCTGCTAATTATCCTTTTATCCTCACCTGAAAATACCTTCCCCTATTATGCGGATGCCAGTCTTCACCTCAATGCCTGGCACAACTACACCTTTCTGGTTTCACGGGAAGTCATTATGCTGTTACTGGTGACCCTGGTCAGCTTTGCATTTGTCTGGGCTAACGAACGCCATGATCGCAACCCCTGCCCAAAAACACAGATGGCTCTGACCCTCATCGCGGTGCTGGTACTTTTCATCTATGTTATGTATGGCACCATGCTGGCATGGGATTTTGAAATGACCCTCACCCCCGGCTGGCACAGCCCGATATATGCGCCCTATTTTTTCATTAGCAATTTTCACATGTATCTGGGGATTTTTGTGGTATCAGCCTATGTACTTCGCTGCTGCAGCAAAACGCAGGTACTCACCAATAATACATTTAATTACCTTGCACAGATGATGCTAGGATTTACCCTGCTGTGGGTCTACCTCTTCTTTGCCCAGTTTCTCACCATCTGGTATGCCAACCTGCCGGAAGAAATAGTCCGCTTATACGTGATGATTTATGAAGATGCAGATCAGCGCAAAGGCGGCGCGCCCCTGTCCAGCCTGTTCTGGTGGTTTATCGTGCTTAAATCATTTTTGCCTTTCAGTCTGCTGATTTTTAGCTACGTACGCCACACAACAGCCATGACCGCCCTGGTCGGCCTGCTGATTTTTATCGGCACCGCACTCGAACGCTATACCTGGATGGCCAGCAGCTATTCAAGCCACATGCCACTAACCTCAACATTTGACTGGATGGTGGCCCTGATCGTAAGCATACTGGTGCTGCTGTCCTGGCGCGCGGGCACCTGGGCAGAACCACGACTTTACCAGAAATTTCTGGGAAAAGAGGGCGCACAATGAGCAAGCAACTAAAACAGCCCATCAAGCTACTTGCCCGACAGCATGAATCTGCACACGGTATGTTACACAGCCAGCGTTTCACCCAGAAAGAGTGTCGCCAGAAAGCGATCAGAACATTAGCAATCACCTGGCTGCTGGCAGCTATCAGCCTGCTGATACCCATGGTTCACTTTGTACTGTCACCTCTGCTGTTTATTGCAGGCCCTCTACTGGCCTGGCATCAATATCGCCTTAAAGAACAAACCCTTGCAGCAGAAGGCGAATGCCCTCTGTGTCATGAGACTATTGACATCAAACTGGAGGCCCGCACTCAAATGCCACACTGGAGCCTGTGCCCCAAATGCAATAATCCCGTACAACTGGTATTAACAGAAACATCTACAGCAGAAGCTGAAAATAAGCCCACCCAAAAGTTCGTCGCCATGTTGTGCGCAGCCCTTATTGTCATATGGGGAGCCCCCCTTAGCGCAAAAGACTTTAATGATTATTCTGCCGCCACGGGCAACATTACGCCCGAAGAAAAATCACCCCCGGTAAACCATGATCTACTGGCATACGGCGGGTGGTTATATCGATCTATGTGTCTACGCTGCCACGGAACAGAAGGTGACGGCAATGGCGCAGACTGGACGATTACTGAATTTAACCCCCAATTCTGGTTACCCAGAAAACCGCGTGACTTTGTTGAAGCCATATTCAAGATACGCAAATCACCCAGCGGCTACCTGCCCACCGATGAAGATCTATTTACCGCCATATCCAGAGGGCTGGTACCGGATGAAGACATGCCCGCATTTGATTTTTTACCTGAACGTGATCGCTGGGCACTGGTCGCCTATATAAAAAGTTTTTCCGAACGCTGGGAAGAAGAAAAAGATGATGCAGAACCACCTATTTCAATAGCAGAACCCCCACTGCCCGATGCTCAAATGCTAATTGCTGGCGCTCAGGTTTACAAAGAAATGAAATGCGCCAAATGCCACGGCGAAAAGGGGTTAGGTGACGGCCCTTCTGCAAACGAGCTTAAAGATGACAATGATCTGGCCATGACACCACGTGATTTTACCGAAGCCGGAAAGTTTGTCGGCGGCAGTGACCCACAGGGCGTTTACCAGACATTTTCAACCGGATTCGATGGCACCCCCATGCCCTCCTTCGCCGATTTTCTAGAAGAAGACCAACGCTGGCAGCTGGTATGGTTTGTAATATCTTTACGCAATGACTGGGACCTGGAAGCAACACGACAGCAAATAAAATCACAGACTTCATCCAGATAAGCAGATAAAACTTACCCTCCTTAGTAAAAAAACAAGGGGGATTTACGGATTTTTTAATCCGGACACCCTTTCTAAATATTTAGTTTTAATACGGATACCCATAGTTTTAATACGGACACCCACATTAAATAAAATTTAGCGATAAATACGCATCCATATTTTTAAATTTTTAATCATTTAACTCATAATGATTAAAATTCATATGCAATTTTTATAAAAAAATCATTTTATTGTTTTTTATTCAAATCAGGACGAGTTTCAACCTCAGCCATAAGCTGAAAGCACATTAGATGTCATTCATTCATTGATTGAGTGTATTACGGAAAAAACTGCTCACAACTCTGTTTACACACTGTGCGTTTATATCCCAGTTGCTTACAGGCGTGTT
>QIDK01000050.1 GCA_003228405.1 Gammaproteobacteria bacterium | reverse complement strand
CCTCCACCGGACATTAATATTTTTTTCCCGACTTTATTTGCATGATCCAGCAGCAGAACACGTTTACCATTTTGTGCCGCATTAAATGCACAAAATAAACCCGCTGCACCTGCACCTATAATGATTACATCATAGTGGTTTTTCACTCGCCTTTTTCACTTATGCGATTTACCAGTCGGGCAATTTGCGCCCAGTCATGTGAGACTATATCCTGGGAGTGTGCCAGGTGATTCCTTAATGACTCAAGTTCTTTTATTACTTTTTTCGCCTGTTTCCCAGTTTTAAACCCCAATTGTAATAATGAATCCTTGTCTGTAATTATAATGCCGGCTTTATCTGAAAACTGTAAACAGTCTATTAATTTACAATGTAGATTTCGTCTTTTTCTTTCTAACCAGATAGATTTAGTTTTTTGCATACGCCCTTCCGACATCACCTCAACCCATGAGTCATCAGGATATACTTTCTCTATTAATGCGGTTAGCCCGGTTTCTATCATGGTAACCAGCCCAAACAGCCACATCCGTACCTGAGGCTTATTAATATCTTCCCGGGTTATTACGGCTGTCACCTCTCCAAATGCACTTACAAAACAGTAATCATGTCGGGTTAACACATGTATAACATCACTTAAACCTGCTGTACTACTGATTACCTGATCTACAGTATAATGATGCATGCTATCACCACAGACCTCTCCTTTTAAGCCCTGCTGTTTTACAAACCCCTGTACTCTGCCGTTAATTCTTATACTTGCTACGCCTTGCCTGTAATAATTAAATGCCCTGTTCGCTTTATTAATACAAATATCACTATCAAAAGATAGCAGGCTTTCGGCAATGTCCCTTGCGGTGAATAATTGAAGATATTTATTTTTAAAATGCTTATCAGTTAAACCAGGGAAAATTATTTCTGCATTGTAAACAGGTTCAATATGCCGTTGTGCCGATGGGTCTATATGCAGATTTTTACTACTTTTTAATATCAGATTTCTGGCTCGTTTTAATAATGTAACATCTCCATCTGCCAGCACGTCTAATAATGCCTGCATTTCTTGCAGGAATGTTCTGGCAAATTTTTTATCATGATTAACAATGTCGACACCGTTATGAATTAAGTCTGCCAACTTAATCGTTTTGCTTCTTTTTGACGCCTGAGCCAGGTGCTGACGATCTATTTCTTTTCGTGTGGCACGATTGCCATCTGATGGTTTACTAACGTCGGTGAGCTCTTCTACCATTTCCGCTATCGATGTGCCAAATGCCTGTTCAATATCTCCCAGAGTGGCTGGCGTATCTTCTACGGTATCATGCAGCCATGCAGCAGCAATCATTTCTTCATCATCAGTGACACTGGCTACTAATTTTGCAACTGCGGCAAGATGTGTTTGATAGGGCTGGTTAGAATATTTGCGAACGTGATTTATACGCTGATGTTCTGTAGTCGCGAAGTCCTGAGCTTTTTTAATTAAATCTGACATTTTGTTTGTGCAGAGAGAACATGGCGTAGATTGCATTTTAATATTATGTACATATTACTGAGTCAGGAATAAAGGAGTCTGTAACTAAGCGTTAGAAAAATAGACCCTGTAGGCGTTAGCTTTAGCTAACGCCTACAGAAGAACTCATTTTTGTTAAGCTTCTGTGATATAACACAGATATTCTTTTCATCTGATTCATTAATAACCAATATTTATTTATGTTCTGTGTTTCTCTGTGTTCTCCTTTCTCCTGTGGCAGTCACTTTCAGGGTTTCTTTTTAGGTCGCTCCCAGCCAGATATGGTTTTTTGCGGTGAGCGGCTTATCACCAGCACGTCTTCTGCAACATCTTTTGTTATTGTAGCGCCTGCGGCGATGGTTACTCCATCGGCAATGTTTACCGGGGCAACCAGTTGAGTATCAGATCCTACAAACACATTATCACCAATAATGGTTTTGTGTTTATTTGCACCATCATAATTACAGGTTATTGTTCCAGCACCGACATTTACATTTTTACCCATTTCGGTATCACCAACATAGGATAAGTGATTCACTTTACTGCCTTCACCTATATTCGCTTTTTTAATTTCGACAAAATTTCCTATTTTCGAATTTTTACTCAGATGTGTTTCAGGCCGCAGGCGTGCATAGGGGCCTACCACACAATTGTTTTCAATAGTGGTGTTTTCTATTACACAATTGGCTTTTATATTTACATTTTCACCAATAGTAGAATTTATAATGAAGCAGTTAGGGCCAATATTTGTACCTGTACCAATTTTTACATTACCTTCTAGCACTGCATTGATATCGATATAGACATCATTACTGATATCAGCATTGCCACGAATATCTATTCGTGCAGGATCGGCTAGCGTAACTCCATTTGTCATTAATTCTGCGGCACTATTTTTCTGGAAGATGCGTTCTAATGTGGCAAGCTGTAAACGATTATTAATTCCCTCAACTTCATAACTGGCTTCTGGCTGTGCTGTTTTTATTTCTATGTTTTCTTTTTCAGCCAGTTCAAATATGTCTGTCAGGTAATATTCGCCCTGACTATTTTTATTATCAATTTTATCTAGAAGTTGTTTCAGAGTTTCACCCTTGCAGGCCAGGATGCCCGTATTCACTTCCTGGATTTTCTGTTGTTCTGCCGTTGCATCTTTTTGTTCAACTATGCCAGTGACCTTATTTTGCTGGTTTCTTAAGATGCGACCATAGCCAAATGGATTATCAAGATTCACCGATAACAGGGAAACTTTACCTTCTGCATCTTTTAACAATGCATCAAGGCTTACTTTTTTAGTTAATGGCACATCCCCGTATAAAACTAAAACAGTGTTGTTCAAATTTAAAGAATCAAATGCCTGCATGACCGCATGACCGGTGCCCAGTTGTTTTTTTTGCTCGACCCACTTTGCATCAAAATGTTTACAGGTGTTCTTTACTACTTCTCCGCCATGGCCATAAATTACAATCACTTCTTCCGCACCTAATTCTTTTGCGGTGTCGTAAACATGCTCTAGCAGTGGTTTGTTAGCCAGTTTGTGCAACACCTTGGGGGTGCTGGATTTCATGCGGGTGCCTTTACCGGCAGCGAGGATGACGACACTTAGGGGCATTTCTGTTCCTTACATTATTTTCTTTAGCAGGTGATTTATCGCGAGCTAACACTCGCTCCTACAACTTACTGCTTTGCAGCTTGATTTAGGCATAATACACCATTTGCGTTTATTCGCGTTGACGAATATAGACATTCTAATGCCGCGGGCGCAGGGATACGCAGGAGTGGCCATTTGCGTTTTTTTCTTTTAATCTTTTTGCATACATAAAAAAACCGGACTAAGTTCCGGTTTTTTTATATAAGACATAAAGTACGTATTATCTACGCCCTCTGACCTTCTTTATCGTCTCAACCATGGCAGCTGCTTCGGCTAACTGTGCGCTAGCCGTGGCAAAGTCCATCTCAGATTTTTTATCCTGCATGGCTTCTTCAGCGCGTGTTTTAGCCTCCTGTGCCGCAGCTTCGTCCAGATCATCTGCACGAATTGCGGTATCTGACAGGATGGTTACTACGTGGGGCTGAATCTCTAATATGCCACCGGAGATAAAATAAGATTCATCTTCGCCGTTCTGGCCCCGTACGCGTACTTCACCCGCCTTCAGTCGGGTGAGTAAAGGCGTGTGACGTGGTGCAATACCGAGCTCACCCATAACACCGGGGGCAAATACCATAGTGGCTTCACCTGACCAGATTTCACTTTCTGCACTGACGATGTCTACATGTGTTGTCATTACCATAACTGCTCCTTACATGTTCTTCGCTTTTTCTTTAACTTCGTCGATGCCGCCTACCATGTAGAACGCCTGCTCTGGAATATCATCCAGTTCACCATCGAGAATTGCCTTAAAGCTAGCTAAAGTTTCTTTTAAGCTGACGTATTTACCTTCTGCACCGGTGAATACTTCGGCTACGAAGAATGGCTGTGATAAGAAACGCTGGATTTTACGTGCGCGGGCGACGGCCTGCTTATCTTCATCTGATAATTCGTCCATACCCAGAATCGCGATAATGTCTTTCAGCTCTTTATAACGCTGTAAGGTACCCTGTACACCGCGAGCAATGTCGTAATGTTCCTGGCCAACGACCTGTGGATCTAACTGACGTGAGGTTGAATCTAATGGATCAACCGCCGGGTAAATACCTAATTCTGCAATTTGGCGAGACAGTACTAATGTCGCATCCAGGTGAGCAAAGGTGGTTGCTGGAGATGGGTCAGTTAAGTCATCCGCAGGTACATATACCGCCTGGAACGAGGTGATCGAACCGGTTTTGGTTGATGTAATACGTTCCTGAAGTACACCCATTTCTTCCGCCAGCGTAGGCTGGTAACCTACCGCTGAAGGCATACGGCCTAACAGTGCAGATACTTCGGTGCCCGCTAATGTGTAGCGATAGATATTATCGATAAACATGAGTACATCGCGGCCTTCGTCACGAAAGTTTTCTGCAATGGTTAAACCGGTCAGGGCAACGCGCAGTCTGTTTCCCGGGGGCTCATTCATCTGCCCATACACCAGTGCCACTTTATCCAGTACGCCGCCTTCTTCCATTTCATAGTAGAAGTCGTTACCTTCACGAGTTCGCTCGCCCACACCTGCAAATACAGAGTAGCCGCTGTGCTCTACCGCGATGTTACGAATTAATTCCATCAGGGTTACGGTTTTACCTACACCCGCACCACCGAATAAACCCACCTTACCACCCTTGGCGATAGGCATTACCAGGTCGATAACCTTAACACCGGTTTCAAGTATTTCTACTGCTGAAGACAGCTCTTCATATTTAGGTGCTGGTCGGTGAATCGGTAATGATTTTTCTTCGCCGATCGGGCCCGCTTCATCAATGGGCTCACCCAGTACATTCATTACCCGGCCCAGGGTTTTAAGACCCACGGGAACGGTAATCGCTGAACCTGTGTTTACCACTTCTAAACTGCGCTTTAAACCTTCGGTTGAACCCATGGCGATTGTACGCACAACCCCATCACCCAACTGAGCCTGAACTTCTAATGTCAAACCCGCGCTTTCAATTATTAACGCGTCGTATACCTTAGGAATGGAATCCCTTGGGAACTCAACGTCGATTACCGCACCGATAATCTCGACTATTTTTCCAGCACTCATAGACTGATCCTCATAATTTTAAATTCTTTTCTGTCGTGAAGGTTTTTGTTTAAATTTTATAAAACTCTTTAAACTGACTTCGTCATTCCAGCATGCATTTGGCTGGAATCCAGTGACTTTGATCTCGTTAAAGTCACCTGGGCACCTGACAAAAGCATTCAGGTGCGACGATGTTTGTTTAGTTAGTTATTTTCGTAAATCTAACACTTCAAAACCTTCATCAATTCGACAATTAAACGGCAGATGCTCCTGCAACTATCTCAGATATTTCCTGAGTAATTGCCGCCTGACGCGCCTTGTTATAAACCGTTTCAAGTTCACTGATAATATCACCCGCATTATCGGTTGCCGATTTCATGGCAACCATTCGGGCGGACATTTCACAGGCGATATTTTCCACCACACCCTGATAAACCTGTGACTCTACAAATCGCATAAGCAGGCTATCAAGCACCTCTTTTGAATCTGGCTCATAGATGTAATCCCAGTGATGTTTTAATTTTTCATCCGTGGAACCGCTTACGGGTAACATTTGTAAAACCGTTGGCTGCTGCGTCATGGTATTAATAAATTCATTGCTAACCAGATACAGTGCATCAATCTTTTCTTCGGTAAATGCATCAAGCATCACCTTGATTGAGCCGATTAAATCATTGATATGGGGTGAGTCACCTAACTGAGTGGCATGAGCCACTACATTACCTGGATTACGTTTAAAAAAATCAACCGCTTTGCGCCCTATGGGAACTACGTCAATTTCTACACCCTTGTCATCATGGGCTTTCATGTCATTAATCGTTTTCTTAAAAAGATTAACGTTTAAGCCGCCACACAGACCACGGTCTGAGGTAACCACAATATAACCAACACGTTTAATTTCTCGCTCAACCATATACGGATGTTTTATTTCCGCATGTGCCTGATGTAAATGGGCAATTACATTGCGCATTTTTTCAGCGTAGGGACGGCTGGCCCGCATTCTATCCTGCGCTTTGCGCATTTTAGAAGCAGCCACCATTTCCATTGCTTTGGTAATTTTCTGAGTGTTTTTAATACTCTTTATTTTACCGCGTATTTCTTTTGCACCGGACATGCTCGTCTCCGACTACCAAACACCGTTAGCTTTGAAGGCATCTAGTGCAGTTTTCATTTCTGCTGAGATGTCATCATTGTAATCACCGGCTTCATCTATTTTAGAAACCAGATCGGCGTTATTAGATTTAATGTAAGCCCACATGGCTGATTCGAAATCAAGAACCTTGTTAACTTCAACATCGTCCATATAACCTTCGTTCATGGCGTACAGACTGAAGCCCATTTGTGCTACACCCATGGGCGAGTACTGAGCCTGCTTCATTAACTCTACCGCACGTTCGCCTAAGGCGAGC
>QIDK01000038.1 GCA_003228405.1 Gammaproteobacteria bacterium | reverse complement strand
CTGCCATCCTGGCGATGCTTCACTACTCCGTAGAACAACCAGCTTCGGCATCGTGCCTCGCGTTTATTGCTCTATTCCGCAATAAACCCAAAGAGTTAGCTCTTTTTTCTCAAAACGTCTCGTTTCGAGGTGCGCTATAATACTGATTCACCCTGTATCGGTCAACCGCTAAATAGTTCTTATTTGACAAAATTCCTAATTCTTTCAAGGGCTTTCTCAAGGCTCTGCATATCCGTGGCGAATGAAATACGCATATGTCCCGGGCTGCCGAAAGCGGAGCCGGGTACCAGGGCGACTTCGGCTTCTGCGAGCAGTTTTTCTGCTAACTCGACATCATTGCATAGCCCCATTTTGGTGATTATTTTGCTGAAGTCAGGGAAGATATAGAAGGTGCCATCGCTGGCTATGCTTTCTACGCCTTCAATTTTATTGAGCTCGGCCAGTACAAAATCGTGGCGTTCCTTAAAGGCCTGGTTCATTTCGGCTAATCGAGACTGGTCGCCTTCCAGCGCGGCCTGAGCGGCTGCCTGTGATATTGAGCTGGGGTTAGAGGTGCTTTGTGACTGAATTTTCTTCATGTTTTTGATTAAATCAGCCGGGCCAGCCGCATAACCGATGCGCCAGCCGGTCATGGCATAGGCTTTGGATACACCATTTAGCACGATGGTACGGTTAGCCAGCCCGGGGCAGACATTTAAAATATTGCAGAAAGGCTGTTTGGTCCAGAGAATCTTCTCATACATATCATCGGTGGCGATGAGTATATTGGGGTATTGCAATAACACATCAGACAGGGCGATTAGCTCATTTTTAGTATAAGATTTTCCCGATGGATTCGACGGGCTGTTAATAACAAACAGCCGGGTTTTGTCGGTGATGGCGGCTTTTAGCTGCTCTGCGGTAATTTTAAAGCCCTGCTCCTGGTCTCCCTTAATAATCACGGGTTCGGCATCGGCCAGTAACACCATATCGGGATAAGACACCCAGTAGGGCGCGGGAATAATGACTTCATCGCCCGGATTTAACAGGGCCTGGGCCAGATTATAGAAGCTCTGTTTGCCGCCACAGGATACCAGTATCTGATCGGCTTCATACTTAAAGCCATTATCATCGGCAAATTTGTTTATAATGGCCTGTTTCAGGCTGGGCGTGCCATCTACTGCGGTGTATCTGGTCTGGTTATTATGAATCGCCTCAATGGCTGCCTGTTTTACATGGTCCGGGGTGTTGAAGTCCGGCTCACCTGCTGCCAGGCCAATAACATCACGGCCTTCTGCACGTAGTTGCTGGGCTAATGCGGTCACTGCCAGAGTGGGTGACGGCTTTACTTTTTGAATTCGGTTGGATGCCTGTGTCAAAGCGATTATCCTGTAAGATTGGTTTTTTTTATTAACAGGGTGAGTATAAACAAAATTAGCGGCTTTTGTCCTATCCCAAATGGTAGGTAAACGGACTTTTTTTTAACTTTTTAAACTATGTCTAAACAATTTGCATTAGAAACAGATAAAACCCCGGCGGGAGATCAGCCTACGGCGATCAAAACTCTGTTATCCGGCCTGGATGATGGTCTGCTTAATCAGACGCTGCTGGGCGTCACCGGCTCGGGTAAAACTTTCACCATTGCCCATGTGATTCAGCAGTCGCAACGTCCGGCAATGATACTCGCCCCCAATAAAACCCTGGCCGCCCAGTTATATGGTGAAATGAAAGAGCTGTTTCCGCATAACTCGGTGGAATACTTTGTCTCTTATTATGACTATTACCAGCCCGAGGCTTATGTGGTGGCCAGTGATACCTTTATTGAAAAAGATGCATCGGTAAACGAGCATATTGAGCAGATGCGCCTGTCGGCCACCAAGGCCATGCTGGAGCGATCCGATACCATTATTGTTGCCACGGTGTCGTCTATCTATGGTCTGGGTGATCCTGAGTCTTATCTTTCCATGATGCTGCATCTGGTGAAAGGCGACATGATTAACCAGCGGGATATTTTGCGCCGTCTGGCAGAGATGCAATATACCCGCAATGATATGGAGCTGTCTCGGGGCTGTTATCGGGTAAGGGGAGAGGTGATTGATATCCACCCAGCGGAGTCGGAATATGAAGCGGTTCGGGTGGAGTTATTTGATGATGAAGTCGAGCAGTTAAGTTTCTTTGATCCATTAACCGGCGAAGTGCTACGCAAGGTTTCACGCCTTACGGTCTACCCAAAATCCCACTATGTCACACCGAAACATGTTATTCAGAACGCCATCGGTCAGATTAAAGACGAGTTAAAAGAGCGCCTGGCTCAGCTTCGAGATAATAATAAACTGGTAGAAGCCCAACGGCTGGAACAGCGCACCCAGTTTGATCTGGAAATGATGCGCGAGCTGGGTTACTGCAATGGCATCGAAAACTATTCACGCTATTTATCCGGGCGCAAACCGGGTGAGCCACCCCCCTGCTTATATGATTATCTGCAGGATAATGCGCTGCTGATTGTAGATGAGAGCCATGTGACCATACCCCAGCTAGGCGGCATGTATAAGGGCGACCGCTCGCGCAAGGAAAATCTGGTTAACTATGGTTTTCGCCTGTTATCGGCACTGGATAACCGGCCATTGCGCTTTGATGAATTTGAAAAAATGCGCCCGCAAACGATTTATGTCTCCGCTACCCCCGGGCCCTATGAAAAAGAACTTTCAGATCAGATAGCCGAGCAGGTGGTAAGACCCACCGGCCTGGTAGATCCGCAAGTTGAAATTCGCCCGGTAACCACCCAGGTTGATGATGTGCTGTCAGAAATAAATATTCGAGCCGCTAAAAAAGAAAGGGTATTAATTACCACGCTCACCAAGCGCATGTCAGAAGATTTAACCGAATATCTTAGCGAGCATGGCGTCAGAGTACGTTATTTGCATTCAGATATCGACACGGTAGAACGCATGGAAATTATCCGTGATTTACGCCTGGGTGAATTTGATGTGCTGGTGGGGATTAACCTGTTACGCGAGGGTTTAGATCTGCCGGAAGTATCTCTGGTTGCTATACTTGATGCAGATAAAGAAGGTTTTTTACGCTCCGATCGTTCACTTATTCAAACCATGGGGCGTGCTGCACGTAACCTGAATGGTCGGGCAATTTTATATGCAGATAAAATGACCGGCTCCATGCAGCGCGCATTAGATGAAACCGATCGGCGTCGAGAAAAACAGATAGCGCATAATAAAAAACATGGCATTACGCCACAGGGCATTAAAAAATCCATTCAGGATATTATGGGTATTGGTTATGATCAGCGCCACCAGCGTGAAACATTAAAAGTGGCCGAAGCTCAGGCCGCCTATGCACATATGTCGGTAAAAGAAATCAGCAAAGAAATGGATAAACTCGAAAAACAGATGTTTAAACATGCACAGGATCTGGAGTTTGAAGAAGCTGCCGCTATGCGTGATAAGATAAACCAGTTGAAAGTGTTGTCGCTGGAAGCGTAGTTTCGTGGTTTAGTCACTCGTTCCTTAGCGCCTGCGTGGGAATGCATATAGCAGACTCAGTTTGTAACTAATACGGGTTCCCACGGGGGACCAGGTGACCAGGTGAAAAAAGAGCCCGGTGGATCCGCGTTGCTTGATCCACCCTGCACACTCTGGATCTCTGCACCTCTGTAGTTAAGAGGTGCCCTTATCTTTACGTAAAGATTTACTAAAAATTAGAATGTTAAAACTACTGGCGCAAAGTATCACAGAGTTATTTATAAAAACATTCACTTTTATAGTGAATAAACGTGCACATGAAATCAAAAACAGGCCGATTAGCAGGGCACTAAAAAATTCAGATGGATCACAAATAGCCCGTAATACAAAAAACTTAACACAGTCTCATCCGGGCTTGTCAGGTTTTTCACTGTTAGAAAACAATCTGGATGCTTTTATTGTGCGTAGCCACCTTATTAGCCAGGCAGAAAAAACACTCGACTTACAATATTATTATTTTAACGGGGACACCAGCGGGCATTTAATAGCAGAACTATTAATTAAGGCCGCAAATCGAGGAGTAAGAGTTCGCTTATTGCTGGATGATATAGATACATTAGGTGCAGATGAACCCATTCGAATACTCAATGCACATCCTGAAATTGAAATAAGAATCTTTAATCCCTTTAAATTTCGCAGTTTGTTGCGTTATATAGAATTCATTACCGATTTATCCAGAGTGAGTCGGCGCATGCATAATAAGGCCATGATTATGGATAACTGCCAGGCAATTATCGGCGGCAGAAATATCGGTGATATTTATTTTGCCGCAGATCCGGAGTTATTATTTCTGGATGTCGATTTGCTCAGTTTAGGGCCGGTAGTTGGGCAGATATCCAGTAGCTTTGATGAATACTGGAATAGTCAATGGGCAATACCCGTGGAAGTGCTCTATGGCAGGCTGGAAAAACGTTATGCTCTTAAAAGAATAAAATTATATTTTAAAAAATATGTTCAGGATGTGCAGACAACAGACTATATTAAAACATTACAACTGTCTTCTTTCTCAAAACAGGACAAAATATTAAAACTTCCCTATTTATGGTCTAAAGCAGATTTATTTTATGATGCACCATCAAAAATAGATGGTAATAATCATGAAGACACAAAGCGTTTAAAAAATAATATTCGAGAAATTATTGACTCAGCAAAATCTGAGCTGGTTTTTATATCTCCCTATTTTGTGCCGGGAAAACAGGGTGTGAAATTGTTTGGTGAACTGGTAAAAAAAGGTATTAAGGTCAGTGTGTTCACTAATTCTCTGGCAGCGACAGATGTAATAGCAGTGCATGCGGGTTATGCAGCATACCGCAAAGAGCTGTTAATGGCGGGAGTTGAAATATACGAGCTTAAGCCTAGTGCGTATGCCAGACAAAGGAAAAAATTTAAAATATTGCGTGCAGGCAGCAGAACCAGCCTGCATGCAAAAACAATTATTGTCGATCGGCACAGAGTATTTATCGGCTCACCCAATCTAGACCCTAGATCAAAAGATTTAAATACTGAAATGGGGTTATTAGTAAATAACCGGGAATTAGCCGATCAGGTTATGAAAATATTTGCAGATATAGCGGCAAAGTACAACAGTTACTATTTAAAATATGAAAATAACCGCCTTGTATGGGTAAGCGAAGAGGCGGGGCAGAAAAAGAAACATTACACAGAACCACAGGTTGGCTTCTGGCGAAAACTGGCGGTTATTATATTTCGTCTATTGCCGGTGGAAGAATTATTGTAGCAGATATCACTGAATCAGAAATATAGGAATCTGCTAATAAGCGATAGAAAAATAGCATCTGTAGGAGTTAGCTTTAGCTGACGATAATGATAGCGATGCGTAGCGAGCCGTTAAGCTTATCGGCTCGCTGCGCATCGCCAGGAACATCGTCAGCTAAAGCTAACGCCTACAGTAGAAACGATTTTTGTTATGCTTCTGTGATATAAGGCAGGTATTCTTTTCACCTGTTTCATTAATATGCGGCAGAATTAATTATCCGCATAACAATATTGCCATGCAAACTCACATAGCTGTTTTAGTGCGCTCAATAACTGGTCGGTCGGCACTGCCTCATGTGGGTAAATATGAGAAATTTCAAAACCACAGCGCCCAAATCCACATTCATGTTTCCAGTTTAAATCAGCATAACGGGTTTGTGTCTGGCATTTATCACAAACACAAAAGCTATCTGGTTTTTGCCAGTCGGCTGTTTTCCAGTTGCTAATACGCTTCGTGCAGGCAGGACATTTTGGGTTTGCAGTTTGTGTATAGCCCAGACATTTTGTTGCGGTGGTCTGTTCAATAAGTGAAATAATACAATGGTCTTCGCCATCAGCAGGAGATAGATTGATATTAGGAGAGCAGCCTAAAAATGTAATCAGATTTAAAAATTTGTTACCCGCATAGTACTGGTTTTTTTTATTTGCGTCCGGCTCAATAAACTGACTGTCTGTTAATGTCTGTATTAGTTGCGGATAGCTGACTTTTTTATCTGTTTCTGACGGGGAAAATATTAACTTAGGAACGGGCATGTTTTAATTATCTGCATTCAGGCTTATTAAAGAATATGTTAATATTGTATATTCTATTTAGTTGATAATCCATTCAAAATTATTGTCGGAAAAAGTAACTATGAATTTATCTGATTTTTCAATCGCGCGAATACCGAGAATTATTTTTTGCAGAGGTGCAATCAAACAAATCCCCGAGCTTTGTTTAAAATATGGAAATAAAGTTTTACTGGTAACCGGTGCCAGGTCATTTGAATCATCCCGGTCATTTTCTGAGCTTAAATCTGCATTTATAGAAAGCAATATTCAATTCGAAAAATGCAATATTCCCGGTGAACCCTCGCCTGAGCTGGTCGATAATATTGTTAGTGAATTTAAAACCCATTCATTTGATGTTGTCCTGGGTATTGGCGGTGGCAGTGCACTAGATGCAGCCAAAGCCATTGCCGGGCTACTGCGGGTGCAGCGTTCGGTAATGGATTACCTGGAAGGTGTTGGCCCGGAACGGGTTTATGAAGGGCCGGCGCTACCCTTTATTG
>QIDK01000207.1 GCA_003228405.1 Gammaproteobacteria bacterium | reverse complement strand
ATTTTCACCGATAAGAATCAATAACTTATGTTACACATAAAAATTTTTCCCGGACACTAGTGACGCAGGAGCGAGGGAACAGATTCTCCGAAGGAGGCCCCGCTTTTGACTTACGACTTACGACTTATGACTTATGACTTAAGACTTCTATCTACGCCCAGCGATCGCTTTTCTTCCAGCGAATGCGGGTAATTAATAAGCCGAGTATTAAACTGCCAATAGAAACGGCAGCGCCGATCATAAACCACTGCTTGATATTCTGGTCACCCAGGATAGTGTTCACCTGAGTCAGATCTTCGACTTTTGCCTGTGCTTCTGCTAACTGCTGCTGCAGTTGCTCATTTTCATCGGCTATACGAATCGGGTCTGATGCATTTTCCCGCAAGCGAGTCAGTGTATTCTGTAAGCTCTTAATTTTATTTTCCAAGCGGCTCTGTATACTCTGCAAATCCGTATTCTGGCTTTTAATATCCGCCAGCTCTTTTTTTAAGATTTGCAGTTTATCTTTTACAGACTGGTTTTTCTTTCTGGCGAGAACGAGCCGGTCACGTGCACTTTTTTGTGGCATTAGCAGGCGGCTTTCAACCCAGCCTGTTTTTGACCCATCTTCCAGCAGGGTAACGAGCACATACTGATTATCGTCAGTCGCTTCTATAATTTCTACTGCCGTACCGCTATTCAGAAACTTTAGAATTTTGTGAGCATTGGTTGTTCCCGAGCGCATGGGAATAGTGAGGTCATCGCTGACATACTGGATGTTTTTTGCGGCCAGCAACGAGCTGTTTAACAAAAAACAGATCGATAAAAGGCCTGTAAATAAATGCTTTTTCATTTTTCCACGTTTTAAATGTAAATTTAGTAGGTAATTTACAGCAAACTGAGCTGAATTGAAATGCATGGAGTTGAGAATGGGAATTAATTCACAGTTGAAAAAACAGTTAAAAGTGTATGCTGCCTGTTTTCCCTGCTGGTTTTCTGTAAATACCGAATGACCTGCTTCACCAGGAATGCTTAACAGAACCTGCATCCCTGACGGTTGGTTCCGGCCCACGAATTAGTCGAACCAGGTGGTTCTCATCCTCTTGCGCTTTGACAACGGAAGTAGATCAGATTCTTTATCTATCTTCTGATATCTGTCTTCCGTCTTCTGAATTGGTAGGCGCAAGTGGATTCGAACCACCGACCCCCACCATGTCAAGGTGGTGCTCTAACCAACTGAGCTATGCGCCTGCATTTTTTCTAAATATACATACCACTATATCCAGCACGTCTTGTCGCCAGGTATGCTCTACGTGCAAGTGGATTATTCCGCACATCCATGTGCTCCACCCTGCGGGCCATGGTGATAAAAAACATCACCATGTTCAAAATTGCTCCAGGCAATTTTGTCGAACCACCGACCCCCACCATGTCAAGGTGCCATAATATTCTGGCAGGCTAACCAACTGAGCTATGCGCCTGCAGAGTCGTTCTTTGGAGAGGTGCGAATATTACTGATTGTTACAGAGAATGCAAGTTAAAGCCCGGGAACCAGTTAAAAAGCTTTTAATTAAAATCACCCAGGCGGCCAGTTCATCTGCCGTTTACCTAGCACATGCAGATGTATATGGTGCACTGTCTGCCCGCCTTCATCATTGCAGTTCATTACGCAGCGATAACCACTTTCATCCATGCCTTCCTGTTTTGCTATGTTTTTTGCCGCCAGGTACAGCTTACCTATTAGCTCGGCATCATCTGGCTGAAAATCATTAATGGTGGAAATATGTCGTTTGGGAACCACCAGAAAATGCACCGGTGCCTGTGGGTTTAAATCTCTGAACGCCAGTACTTCGTCGTCCTGATAAATAATATCGCCGGGTATATCTCCACTAACGATTTTACAGAATATGCAGTCGGTCATTTTTTTATCCTGATTAATTAAATATTTAAACCACGTCCTTATGGTATTGGAGAGGTTTCAGGCTATTGCCTTAACAGATATTTGTTATTGCCGATTAAATGATTTTAAACATGCCTGCAAGCCTGGGGCAGGCATGCTTTTTAAATAGTTAAACGAATACATCGATAATACCAGAAATCTGTCGCTGTTCATTATCAGCTGGCACAAGTTCTTCGTTTTCCTGAAAGTTTTGAATCGCCTGTTGCGAGGTTATTCTTCGATTATCCGCCTCGCCAGAGGGTTGCTGGTTTGTTGAGGATCGGCTTAAAACCAGCTGGGATTCTGCGTTATTAACCCGCTCCGTTTCCGATGACAGAACTTCGCCATTGATAACTCGTGATCTTTCGGTCTGTTGTGTATCAGGTGTTCTCTGGTTAGCTTCGGCACGGCTTCGATTGCGCTGATTTTCTTCTGCACGCTCACGGGATACAGCGGCCTGCCTTTGATCATCCTGCTGTTGACGCTGCCGGGCAGATTCAACCTCGGCGGAGCGGTCAATCTGGGGGCTAAAGCTGGAGAGTGCTATTTCCATTAAATATATTCAATTAGGCAATTTTAAAAGTATAGCAAGTGGCGGTGGCAATTCCTGACCACAAGTCGGAAAAATTATTCCAGTTTTTGCCGCCCGCTAAACGCATGGGCCAGCGTGCCCCCGTCGATATATTCCAGTTCACCACCCAGTGGAATGCCATGGGCTAGCCGGGTGGATTGCACCTTGTATTCTGTCGCCATTTCGGAAATATAGTGGGCGGTTGTTTCACCTTCTACTGTGGGATTCGTGGCTAATATCAGTTCTTTTATATTACCCTGCCGGAGGCGTTCTTCTAATAAATCCATGCCCAGTTCTGCCGGCCCTATGCCATCAAGTGGTGATAAATGCCCCATTAATACGAAGTATTTTCCATTGTAATCTGCCGCCTGATTTATCGCCAGAACATCCGCCGGGGTTTCGACGATGCACAGGAGTTCATCATTTCGCCTGCTGTCACTGCAATATCCACACACCTCAGTTTCAGACAGGGTTCGGCATTTTGTGCAATGGCCAATATTCTCCACCGCCTGCTGCAGGGCCGTTGACAGGATGGCAGCACCCTTTCGATCACGTTCCAGAAGATGAAACGCCATGCGCTGGGCAGATTTTGGGCCTACGCCGGGAAGGCAGCGTAGCGCTTCTATCAGTTGCAGGAGTAAGGGGGACTGGCTCATTATTACATTGTTTTAGTTTGTATAACCTGAACGCAAATCGTCAGCTAAAGCTAACTCCTACATGACAATACCTGCTGCAGGAGCGATGTTTAGATCGCGACTGGACTAAGATAAAAGCTGAATTAGAATGGAAACTTCATGCCACCGGGAAGGTTCATACCCGCCGTCACACCCGACATTTTTTCAGATGAAGTCTGCTCAATTCTACGCACCGCATCATTCACTGCAGCTGCCAGCAAATCTTCAATCATCTCCTTGTCATCATTCATCAGGCTGTCATCTAACACAACCCGACGTACTTCATGACGGCCATTCATTAAAACCTTAACCATGCCACCACCGGACTGGCCTTCTACTTCCATATTGGCGATTTCTTCCTGCGCCTTCTGCATATCAGCCTGCATCTTTTGTGCCTGCTTCATCATATTGCCTATGCCACCTTTCATCTTGATTCTCTCTTATATTGATTATTCAGTTACGGGTTTTACTGAGTTTGGAACGATCTCGGCGTTAAAACTTTCTTTTAGTGCCTGCACCATTGGGTCCTGCTGGATTATTACTTCAGCAGACTGCTGCCGCTCAACCTGGCTGCGTGCGGTTGTTTGTGCGGGCGATTCTACCTGCTGCTCACCCAGCTCAATCTGTAATTTTAATTTTTGTTGCAGAGAGCTGCAAAGCGCTTCTTCGAGTTTACTCTGCATTATCGAGTTTAACAGCTGCTCATTTTCCTTATTAAGAATTAGCTTTACTACGGTTGCTGACTTTTCCTGCAGGGTACAGTTTACGGCCAGCTGTTTCACCATGCCGCGCAGGTTCATCGCTTCGACTAAGCCTGTCCAGTTGTCATCAAACTGAATCGGTGCTGGTGTAGATGCGGGCTGCTGTGCAGGAGCTGACTGTGGCTGAGTTTGCACTGCTGCCTGGGTTTGAGTCACCGCCGGTGAAGTTGCCGGGGATATATTTTGCGGTGCAGCCTGTGGTGCCGATGACGGCGGCGATGACGGCGGCGCAGGCGTTTTTGTCACCGCAGCAGGGTTCGCTGCTCGCCCTTCCAGGGTTGGCTTAAACGCCAGCATTCTTAACAGCGCCATTTCCAGCCCGCCACGGGGGTCGGGTGCCAGGGGTAAATCCCGTCGGCCAATTAAACCGACCTGATAAAACAGCTGTATATCTTCTGAAGTAAGCTGTTTTGCTAATGACTGCAGCTCTTCCCTGTCCAGCAGATTTTCATCCACCGCCTCGGGTACTTTTTGCGCCAGCGCCATCTGGTGCAACAGGGACAGTAATTCTGCCAGCACATTGGCATAGTCCGGGCTTAAATCGGATAAGTCATCTACCTGCTTCATCACAGCGGGCGCATCATTTGCAATCAGCGCTTTTAATATCTGCATCACCCGATCACGGGAAACCGTGCCCAGCATCGTCTGCACTTCGGCCTGTTCAAGCTTGCCACCGCCAAAGGCAATGGCCTGATCCAGCAGGCTCAGAGCATCACGCATGGAACCATCCGCGCCATGTGATATGAGCCGGACAGATGCATCATCAAACACCACCGATTCCTGCTGCAATATATGCTTAAGATGCCCATCAATCAGCGGCACCGGCATACGCTTTAAATTAAACTGTAAACAACGGGATAATATAGTCACCGGCAGTTTTTGCGGGTCTGTAGTCGCCAGCAAAAACTTTACATGGGGTGGGGGTTCTTCCAGGGTTTTTAACAGGGCATTAAAACTGTGCCCGGATAACATATGCACCTCATCGATCAGGTAAACCTTAAAACGCCCATGCGTGGGTGCATACTGCACATTATCAAGTAACTCACGGGTATCTTCGACCTTTGTGCGGGACGCCGCATCCACTTCAATCAGGTCTATAAACCGGCCTTCGGCAATTTCTCTGCAGGCACCACATTCACCACAGGGTTTTGAAGTAATGCCGGTTTCACAGTTAAGTGATTTGGCAAAAATGCGCGCAACCGTGGTTTTACCTACCCCGCGGGTGCCGGTAAACAGATAGGCATGGTGCAGACGATCTTCATCCAGCGCATTAATCAGGGCACGCAGGATATGATCCTGGCCGACCATTTCGCTAAAGTTGCCGGGGCGCCATTTTCGCGCAAGTACCTGATAGCTCATGAAATATTGTTGTTTTGATTACAAATAAAAAGGATACCAAGTTTAGCATGGTGTGATGTGCAGATTGTAGTTTTTATAAAGTAGATGAGCACAGACTTGATCAGAGGTTCTCTGGTGACTTCGAACAACTTAAAGACGCTGGATCCCCGACACAGGCATTCGGGGATGACAAACATTTTTAAGGCTATAGCCTGAAACCACGTCTTTAGGTCGTGGTTTTTATTATAAATAAAAAGTAACTCACACCAGCCACACCCCGGCGCCCAATGTCACCACTACCGTTGCTTCCTTCCGGACCTGGCGGAGTTCGCAGTTAATTGTCGCGAGGGGACCAATGCGAGTTACCAGGCGGGATTATGCGGATTTCAGCTGGAGCTTTCAACTTTTTATTTCATAATAACCCTGGCTAGACGCTGATATGCCCCTGCAGCGAATTAATTCAGATTCATTCATGCCAACAGCAACCGGGGCACTGTGTTTGCAACTGATATATTTAACCGGAGATAAAAAAATTGACCCATAGGCCCGTCTGAGATAATCTGCGCCCCTTCTAGAGAGGTGTCTGAGTGGTTGAAAGAGCTCGCCTGGAAAGCGTGTATACCTAACGGTATCGTGGGTTCGAATCCCATCCTCTCTGCCATATTCTAGATATAAGCATTTGATTTAAAAGAAAATAGATTAAATGCTTTATCTATCTTTCCTCCGGCCTCCACGGCAAAACTTCAGCTATTTTCAGTACATTTTAAATAAAATATCGCTAGCAGCTTGCTGAAATTCGCTCAGGTGGATGCGAGACCGGTCAAAATCAGGCGAAAAAGCGCAGTTTACGGGTGTAAATGAGCATTTTGAAACCGGTTTTAACGCAGTGACCTTGACCCATGAGTAGAATTTCAACAGCCTGCTAATAGCAAGATGCCTCAATTCTGACTCCATCTGTGCTTGCGGGAAAACCTGGAGCCGCTACTTTGTTGTTTGATTCAATCGATTCTGAAACGGTATTTCTGTCATCTAGTATTAAACCAAAATAACGCACAGTTCCTGTCGGCGTGCCCGGGGGCACACTGATGTTAAAATAAGCGGCTTCCACAAGTGCGTGGGCTCCAGGGGCCCAGCTGCAGCTGAGTATTTTAGTGTCAGATGTACTAATGAAGTCATTAGTCGACATGTAGACCCCACAGGTACTGCTGGGCGCACTCTGATTGCCGCGATTTCCGACGGTAAAAAATATCGGGAAGCCTCGCCCAGGCACAGTACATTCAGGTAATGCTGGTACGAGTGTTGCTGACATTACCGACCTGGCTCGGTCACACACTGAACTATTTCCACTTACTATCAAAGTATTTCAAACGTCTCTGAAATTCTTCTCG
>QIDK01000041.1 GCA_003228405.1 Gammaproteobacteria bacterium | reverse complement strand
AGTCAGTACCACGAAGAGGCTGTACAGAACCGCCCAAAGGAACAACGTCAGCATAGTGACGACATTCGATAGCGTTTTGTGGACAGATCTTAATGCAGGAATAACATTCCCAACATTGCTCTGGCTCTTGGTTATATGACTTCATTGCGTGACCAGTTTCTGAACCGTCTTTGTCTAGCTTCATTAAGTCATGTGGGCAGATGTACATGCAGGCGGTCTTATCTTGACCTTTGCATCCATCACATTTTTCAGTACGTACGAAAGTTGGCATTCGTATGCTCCTTTGCTGGTTTAATTGTAATATTACATTTTTTTGCAATCTTTCAATTGCGAAACTATTTGGCCAGTGGGCCACCCTGTTTAAGCTGGCTTAATCGGCCAGAATCCTTCTGCAGGAATATCTATTTCCCCCGGAGGCTTTGTTAAAAATGCCTGACAATTCGTGACAGGGTGCTGAATTGTTTACCCGGTGTGCAGTTATACCCATTTTCAGGGAGTGTGAACTTTATAGGCTTGTCACTAAAAACACAAACATAATTATCTTTATCCATATAAGTAATACTTATTCGGATTTAAATGTTTTGTCAGCTTATTTTTTAATTAATTTTATGCATATAAAACAGTGGCTTATATAAATGCGAGTAGCGAGAAAGTGGATGCGATATCTAGCCTGAATAATATAGATTCTCATTTACATTCTGGTTGCTCTGCAGAACAGTTGATCGGTATCAAATTGAAAAATTAACAGGCTTATCTGCCGGCCTTAAATTTTCAGTTTGATGCGACAATATGCTCCCTGTAGCCGCATGCGGCGTGGGGAGTACAGACTACACAATAAAAATTAAATATCTTTGGAAACGGGAACAAAAGCCACTTCATCCCCATCATCCAGTTTGGTAAAAAGCTCCGCAAAGTTTTTATTCACGGTAATTTGCACCGCATCATCCGCAAACATCCTGTGCCACTCCTTACCGCGCATTCGCAATAGCTTTAACAGGTTTTCCACGCTATGAATTGCGGGTGGCAGGGTAAGCTCCTCGGTTTCCTTTCGGGTTACCCGCAGCATATTTGTCATAAAGTACATCAGGCGAATGGTTGCCTCACCCTCGCTATTTTTACTGGCAGGCTCGCGCTGCAGCTCGTGTTTTTTCAGCTGTAGCAGATAGTGCGCCCAGCGGGTGTCATAGGTCGTACCCAGTTCATGCAGAGTGTTCCAGGAAAAAATGCCGCTGCTATAACCATCATCAAAAAACAGGCGCAGAGCATAGTTGCCCTGTTGCTCAATTTTTTCGATGCTGACATCTGCCTTGCCGGCAACGGGTATAGCAGAGGTTTCAATCTCTGCAGATTTTGCATGGGTGCGCAAATACTCACACGGGTATTTGAAGTTTTCACCTGTAGAAAAACTGATTTCGAGTATTTTTGATTTCTGGTGTAATTTGATTTCAGTTGGAGTATGGCTGTCTGACATGATTTTAATTACTGCAATTTCAGGGGGAAGCAAGTATACCGCTTAGTGCAGATTTTATAAATGCATGTTCGCCTGAGCCTGAAAAAAAATAGCTGGATAAGGATTATTGGCGCGGGTCTGCGTGATACAGGAATTTATGCGTGATCAGGCGATTTAACGGCTTTTAAATATCCGCTAAACCCTTTCGGTTAAAACTTTTCCAGCCTGTATTTACGGGCATCTGGCGTGGGTTATAAAATTTGTAAGGGCCGCGCACATTATTTTTAATTATTTTCTGCATTCTGCAAATAAGTGTCTACACTATAAATTACATGAGCGATGCTCGGTATATATCTCTAACTTAACGACTGGGTTATTTTTGACGAATGGTAGCTAAATTTATATATATTAAGGTTGATTTTTTTTAATAATCTTGCTTGCTTCAGGGGCGCAGGTTTATAGACAGGGCTATTCTGATACAGGGTTGAAATGCCATATACTATATATGTAGAAAAAGTAAATAGGCATTTATCATGCGAATTGAGTTTATATATGCGAAAAAAAGATTTACGTTGATTTTAGTCAAATAAATAATAGTTTTGTTGACAGAGACTAAATTTATGGCTACATTATCAAAACTTATTAAAAGTCCGGTTTTTATTGTTGATGGCCAGGTTTAGTACAAAAATAAGACCTACTATCCGGAATGGTTATTTAATAAGTATGTTGGCGTAAATAGATAAGGAGATTTCTGGTTTTATGCAAAAAACAGTGTGTGAATAGCCCTGTAGGAAAGCTAGTGATGCAATAACCGCATAATGTTCAGTTTGAATGTTAACGGGTTATTTGCTCATGTTTTATTGTTCGATTGCGCCTTTACGTTTGTACGTAGTTTTAACAGCGGTAATTGTTTGGTGGGTGAAGCCTGTATTTAAACAATAACGCGTAATAATCTGCATATGTAAATAAGGGGTTTGAATGAAAAAAGTAACTTTCTGGCGAGGGGCACGATGCTTTGCCTCAGCTACACTGTTTGCTGTTCTTGCGGTACCAATATTATCTATCACCTATATGAGCGATGCAGAAGCGGTTCCTGCTTTTGCACGTAAATACGACATGAGCTGTAATGTATGTCATACACGCCAGCCTCGACTGAATCCCTACGGACAAAGATTTATGGAAAACGGCTACCAGTTACCTGGTACAGCTGATGGTGGTCGTAAAGAAAAACATTTACTCGGTGGTGAAACCAATGGTGTCGCTCTGGATGACATAAGTAATTATATGGCGCTGCGTTTTCGTGGTGATGTGCAGCTAGGTTCAATGCGCGAAGAAGTGGCTGGGGTAAGTGAAGACCCGGATATTATAGCTCCGCGTACAGTTAACCTGTTTTTTGCAGGCACGGTGAAAAAAGATTTAAGTTTTTTCTTTGAAATTGAATATGATACACAGGATCCGGCAGAATCTGCCATGGTCTTCGAACGCAGTATGCTGATGTTCGATAATTTATTCGGGCCACAGAATGGTACGGTTAAGGTTGGTATATTTGATCCGTCTTCTCTGTATTCTTTTCCAACACATCGTCAGCAAATAAATCCGATTAAGCCAATAGCCGATACAGCTGATTTTCCTCCGGCTATCGGGCGTGCTCCATTATTACCACTGGCTTTTTCTGCCAAAATGTATGGCATGACGACCGGCTCGAGCAATGACGGTAATGATGGCTTTGCTGTTCTACCGTTCCAGCCTTATCTGTTTAATGCACCCTCTCAAAAAGGCGTCTCACTGCACGGTCGGGTATTTGGTAATAGCCTGCTCTACCAGGTGGGTGTGGCACAGAACATGACAGCAGAAGCAAACCCACAAACACGCTTTGATAGTTATGTGATGCTGCGTTATGACATACTGGGTGAGTTCAGTAATTTGCAGTTCTCGGGTTTTTACTACACCGCGGATAAGGCTTCGATGCCAACTCTGAATATGGGGAGTGGTGCGATTTATGCCAATAAAGCCGTGGGCTGGGATCGTTATGGTGTGGCCGCTCGCTGGCAGCACAAAGCCTGGGATATTTACGGTACCTATATCGCAGATACGATTGATAAGCCTGATTTCGGAGCCATGTCAGATCCTGGTGGTATGTCTACCTGGGAAACCGATGCATCGGGTATCAGTATTGAAGCAGATTACCTGCTAACCGATAAGTGGATGTTAGGTGCTCGTTATGACCAGATGAGTGGCGGCGGCTTAATCAGGGGAATGCCGGAATCTATGAATGCAGCCTGGGATGAAGATCTCAACCAGGATGCCTCGTTCCTGGCCTTGATTGCCAAGTATTATCCGGCACCGAATATCGGCCTGTATGCCCGTTATCATCAGAATCTGGAAAGCTCAGCGAAACTGCCTACGGCAATAATGAATGGTGGCGCTGAACATCCTGCAACTAACCTCACGTCGATGTTCACCGTCGGCATTGATATGGCATTTTAAGAACCCTGGAGGAAATAGACATGAAGAAAGTTTCACATTTCATATACAGTTTGTCGGCCGCCATGGTTGTTTCAGTGGTTGTTGGTTTACCTGGTGCTGCGCAGGCAGCTGAAAAAAAAGCAGGGGCAGATAAAGTTTTGCTGCCGATTACCGTGTCGCCTTATACAAAGCGTCCGCAAGAAAACGCAAAAGCAGTTGCGGAAGGCCGCGCTATTTATGCTCGCGCCTGTATCTATTGCCATGGTGTAGAAGCCAAAGGCGATGGTCCGGTTGCTTTTTATCTAAGTCGGGATACCGCTCCGCGTCCCAGAGATCTGACCTCAGGCGTATTTAAATTCCGTTCTACTGCCAGTGGCGAGTTACCCCAGGATGAGGACATTTTTCGTACGATAAGTCGTGGCGTTGTTGGTTATATGCCAGGCTTTGAGGGCATGGCCCCATCTGATCGCTGGAAACTGGTGTATTACATTAAAAGCCTGGTGCCTGATTTTAAGGAAATAGAAGATCCTGACATTATCAAAATGGTGGGCACACCACTGCCTTCTAACTCGGTCAGTATTAATAAAGGCTACAAGGTGTATCAGGATTTCAAATGCTGGGAATGCCATGGTGGTGGTGGTCGTGGTGATGGCAAAAAAGCGCCTGAGCTGAAAGATGACTGGGGCTTCCCATTGCCGCCACGTGATTTGAGCCGACTCAGTGCATATAAAAATGGCGGTGAGTCGGAAGATATATATAGAACAATTATGGCGGGCTTCGACGGTGGTGCGATGCCTTCTTTTGCGGATTTCTTTGACGGAAACGAAGAGGATGTCTGGCACCTGGTTAATTATATTCGGTCTTTATCTGAATAAAAAAATAATAGTAATTTAGGAGAAATAATATAATGAGTAATAAAATACTGATGACAACTATCGGTGCTGCAGCAGCCCTTATGATGGCTACAAATGTGAGTGCTGGTAAATATAAGGTTGTTGATGTAAGCAACGGAGGTTCTATCTCTGGCAAAATTAGCTTTAAAGGTACGCTACCTTCCGTTCCAGATCTGAAACCAAGCAGTGACCAGGATCTATGTGGTAACTCTATTCCTGCAGATTATTATATAGTTGATGCAAGTGGCGGGCTGAAGAATGCAGTCGTGGCGATTGAAAAAATTGACCAGGGCAAGGCCTATGAGAAAAAAGGCATAGTGGCTTTAGATAATAAAAAATGCATGTTTGTTCCCCATGTAGCTACCGCCGTAAAAGGGCAGAAGCTGGGCATAAACAACAGTGACCCCGTGTTGCACAATACGCACCTGTACCACGGTAAAAAACTGAAAACCATGTATAACATAGCATTGCCATTGCAGAACAGGGTCATTAAAAAACCTCTGCGTAAAGATGGCGTGGTCACCATTAAGTGTGATGCCCATGACTGGATGCTGGGTTATGTCTATGTATCCAAAAACCCTTATTCAGTCGTTACAGCCGCTGATGGCAGTTTTACTTTAAGTGATGTTCCTGCGGGAAGTTACAAGGTGAAAGTCTGGCATGAAAAGCTGGGTGAATCGGTTCAGGATGTGACTGTTGCGGCAGGTTCTGCGGCTACATTGAATCATAGTTTTAGTAACTAAAACTACGACTCAGATAATTACTGCTAGGGAACCTCTGATTAAGTCTATGATACTTCTGGCTTACAGACTTGTTCGTGAACAAGGCAGACTTTTGAAAGCATGTGGGTACCTGGTGAAAAAGTCTAACGCTGAGCACGGACAAGTCTGTAAGCCCCTTCGGGCGCGACCTGAAGAGCACATTTGCTGCGTTACAAAGTTTGTTAAGGACTATGGCCATTAACTTCACTTTGTGTCTTGCAACTGTACTCTTCAGGTCACGCAGAAGCATTATAGACTTGATCAGAGGTTCCCTGGGTAAATGATGGCCCGTTTTGGCTTGTCAAAACGGGTGCTGACCTGAAATCAGGACAGGAGGCTACTTTGAAAAAATCGAAACTAAAAATAGGTCTGGTGCTGGCAATTGCCAGTTTGGTAACAACCGTCAGTTTAACGGTGACAGGTGGTGCAACCAGTAGTGGTGACAACGCCAGCGGTGAAGGTTTTTACACAACCTTTTTCAAATATTCATCGGCTACCGGCAATATTGAGCCTCAGGGTGATAGCCGACCGCCTGTGACTGCCGGGTTGATCAAGTATGGAAAATGGACCTACCGGGGTTTATGTATTGGCTGCCATGGTGTTGAAGCTGATGGCAATGGTGCTGTGTGGACGCTGGCTGATGAGCTAAGTCCGAAATACAAGCTACCTCGTAAGCCGAGAGATTTCACTGAGGCCGTGTTCAAAATTCGTTCAACTCCCAGTGGTTCTTTGCCGACTGACACAGATATGTTTATAGCCATATCCCGTGGACTGGTTGCAGATCTGGATATGCCTGCATTCAAGTTTTTACCAGAGCGTGATCGCTGGGCTGTAGTGGCTTATATCAAAACCCTGTCTGAACGCTGGGAAGAAGAGAAAGAATACCAGGAAGACCCTATAGAAGTCAGCGAGCCACCTATGCCAACGCTGGAATCAGTGGCTGCAGGCAAAGTTGTTTATAAGGAAATGAAATGCGCAAAATGTCATGGTCATCTGGGTAAGGGCGATGGGCCTTCTGCAGCAAATTTAAAAGATGACAATGATCTGCCAATAGAGCCGCGTGATTTCAGTGACCCAAGCATGTTTGCCGGTGGCAGTGATCCGAAAAGTGTTTATCAGACATTCTCTACTGGTTTTGATGGCACTCCAATGCCCTCATTTGCAGATTTTCTGGAAGCTGAACAGCGTTGGGAGCTGGTCTGGTACGTGATGTCATTGCGCCCTGGCTGGACTATTGAAAAAGCACAGGCAGAACTTACGGCTAAAAAATCTGGATAATGCAATGCCAAAAGAAGAAAAGCAAAATGACATTAATACTGACATTTGCGGGGCTAGTGCTTGCTGTTGTGTTATCGATATCAGCTACTGTGTTTATTCCCTACGACAATCACGT
>QIDK01000111.1 GCA_003228405.1 Gammaproteobacteria bacterium | reverse complement strand
CCAGTGAAAATTGTTAAATGTAAAATATGGGCCGTTAGCTCAGTTGGTAGAGCAGTGGACTTTTAATCCATTGGTCCCGCGTTCGAGTCGCGGACGGCCCACCATATTTAAAAAAAACCTGTCAGTTATCTGGCAGGTTTTTTTTTGCCATTTTTATATTGCGGAATTTATGACACTGTAATTTTGTATAGCAATAGTTAATCAAAGAATTGCATTATGTATAATAATAGCTATACTTATGATATGAAAATGATTTGTTATGGTTAAACGTATGAGTAAGGTATTTAAAGATATAGCCCGTGAGCAATATACAAATATTGTTAATGCAGCAGCTCCAATAAGAGTGATAAGACAGCCTAAAGAAGGCTGGATTAAAGCCGTCAGAATGGCCCTGGGCATGTCTGGTGCTCAATTAAGCAGGCGCCTGGGAAATACCCGTACCATTGCCTCATATCTGGAGCGTTCTGAGCTTGATGGGAAAATCACTCTTAGAAAAATGCAGGATACCGCTGAAGCGCTGGGTTGTCGGTTTATTTATGCCATTGTGCCGGAAGCCTCTATTGCTGAGATTATTGAGAAACAGGCGGCATTAAAAGCACAGGAGATTGTTTCTCGTACGTCTACCCATATGATGCTGGAAGCTCAGCAGCTGGATCAAAAACAACTGCAAAATGAGGTTGTGCGCCTAAAAGCACAGATGATTAATGAGCTCAATCGGGATTTCTGGAACGACTAATGAAGGAGCCTGATGGAGCAACACCACTAGATCCAGACGAAAAAGAAGGTCTGCTTTTCCCGCATATCGATACACGGGATGAGTTAGATCAGATGGAGCAGGTGAATATCCAGCAGGGATTAATGTGGTTAGGGCGAAAAACAGTTTCCGTTAAAAATCTTTTAAGTGATTCTTTTGTGCGTGAGCTGCATCAGAAATTATTTGGCAGTGTATGGAAATGGGCCGGCACCTATCGGCATACTGAAAAAAATATCGGTATAGCGGCGGAGCAAATTTCTGTACAAATTCGTTTATTAATGGATGATGCTCAATTCTGGGTTCAGGCCAGTACTTACGCGCCTAAAGAACTGGCACTACGCTTTCATCACCGGCTTGTGTCCATTCATGCTTTTCCAAATGGAAATGGCAGGCATTCGCGTATTATGGCTGACGCGTTACTGACAAAAATACTTGATGCTCGTCCTGTGGACTGGAGCGGACAAAGGATCAATAAAGAGTGTGATGTTCGTAGTGAGTACATTGCTGCATTACAGCAGGCAGATAAAGGTGACTATCATCTTTTGTTGAAGCTTTATGGTTAAGTAATGTATTCATGGTCCCCTGTATCACAATAGTTGCCGAGTTCGAGTCGCGGACGACCCACCCTATATCTAGAGACTGTCAGTGTCTGACAGGCTTTTTTATTGCAATATAGATATGCGTATTCCACCTTCTGCTAAGTTACTCCTGGCTTAGCTATGGCCATAAAAAAGCCCAACTCAATGAGTCAGGCTTTTTATGCTTACTATTTTAAGCGTCGTGCATTACATACGTATACCAGGGCCATTTAATTTCAGGCCATTGCTCATATAGGTATGGAAGTATTCCAGAGCACGGTATTCCTTGCTCTGTGCTTTAAACGGCTTGGCTCTCACCTGCTTGTTACAACCGCCATAGCGTCTATGCAGCGTACCCATTCCATCTCCTGAAGCACTCTTTAGAGACCATTTGTTGCGATATACAGGGAAATGTGTGGTCTGGCCTAATGCCGGGCCTAAATTATTTGCACGTATGCGTTTACCAGCATTTTGTATGTGGCAATCTGCACAGGAAATATTGAGCTGGCCGCGTTTAGCATAGAAAAACTTCTTGCCTAGTTCATACCATTCCATAGATTTTTCAGTATCAACAATTTTCACATTAGATTTTTTGCCGCGTGATTTATACGCAATATAGGCACCAACATAAGTAATAGCGCCTTTTTTATATTTCAGTGGCTTTTCACCATTTTTCTTGCGGCACTCGTTAATAGCTAATTCCATAGTAACTACTTCACCGCGATTTTTATCGAAGAATGGGTAGTTTTGCTTTATGCCTTTTAAAGCATTTGGAAAGCAGCTAGAGTATGTTTTACCGTTTTTAAATGGCTTATTAAAAAGTACTTCACCTTTATCAACAAAGATTTCATAAGGAGGAAATTCTTCGAATGCTTCCCACTGTTCACGGGACCCTTTATCGACTGAATAAACACCGTTAGCGAAGTCCTGAAAAGGAACATCTGGGAAAAGATTAGTATAGTATTTTCTGAAATCTTTCAGATCTTGATCTGGGCTTGCAGCAATACTAGCCAGTGGGGCTACCAGCATGCAAAGCGCAGATACAATAACTGCAACTTTTTTCATAATTATTACCTTTTGTTTGTTCTGAGCGTGTGATTAAAAAAAGCTTATTTAATTTTAGCTTCTACGGAATCGCTTTCACCTTTATTATCTACCCAGCTCATTTTTAAAGTATCACCGGATTTGGCACCTTTAAATTTAAATGAAAGGTATGGGTTTTTAGAAATTGCCGTTCCCCAGTCAGCAGTCAGAACAATGTTTCCATTGTGGCTACTGGTAACTTCCTGAATGAAGTGTGCAGGTATTTTCTTGCCTGTTTTCTTGTTTTTGCGCAGGCCGGTTTCCATAGCGTGACTGATCAGTGCTTTAACAACTGTCGTGTCACCCTTAACCTTGGCGCGTATTTTGATTGATTTAGCCATAATTATTTTCCTCTAAGATTATTTCGCCTGGGGTTTAACCGCCACAGCCGCCAATAGTAACTTTAACTTCTTTCCTGGCGCTGTATAGTTTACCGTTTGCTTTAACAACAACTACAAGATCAGATGTTTTACTCATTTTTACACGAGTAGATATAAAGCCTTCAGTACCCTTGCCCATATTGAATGTAGCAGTTAAAGGTGTTGGGTTCTTGGAAATAAGAATGCTAATTGATTCAGTGCCCGCAATTTTGCTGGTGACTGTAATCGGTACAACCGCACCGTTTTCAGCAATTTCGGGTGCTTTTAAAGCAATATCTGAGCTTTCAGTTGTTGCTTCGCTACCCAGTGCATTTGCGATGGCAATATTTACATCAGTTGCTGCAAATGCAGCTTTTGGCCATGCAGCCATAACTGCACGAGGAGTAATAAGACCTGCGCTTATAGCAACGCCTATTGCGCCAGCTGCAGCAGAGCTCTTAATAAAAGATCTACGTTTAGTGTTCATTGTGTCTACCTTAGAAATTATAGCGTGTGAATAAATTCAACAATTTTGTCAATTTCGGTTGCACTTAATATTTCATGTGGACCGAAAGGAGGCATTACTGAGCTTGGGTTTACACTACGGGCATCAGAAATCTGAGCTCGTAATTTGCTCTTATCATATCGGCCTTTTATTGAAATCAAAGGTGGCCCGATATTGCCAGGTAGTTTGCCACCTACAATCTCATGGCATGCAAGGCAGTTGCCTTTCTTTTTGTTAAAGGCAAGCTTCTTTCCATCTGCTATGTCTGAAGCTTCATCCGCAATGGAGATGCCTGGCATAGAAAATGTTAGAGCGCCCAGTAATGCAGCAACTGATGTTACTGTAGAGATGGCCTTAGCGGTGTGCCGCATAATTTGCTCCTCAGTGTTTTTGGTTACGTGGAAAAAGAACCAGTTTTCAGATAGCGTCCAGATTATAGTTAATCCTTTAATTTCTGTAGAATTTTGATTAAAATTTGAATTCTTACAAATTCAAGCTCTATCAGCATCTTTTACTAACTTATTTTATTGTGATTTAAACTGGTGCTCATAGCATACCCAAAACATCAACGATAGCAAGAAAAATGTAGTTGCATCAATATGTTACGTATAACTAATATAAGAAAATACTAATGCTCGCTTGTTCTTTCTTTGCTTACCTGCATACTCAGTTCATGCTTTCTTGATTCAAGTCTTTGAATCGTAAGCTTATTCAGTTCGGGTTGACGCAATGCATTGCTTATTTGCTGTGTCGCCAGGCTGAGATAGCCTTCAAGTTCATATTCATAACTTGTCGCTTCCAGTGCCAGAGAAATCTGTCCTTTGGAGAAATAAGCCTTAGCAAGGGTGTTATAAACAACCGGTTTTTTCTGCGTGCGTAGTTGAAGGTTAAGCAAAATTATTGCCTGATCGCTCTGTTTGGTATCTATCAGTAGCTTTGCATAGCGAATAGAGACCGGCAGGTAGTTTGGAAGCAGAGAATTAAGTTTTTTTAGAATTTTAAGCGCAGAGGTAAAATTTTCTATTTCAGTATAAGCATCTGCCAGCGCCAGCTTAATCCATGGATGTGAGTGCGTATTGCTGAGCTTGGTCAGCAGGGGAACGGCTTTGCTGGCCTGTTTGTTAGCCATATAAGCCAGCCCCAGGGTATACCTGGATACAATATTTTGCTGTTGTTTGCTCAGGCCGTTTATTTGCTTGATAAGCTGCTTTGGTGACTTGCTCATTTCAACCAGAATACGTGCACGGCTAAACTGAAAATTGAGGCTGTCATCGGGAAGTTTTCTATCTTCAGGTGTTATTCTATTTCTGGCTTCAGCAATTCGTGTTATGCCCAGTGGGTGGGTGCGTAGATATTCCATTTTCGCGACCACACTATTTGAGTCTGATTGCTCTAAAAGCGTTTCAAAAAAGCCCGCCATGCCTTCGGGGTTGATGCCCGCATCCTTTAATACGTTTATTCCAATGCGATCTGCTTCATACTCGTTAGCGCGGGTGAAATTAATCTTCGACTGCATCAGGGCGGCTGAGCCCCCGTAAATAACCGCAGCCCCCGCATCCGGGTTTTGTGAGGCGAGTAATATGCCTGCAAGGATGGTTGCAAACATGGTTGCCGGGCTTACGTTTGACTCAGTCATGGCTCGTGCAAGGTGTCGCTGAGTTACGTGGGCAATTTCATGGGCCATCACACCGGCGAGTTCGCTTTCATTTTTTGTTGCAATAAATAAACCCGAGTGAAAGCCGATATTTGCATCAGGGCCAGCAAAGGCATTGATACTGGGCACTTTAATAACAAAGATGCGTGCTTTTCTATCGGGTTGGCTACTGCGCGAAATGAGTTTCTGCCCCAGATTGTTAATATAGTCATTAACTTCCAGATCAGTTACAAAAGGAACACTGGCCTTTATGGTTCGGTAAAAATTTTGGCCCATAAGCCGTTCGCGTGCCGGGCTCAATCCCAGCCGGGAAGGGTCACCCAGTTCAGGTAGCTCAGCTTTGGTGTAGAAAGGCAGGATCAACAGAAAAATAAAAATAGCAGCGCGTAGTGATTTGCAGGTTTGCATATTATTTAAAGAGTAATAGATGAGGGTTCCTGGTGATACAAAAATTTATAATTTATATGACCGATTTAAAATAGTTTAGTGCATATTAAGTTATGTCATAGAGGTTCGAAGCTTTACGTATATAAAAAAAGCCACTTAAACTAAGTGGCTTTTTCGTCTGCTATGTTGCTGCTCGTTATCTATTGATTATTTAAAATCCCATAGAAGCTCTGATTAACCCAGAGTTTTCCTAGATAAACAGAGACTGAGTCGCGTCTGAAGACTCTTCGAAGTAAGTTGCAGCACCTACATATTCAACACCATCAATAAACACGTCTGTGTTATAACCAAACAGTTCTACGGTCATCTGGCAGGCAAGGAATTTAACTTCTGCTTCCTGACAAAGCTCACGCAGTTCAGCAATAGTTGCTACACCACAGTTAGAGATGGTTTTCTTCATTAATGTCGTTGCGATACTATCCATCCAGGGGATGTTCCAGAGAACATTAGGGATTTTAGGGCCGAAATCTATCGATTTAAACCATTTAGGACCCATCGGCATTTTCATTGGCATTGAAGGGTTGCCTGTTGGGGTTACTTTTAAAGCGCTGGTGTCTTTTAATAACAGGTTCAGGCCATAAAAAGTGTAAAAAATAGAGACTCTCATGCCCAGTGCTGCAGCAGTACTCGCCAGGATAAATGGAGGGTATGCCCAGTCTAGTGTGCCTTTAGTTGCGATGATAGTCAGCTTGGGATCGCTCATTATAATTCTCTCCTCAGTTAAGATTTACCGGTATTGGCTGCTGGCTGTTGCTGATGCTATTAAGGCCAGTTTGTTACCAAAAATACCAAATTTTTAAAAATTAGTCGATCGTATTAGTTTTCTAACTCTAACCTTACAATCGAACGTTAATAAAAGGCAAGTCTTACCATAATATATTTTTAATATAGTCGATAGGCAGTTGGCTTTAAATTAACTGTATACAGGGAGAAATAGATATAACTAATTGATATTAAAGTGTATATAAGATTTGTAAATAAAATTGAGGTATATCTTCTATTTGTATAAGTTGTGACTTATATTCAATAAATACTTCCCTGATGGCTAAAAATTCAGGTAAAATAGGAATATTAACATATTCTAATATTAGGTGTTTTGCGTATGCATGCAATCAAAGAAGTTGATGTAAATACTCTTCAGTCTTATTTTGACGAAGGCAGAAAAATCCGTTTGCTTGATGTGCGTGCTATTGCCGAAATGGCGCAGGGCATGATTCCCGGCGCTGAAAAGCTGCCATTACATACCCTGCCCGCCAGATTAAATGAAATTGGTGCAGATGAAGTAACCGTGCTTTATTGTCGTAGTGGGGCCAGGTCGGCTCAGGGAGTAGGGTATATGGCACAGCAGGGTTTTGAAAACGTGTTTAATCTGCGTGGTGGAATTATTGCCTGGGCACAAAATGGAATGCCTCTGGAATCCTGAGAGTCTCTAATCAGGTCAGGTGTGTTTTTATCTCGACCTGAATTAAACCCGATTTAATCAGAGGCTCCCTCTTTAAAATACAGGCAAGGGCGGCATTCTTTTCTGGCTGCCTTTTTAAATTTTAATAATAAGAAATTATAGAGTGCCGGAGTGTCTGGGCTGCATGTATGGTTTATAATATATTGTTATT
>QIDK01000084.1 GCA_003228405.1 Gammaproteobacteria bacterium | reverse complement strand
CTCGTAAATTTGTAATTAGAAGCCGTATTTGATAGCCAAATACCCTGAACAACTATTTTATGAGTATAGAACAGGTTTTGACATTTTCAGGATTATGCAGGTTTTCCTTAAGACGGATTAAGCCTGAGACGAAGAAACACATGGAAGGAGAACCAGGGATTGCCCTGAAGCGAAAGATTGAACCGCAGAGGGCGCAGAGGTACGCGGAGAAAAGCTGTTTTATGATTTGCGCATAGCGCAAATCATAAAAACTCTGCGCATCTCTGCGTCCTCTGCGGTGAAAAGTTTTTGACTTTGACCTTCCGCTTATGGCTAATTACAGATAACCAGGCTTATTGCTCATTGACGTCCGCCGACCACGCCAGATCTAGCTGCCTGGCGGCACGCACTTCATCCAGTCGATTTACCGGCATGGTATAGGGTGCATTATGTAACATATCTGCATCGGTTTCCGCTTCCTGCTGAATTTCGACCAACGCTTCTACAAATCCATCTAACATATTTTTGGCTTCTGACTCCGTCGGCTCAATTAACAGACACTCGGGTACCAGTAATGGAAAATAGGTGGTCGGTGCATGGTAGCCCTTATCTAATAAGCGTTTGGCAAAATCCATGGCGCTGACATTGAGTTCTTTGGCCTGTGTTTTTAGCGTAATAATAAATTCATGGGATGCATAGCGATCGGGAATCGCAGCTTCAAAACCACGCGCCTTTAATTGCGCCATCATATAGTTTGCATTAAGCGTGGCAAATTCACCCACACGGCGCATACCTTCTGCACCTAATAAACGCATATAAATATAGGCACGTAATAACACACCCGCATTGCCCATAAAGGCAGACATGCGGCCGATGGTTTGCGGGTAATCTTTTTCGGTTAACCATCTGTATTTATCGCCCTCTTTTTCAACCACGGGCAAAGGCATAAAGGCTTTTAAACGCTCAGCCACACCGATGGCACCGGAACCCGGCCCACCGCCGCCGTGGGGTGTTGAGAAGGTTTTATGCAGGTTAGAATGAATCACATCAAAGCCCATATCACCCGGCCGAATTTTACCCAGAATCGCATTTAAGTTAGCACCATCATAATAAAGCAGGCCACCGGCATCATGAACAAGCTGGGCAATTTCTTCAATCTTACGTTCAAACACACCCAGTGTAGATGGGTTGGTTAACATCAAACCCGCTGTTTGTGGGCCGACAGCGGCTTTTAATGCGCTGATATCGACATCACCATTATTCAGGGTTGGAATTTCTTTTACCGTAAAACCACACATGGTTGCGGTGGCTGGATTTGTGCCATGGGCCGCATCCGGTATTAAAATTTCCCTGCGCTGTGTATCCCCGTTTGCATCATGATAAGCGCGAATCATGGCCACACCGGCAAACTCACCCTGGGCACCCGCCATGGGCGTTAATGAAAAACCCGCCATGCCGGTAACATCACATAACATTTCCTGCAGTTCATACATGCAGGCCATAAAGCCCTGTGAATTTTGCTCGGGCGCGAGAGGATGGCGAGATAAAAAGCCGGGCAGCATGGCCAGTGAATTACACACCCGCGGGTTGTGTTTCATGGTGCAGGAACCCAGCGGATAAAAATGCGTGTCGATGCTAAAGTTTTTTTGCGATAACGATGTGTAATGACGCACCGCCTGCATTTCTGAGACTTCGGGTAAACCCGGGGCATCTTCTCTTAATAATTCAGCGGGAATATCCGTGGGGTTTTTATTGCCCGTAACCGACTGTATTTTAGTTTGTCGGCCTTTGGCTGAGTGTTCAAAAATTAACATAATATAATTCTCTCTGTCATTCCAGCATGCCTGTAGCTGGAATGACTATATTTTCTCTATTTACTAATGAATCAGGTGAAAAGAATACTTGCCTTATATTAGAGAAATAGTTTCTCCTGTAGGAGTTAGCTTTAGCTGGCGATAATGATTGCGATGCGAAGCGAGCCGTTAAGCTTATCGGCTCGTTCGCATCGCCAGGTACATCGTCAGCTAAAGCTAACTCCTACAGGTACTATTTTTCTATCGCTTATTAACAGACTCCTTTATTTCTGATTCTGTAATAAGCGCTGCTGTCAAAGCACTCGCAAACATTTCGATATCTTCTGCAATTCTTAATTCCGTTGCACAGACTAAAATACAGTTTTCCAGCTCAGGGTACTCATTTGATAAACCATAGCCACCCAGAATATTCTGCTCTGCCAGTTTATTTAAAACATCAGAAGCCGATTTATTTAAGCGCAATACAGCCTCATGAAACCGCGGCTGATCGAATACAAGTTCAACACCATCAATCGCGGTTAACTTTTCAAGCATTAACTGCGTATTTTGATGGCAACTAATCGCGGTCTGCTTTAAACCTTGCGGCCCCAGCAAACTCATGTGAATAGTGGATGCGGTAACCACCAGGCCCTGATTGGTACAGATATTTGAAGTCGCTTTCGAGCGGCGAATATGTTGCTCTCGTGCCTGTAGCGTTAGCACAAAACCTTCGCGCCCCTGCTGGTCTACTGTGCGCCCGACAATACGCCCGGGCATCTGTCGTACATAAGCTTTTTTACAGCACATAAAACCATAATAAGGCCCGCCGGATGACATGGGTGCGCCCAATGGCTGACCATCTCCCACGGCGATATCCGCACCTGTTTCACCCCATTGCCCGGGTGGTTTTAATAGCGCCAGGCTTAATGGGTTAACCACTGCAATGACCACTATATTATTTTCATGGGCCCAGTTAGTGATGGCGTCTACATCTTCTAATGTGCCGAAAAAGTTAGGCTGTGAAATAACCACCGCGGTAATGTCTTCACCGCTATATGCTTCGAGAGCACTCATCGAAATTTTACTGCTGGCACTATCAAACTCAATATCAAGCAGCTCTATGTTCTGGTGTTTTACAATCGTATTAGTGACGCGGGTATACGTCGGGTTTAAGGAGCGCGGCACTAAAATTTTTCGTGATTTAGATTTACGATTTACCCGCACCGCCATTAGAGCGGCCTCAGCCACCGCCGATGCACCGTCATATAACGAAGCATTGGAAACATCCATGCTGGTTAATGCGCTAATCATGCTCTGATATTCATAGGTGAGCTGCAAGGTACCCTGTGATGCTTCTGCCTGATAGGGGGTGTAGGCGGTGTAGTATTCACCCCGGGTAGTAATTTGCCAGACGGCGGCGGGTATATGATGATCGTATGCGCCGGCGCCAATAAAACAAAGCGGCTGACCATCTTTTGCAGCACGCTTTTGCATTAAACGATTAATACTCATTTCGTTTAAGCCTGCGGGAACTTTTTCCAGTGTTTCGATTTTTAAATGGGCGGGAATTTCATCAAATAAATTTTCAATACTGTCGACACCAATGACGGACAGCATTTCATTTATTTCTTCTTCGGTGTGGGGTACAAATGGCATTTTATATTGCTACTTAAATTTATACATTATTTTAACTTGAGATATTTTTTCACCACAGAGGGCGCGCAGATCTCAAAGAAAATATTATTTTTTTATTTGCGCTTTGCGCAATAAATAAAGAAACTCTCTGCGTCCTCTGTGGTTCAATCTTTTTTAGTCTTCCAGCTCAGACTCATAGGAACTAGCATCCATCAGCTGTTCGATATCATCTTCATCCGTGGGCTTTATTTTAAATATCCAGCCATCATCATATGCCGATGTATTTATCATTTCCGGCTCATCAACCAGTGCCTGATTAGTATCAAACACTTCACCACTTATGGGCATGTAAATATCAGATGCGGCTTTAACCGACTCAACGACACAGCAGGCTTCACCCTGTGCTAATTCTGAATCTACTTCAGGTAATTCAACAAATACGATATCCCCCAGTGCATCCTGTGCATGATCGGTGATACCCGCTGTTACGGTGCCATCGTCTTCCAGACGCACCCATTCATGTGATGATGTATAACGTAAATCTGTTGGTACTTCACTCATATCAATAACCTCTTTATACAATTTTTATATTTCGTTTTCGTTGCTACAAACAGGACTGGCCTTCTCGGAAAAATACGGGTTTAACGACTCTGGCTTTTAATAATTTACCTCGCACCTCCACTTCACAACTATCGCCAATGGCTACCGGCACACGGGCAATAGCGATGGCCTGTTTTAAACTGGGCGAAAATGTGCCTGAAGTAATTTCACCTTCGCCTGCCTCACTCAGCACTTTCATGTGACCGCGCAATACACCCTTGCCTTCGAGCACAAGCCCGACTAATTTCTGTTGCACACCCGCGGCTTTTTCAGCCGCAATTATGTCGCGCCCGATAAAGTTTCTGTCTTCTGGCTCCCAGGCTATGGTCCAGCCCAGGTTTGAAATAAGGGGTGATGTGGATTCATCCATATCCGTGCCATATAAATTCATGCCCGCTTCTAATCGCAGGGTATCTCTGGCTCCCAGGCCAATCGGCTTAACACCTGCATGCGACAATGCCTCCCAGAATGCAGGGGCTTCAGATTCAGGCAACATAATTTCAAAACCATCTTCTCCGGTATATCCAGTACGTGCAACAAACCAGTCACCCGAAACCGTGCCCACAAAACGGTTTAATTCTGCGGATGCCTGACTGACATCCAGTGGTAAAACCGATAAGGCTTTTTCCCGTGCATGCGGGCCCTGCACTGCAATCATCGCCAGACCAGGGCGCTCTGTTACGCTAACATCATATGCAGCCGCCTGTTTGTTAATCCAGGCCAGATCTTTATCTCGCGTACCCGCATTCACAACCATACGAAACCATTCATCGCACATGTAATAAACGATCAGATCATCAATCACACCGCCCTGCTCATTCAGCATGGCACTGTATAAGGCTTTGCCTTCTGTTTTTAATTTGGCGACATCATTAGCCAGCAGATATTGTAGAAAGGGGGTTACGTTATCGCCTTCAAGATCAACAACGGTCATGTGAGACACATCAAACATGCCCGCATCGGTGCGTACCTGATGGTGTTCTTCAACCTGGGAGCCATAATGAATGGGCATTTCCCAACCGGCGAAATCAACGATTTTACCGCCGTGGTTCAGGTGATTTTCAAATAGACAGGTTTTCTGACTCATTACAAAGGGTTCTCCAGTTGATGGAGCCCCTCTGTCCTTGGTACCTGAGAGATTGACGTAGCCAGAACAAGCTGGTATTTACGCGTCCCCTTCGGTGGGCCTTCTATTTAAGCTGTGGTGATCATGTTGCACATGCTTTCCACAGGCTGAAGCCGCTCTCCAGAGTCAATTGCCAGAAGTCTGGCCAGAAGCTATAGTCCGTTTACCTGAGCGTTTCCGGGCGGTTGCGCCTTCGGTGCCTTCCCAATATATTCAGGGAAGGTCTCTCCCACAGCTTCAAACGATACATTGTGTACAGTTCAAATTGAAAACGTACTATAAACCAGATGGGCGTAAAATGCTATATCAGGCTAGCCCAGCATAAAACATAAGCTGGTCACGAGATTCATTTGTATTCTCGGCTAGATTCTGTGATTATTTGACATCTTCTACTCATAAAGCAGCCTGACTATGGACTGGATTCAAAAATACCAACTAACTGACTTACTGTCTAAATTCAGTAGCAACACATTTTATCAGGCGGTCATTATTGTTATCGCCAGCCTGATTCTGGCCCGTCTTTTTAATGGCGTCATCAGTAAGCTGATATTAAAAATCGCCGACAGAACAGAAAGCCATCTGGATAATAATATTATCCATATCAGCCGCCCCACTATCAGCAACAGCATAATACTGATTGCCCTTGGCATGGCAGGCAAGCTAAGTCTGCCGGAACAGGCAGGCTATTTTATTCCGCATACTCTCTACACCCTGGCGCTATTTGTCTGGACGTTATTTTTTATGCGCCTGAGCCGCATTTTGCTAACCTACTTTAGCCGTAGCAAACATCAGCTGCCATTAGTAAGTAGCCAGACTTTACCTTTATTTCAGAACCTGTCTATTCTGATTATTTGCGGCCTTGCGATATATATTATTTTTATTCTATGGAATATCGATATGACCGCATGGCTGGCCTCTGCAGGTATAGTTGGTATTGCTGTTGGTTTTGCAGCCAAGGATACACTGGCTAATTTATTTTCCGGTGTATTAATTCTGGCCGATGCCCCCTATAAAATTGGTGACTATGTGGTGCTCGATTCCGGCGAACGGGGCATGGTGACGCATATAGGTATTCGCAGCACGCGCATGCTCACCCGCAGTGATGTTGAGCTGACAATTCCCAATTCCATTATGGGTAACACTAAAATTATTAATGAATCTGGCGGACCTTATAAAAAATTCCGCATTCAGGTTAAAATCGGCGTTGCCTATGGTAGTGATATTGATCAGGTAAAACAGATATTATTTAATGTGGCACTGGCAGAAGATAAAGTCTGCGCCGATCCCGAACCCAGAGTGCGCTTTAGAAGTTTTGGAAATTCCAGTTTAGATCTGGAATTACTGTGCTGGGTAGAAGATCCTTCATTGCGTGGTCAGGTAGTTGATGTTTTACTGACCACTATTTATAAAACATTCAATTCAAATAATATCGAAATCCCCTTCAGCAAACAGGATATTTATATTAAAGAAATGCCTGAAGTCAATACTATTAAATAAAACAAAAGATTGAACTACAGAGTACGCAGAGGTTTTTTTGGTTACTGCGCCGCAGGCGCAGTAACCAATATTCGCTTTTCTCTGTGCCCTCTGTGTCCTCTGTGGTAAACAGCTTTTGCTTTTGACCTTCTGCTCAATCCTCAGGCACATAAAATTCAGTTTGGGTGCCTACGCCGGCATGGCTGTCAATAATTTTGAATTCATGGGTGCCTACGCGAATTCGGTCGCCATGTTTCAGGCGTTGTTCTTTTACCTTTACGTTATTCACATAAGTTCCATTGGTGCTGCCTAGATCTTTGATGACAATATCAAATATAGCATCCATATACGGGCTGCGCTGCATATTCACAACGGCATGCTGACTACTGACTACGCCGTCTTCAATTTGCAAACTATTACCCTGAGCACGACCAAT